>NVXB01000008.1 GCA_002746425.1 Hyphomicrobiales bacterium | reverse complement strand
GCACATCTAGGCTTTCGTCCAGCTGCGGCTCCTGCGGCAAATAACCGATTTTGGCACCATCAGCGGCCCAGGCCTCACCGGTGAAATCYTTGTCGAGGCCCGCCATAATGCGCAGCAGRGTCGATTTACCCGAGCCATTGGGGCCCAARACGCCRATTTTGGCATCGGGATARAAAGACAGATGCACATTATCCAATACCTTTTTCCCGCCGGAATAGGTCTTGGAGAGTCCGCTCATATGATAGATGAATTGCCGCGCCATGGAGGGTGCTACCTTTTGATGCCAAAATATTGGAAGAAAGAATTTAAAGTCTTCTAATCCAAGATGGCCCGACAAACAACGRGTTTACACGCCGCAAKGTGTTTTGCCGCYGCAAAGCTATTCGCGGTGGAAACTYAGCGATGCCCAAAGGCTGTGCCARGCGGGCAGCTTCAGTTTATCYTCGCCGGTGGCATCTTCGTTAATCGCGATCATTTGCACGGCGCTGAGCAGATAAAAACCAGCACCATTTAGCTGCAATGTCGCGCGGCCGCCCTCATTGGTTCTAAAAAGTGTGCGTTCAAATTTGCCGTCCGGATAGCGGTGGAACATGGCAATTTGGATGTTTCCCAATGGCTTGCCTTCGTGCATCAGCTGCACATTCAACAGCTCATCACCGCTGAACATCGGGTTGGTCAGCGCCACCAGCTCAATTGGCAAGCCAACCAACTGGTCCATATCATTTCTGGTCGGTTTRCCAACCTGCACMARSGCCTTGGCAAACCGCGTATAGTTTTCGCGAAAACCTTTTGGGGCCAATTTGCGGGCATCATGGGTGGCCAGAACCCAATCGAGGCCTTCATATTTGAGAAAATTCTCAAATTTCTCGCGCTTCGAATAGGTCAGCCGCTCTGGTTTTGATTGATAGGCAAAGATATGCAGGCCATTTTTCTCGGCGACCATGTTGAGAGCTGGATTATCTCCGGCCCGGCCCTGCACATCAAAAGTGTCATCGCCAATCGTTGCGGTAAAGCGTTCAAAACGCGGCGGCAGATAGGAGTAGGTGTTGCCCTTCAAATCCTGCCCAACATTGAGCGTGCCTAAAATGGTATCGCCAATCTCTACGGTGCTGTCCTTGGGTGCCATCCAGAATTCATGGGCAGACGCGGCCCCACTAAAAAGCATAAGAGCTAGCGCACCGGAAAAGATACTTTGCAATAGACCGGGAAGAACTCGATTTTTCGCCGCAATTCTTGCTATTCTTTTCATTGTCAGCGCCCCGATTGTTCCGCTAGAAGTTTAATCATGACCCATAGTCTCGCAAAAGATTACCAGCCTGAATTGTACCCCGCAATAAACATCATGAAAATGGTGTTGTCTTGTATCGTTTTGGTAATGTCGCTGGTTCTCTGGCTGCCACAAACCAGTGATGCCCACGAAATTCAGCCTGCAATCGCGGATCTTTCGTTCCCCGATGATGGAACCCGTTTCGAGCTGGATATCACTCTTAATCTGGAAGCCATTTTGGCGGGCATTGGCGCAGAGCATGAAGATACGGATGCTTCGCCAAACGCCGACACCTATAATTCATTGCGGGCCAACACGCCGCAAGATTTGGAAATGCTTTTACAAACTCGTGCGGCAGAATTGCTGGCCAACATCCATTTCACCGCAGATGATACAGCGCTGCCCGTGATACTGAAAACCATCACGATCCCGGACATCGGCGATCTGGATTTGGCCCGATCAAGCGCATTGATCTTCGCGGGAAATATCCCTGAGGGCAGCAAAGACATATCCTTTTCATGGTCGACAGATTATGGCGCGATTGTTTTGCGCGGCCCCTTAAATGAAAGCGGCGAAGGCTACACCGCCTATCTCACATCCGGCGTAAGCAGCGATCTTATTGCCATTAAAGGTCCGACCAAACAAACCTTATGGAGCGTATTTGCCAATTATGTGGCCATTGGCTTCGAGCATATCTTGCCCAAAGGGCTGGACCATATTTTGTTCGTTGTCGGCCTGTTTCTGCTTAGCACAAAGCTCTCTCCGCTCCTTTGGCAAATCACCAGTTTTACGCTGGCSCACTCCATCACACTGGCRCTCGGCATTCTKGGGCTGGTSACCATACCCCCGCAAATTGTRGAGCCGYTGATTGCYGCAAGCATTGTGTTCATCTGCATTGAAAACATCTTTTTAGACCACCTCAGCCGCTGGCGACCCTTTGTGATTTTTGGCTTTGGCCTGCTGCACGGGYTGGGYTTYGCCAGCGTGCTGGCAGGTATTGGCCTTGCAAAAGAGCACTTTGTGACAGGGCTGGTTGCCTTCAATGTCGGGGTTGAACTTGGTCAATTGACCATTATCGCCGCGTGCTTTTTGACTGTTGGTTTCTGGTTTGGCAAAAAAAGCTGGTATCGCAAAACCATCACCATTCCCGGCTCAATACTTATCGCCGCCATTGGAACCTATTGGTTTATCGAGCGTATTTTCATCACATAGCAGTCCTGCAAATTACCCGCTGGACATTTCTTTGATCGAAGCGCTCACTACTACTTTATTCGACTCTTTGAATTTGCGCCCCCATGCCGATCACCCTTATCCCCCTTCTCGTYGCAGCTGGCATTTTGCTYGCRGGCAATGGCTTGCAAGGCACACTCATMACYCTTCGCGGYACRGCGGAAGGGTTTTCTCCACTTGATATCGGCATGATTGGCGCGGGCTATTCCACCGGCTTTTTGCTGGCCTGYATYTATGCGCCTCGCCTGCTGCAATCCGTTGGCCAYATCCGCACCTTTGCGGCSCTKGCRGCSCTTTCYGCSGTTGGCACATTGATGATGGTGMTGGTGATYGATCAATGGCTGTGGATGGCCATTCGSTTTGTYGTGGGGTTYTGCTTTTCGGGGCTGTTCACCACCATTGAAAGCTGGATCAATTCCAAGGCAGACAAGAACAACCGTGGGCGGGTCCTATCGTTTTACCGGATTATCGATCTGCTGGCGGTGACGGGCGGCCAGTTCCTCATTCCCGCTTTTGGCGTCATGAGCTTTGCCATTTTCTCGGTTGCMGCGATGCTTTACTGCCTRTCGATCGTGCCRATTTCGCTATCGGATWGATCKCGGCCCGAACCACCGGAAAACTTTCATTTYGATCTMAARGCCGTRTGGGCCATTTCGCCGCTGGCSTGCTTTGGYTGTTTTACCATCGGCCTCACCAACTCCGCCTTTCGCCTTGTYGGCCCGCTCTAYGCGCAAGATGTTGGCTTTGATGAAACSGGCATCGCGACCTTTATGAGTGCTGGCATTGCGGGCGGTATTTTGTTGCAATATCCGCTTGGCTGGATATCWGACCGYTTYAGCCGCCGYGTRGCGYTGATGATYGCAACGCTYGGGGCCATTGCCGCYGGGYTGGTTTTGTCGGCCATGGGCGGCACATCGCAAACCGCGAGCCTGATTGGCATTTTTGCTTTTGGCGCGTTCGCCATGCCGCTCTATTCGCTGTCTGCGGCGCATGCCAACGATCAGGCCGGAGATGACCAATATGTTCTGGTGGCGGCTGGCCTGATGTTCTTCTTCTCATCAGGTGCCATTGGCGGGCCGTTCTTCGCCGCTATTTTTGCCGAGAACCTCGGCGCACCGGCCATGTTCCTCTACACAAGCATCGTGCATGGCATGTTGGTGATCTTTACGATTTTCAGAGCCATCCGCCGGCCAGGTTTGGAGCCACGCGCCGATCGACGCTTCGTGGCGCTTATCCGCACCTCGCCGCAATTCTTAAAACTGGCGATGAAAGCAAATCGCAGCAAGGATGATGCTAACTGAGATTTGCCTTTGTTTAGTGGGTCGATGCCTACTCCGCAGGCTCCGGCTCTTTCTGCTTGAAGACAGGCTCCATATTCCTCAATGTTTCGCTGGAAAGGTGGCACATAATCTGGTGCCCCATAACCCGGGTATCATCATCGGATAATGTTTGAACCGGCGGAACAATCTCATCGCAAAGACCAACAATCTTGTATTGGCAGCGCGTAGAAAACGGGCAGCCTTTTGGCGGATTGAGCGCGGATGGCAGCTCGCCTTCAAGCACAATTTTGCGCTTTTCAATTGACGTATCCGCAATTGGAACCGCCGATAGCAGTGCCTCGGTATAGGGATGATAGGGCGGCGCAAAGATTTCCTCAGTGCGCCCCTGCTCCATAATCTGCCCCAGATACATCACCACAATCCGGTCCGCCAGATAGCGCACAACGGACAAATCGTGAGAAATGAACAGCAAGGTTGTGCGTTTCTTACGCTGAATATCCATCAGCAATTCGGTTACCGCCGCCTGCACAGATACATCCAGCGCCGAAACTGGCTCGTCAGCAATCACCAGACTTGGGTCCCCGGCAAAGGCTCGGGCAATACCCACGCGTTGCTTTTGGCCACCAGAAAGCTGGCGTGGCCGCCGCTTGGCAAAATCACGAGGCAGTTTGACCATATCCAGCAGATGCAGCACACGCTGCTCAACCTTTACAGGATCACTCTCCACGCCAAATTTGCGGATAACCCGGCCAATTTGATAGCCAACTGTATGGCTGGGGTTCAATGTATCAAACGGGTTTTGAAAAATCATTTGAAGATTGGAAATCGTCTCAGAATCCCGGTCGTGCACACTGGTTTCAGATAACTCTACATCGCCAAATTGCACATCACCAGATGTGGCTTCTTCAAGCCCCATCAACACTTTGGCGAAGGTGGATTTGCCGCAACCGGATTCCCCGACGATGGCCACGGTCTCGGCTTCGCGGGCGTGAAAGTTGATGCCTTCATTGGCTTTAACGGTTTTAGTTTCACCGCCAAACACCATCAGGCCACCGCTTTCCACCTCATAGTGCTTTTGCAAATCCCTGATATCGAGAACAATATCGCCCGGAATTGTGCGCTCTTTAACAACAGCTTTGGGCTTGTCATTCCAGTTGATTTCCTGGAATTTTGTACAACGTACAAAATGGTTGGAATCCTTGTCGGTCTCATCCAGCGGGATGAAGCCCTTGTCACAGCGCCCGGCCTCAAAATAATCGCAACGCGGCCCGAAATAACAACCATCGGGACGCTCATGCGGCAGCGGTAACTGGCCACGAATGGGCACCAGGGGGCTATTGTATTTGTCAGCACCGGGAAGCGGAATAGATGAAAACAAGCCATGCGTATAAGGATGGCGCATTTCATCAAATACATCGCCGATCTCGCCAATTTCTACCGCCTGGCCAGAATACATCACGGTGATGCGATCACAGGTTTCCAGAATGAGACCAAGATTGTGCGAAATGAAAATCARCGACGTGCCGAACTCTTCGGCAATCTCGCGGATCARCTCCACAATGCCCGCTTCAACGGTTACATCCAGCGCCGTTGTCGGCTCATCCAGTAACAATAGTTTGGGGTTGGACAACAACGCCATGGCAATCACCACGCGCTGCTGTTGGCCGCCAGAAATCTGGTGCGGATACGAGTTCATGATGCGCGGTGGATCAGGCAGTTTCACCTTTTCCAGCATTTCAATCGCGCGCTTTTTCGCATCCGCTTTATTCATGCCATCATGGTACATTGGCACTTCAGCCAATTGATCGGCAATGCGCATRGAYGGGTTAAGCGACGCCATCGGCTCTTGATAAACCATGGCGATTTGAGAACCACGCAGCTTGCGCAACTCCTCTTCGCTCATCTCRGTCATATCACGRCCATTGAACAGAATTTGGCCGCTCTTGATRTAACCGTTTTTRCCCAGATACTGCATGATCGCCAGCGCGACSGTMGAYTTGCCGCAGCCGGATTCGCCCACAATACCGTGGGATTCCTGCGGCATGAGCTTCWGATTAAAATTGATRACCGCCGGAATTTCACCAGCTCTGGTCGTATAGGAAATGCACAAATCCTTGCACTCAAGGACGGGGACGATCTCACTCATAACTTGCTCCTCCCTAATCTTTGAGACTGATTTCGCGCAAACCATCGGCCATCAAATTGAAGCCAAGGATGAGCGAGGATACCGACAAAGCCGGAACCAACAGCATGTAAGAGAACTTCCACAACATGGCGACACGCGCAGATTCGCGGATCATCAGCCCCCAATCGGGGTCTGGTGGCTGTAGCCCGAGGCCGAGGAATGTCAGCGTGGTRATGGCAACCGTRGTGTAGCCAAGGCGCAGACAGGCATCGACRATAATCGGCCCRCGCACATTGGGCAGYAGCTCCACAAACATCACATAGAGCGGATGCTCGCCGCGCGTTTGAGCCGCAAACACATAGTCYCGCGTTTTAATATCCAGTGTCAGCCCRCGCACAATCCGCATGATGGCCGGGGCCGATGCGAAGGTTACCGCGATGACGATRTTGAAGCCGGATGGCCCGAGRTAGTTCAAAATAACAATGAACAGAACCATCACAGGGAATGACAGGAAGACGTTGGAAATGAAGGAAATAACCTCATCCCACCAACCCGAGAGGTAGCCAGCCACAAGGCCAAATAAGGTTCCCACCAAATAGGCAGCAGCCGTGGCAGTAACACCCCAGACCAGCACGCGCTGACAGCCCCAGATCATTCGTGATGCAAGATCACGGCCTTTGTAATCGGTGCCCAACAGGAAGAAAATATCTTTCTTCTCGCTCATCGGCAGAACAAAAGGCGCGATGGGCTTATTGGGGTCCATCAAGGGCAGATATGGCGCAGAGACCGCCATCAACAGCCAGAAGAACACCAGCGTCAGCCCAATCAGGGCGACGGTGGATTCGCGAAACGCCCAAAGGCAAATAGTGTAAAGCAGCAAGGTTGCAGGAATGGCCGGTATAAGCACGGCATCCGGCAGATCGAACATCACATAACACGTCAGCGGAGCCCACATGATCGCAAACAGGATCAACATGGGTTTTGGTCTGGCAAGGCGCTGCATAAGCGGCAATTGCGGAACCTGTATATCTGATACAGCCATAATCGCGTGCCCCTAACTAAACCGAATGCGTGGATTGAGAAACGTGTACCCGATATCAGATATGATCTGCGAGAACACGGCGATGAGCACCGCGACAAGGGTACAAGCCTGCACCACCTCCACATCCGGGAACAGCGCGGCTTCAAGCAGCAATTTGCCAAAACCGTCATACTCAAAGAACACTTCGACAACGACCACACCTGACAGCAACCAGTTAAGCTGCAACACGATGATGGTGAACGGAGCAATCAGCGCATTGCGCAGCGCGTGCTTCATGATGACGCGCCGGTAGGGAATGCCCTTGAGAATAGCCGTTCGAATGTATTGCGAGGTCATTACCTCTGCCATGGATGCGCGGGTCATACGCGCCACATAGCCAAAATCATAAATCACCAGGGTCAGCACTGGCAGCACCAAGGCAGCCCAATCAAAGCCATTGATCATGGCTGATTTAGCGGGCACCAGTTTAAGCCCAAGCGCCAGAAACACGGTCAGCAAAATGGCCGTCGCGATTTCCGGTATGCTGGTGAAGAACACCGAGACAAACGACACCACCCGATCCTGCGTCGACCCCTCCTTCATGCCTGCCAACACGCCAAGGATCAGCGATATCGGTATCATCAAGGCAAACACCCAGAAGGCTAAAATGCCGGTGTTTTTCAACTTATCCCACACCAATGGCCCAACATCACGGTTCTTCTCGTGAGAAAAGCCCATATCGCCGCCCAGTACGTTGCCAATCCAGTTGGAATAACGCTCATAGAACGGCACATTGAGGCCTTTGTTCGCGAGCCATGTTTGATAGCTTGCGTCGGTCAAGGCAGACACAGCGAAGCCGCCAAGCTCTTGCACAGCAAGGCGTTTCTTGAATTCCGGCGTATCAAAAATAAAGAATAATATGAGTGAAGCGACCAGCATGATCAGAACCATCTGAATCAAGCGTCGCAAAAACAGTTTAGCCATGAGGCCCCCGTCTATTATTCCCGGATCGACTGGCAACATTATCGATCAAGAAAAAAACACCCCACAATTGGTCGCAAATTGCTCAACAGGGCATAGAGCTGAACGCTCTAAAAAAAGGGCCGCGGATTAATCCCGCGGCCCTTCGGATTTAAGTTAGCTTTTCCAGACTTTATTAAGCTGGTGATAGTTCGTCGGGTGCAATTCCATCCCATGAACCTTTGGGTTCACAATGGAATAGAGCGGACGATAGAATGGAATAAGGCTGATCGCAGCATCCTGCATGATCTTCTGAACCTTCTCCATCAAAGCGCGGCGCTCTTCCACATCCAAAGTTGCTTCAGCAGCATCAAGTGCAGCATCAAACTCTGCGCTGGCAAAGTGGGTTTCATTCCACGGAACACCAGAACGGTAGCCCAGTGAAAGCACCATTGTACCCAGTGGACGATGGGTCCAGGCTGTGGCACCAAATGGTGTTTTGTCCCAGATTTCCCAATATTTGGAAGCAGGCATAACATTGATGTTCAGATCGATGCCGGCATCTTTTACCTGATCGCGCACAGCTTCAGCTACAGTCTGATGCCATGGACCATCTGTGTTACCCACATCAATGGTCAACTCGATACCGTCTG
This sequence comes from Hyphomicrobiales bacterium, assembly GCA_002746425.1. GTDB lineage: Bacteria > Pseudomonadota > Alphaproteobacteria > Rhizobiales. Next base: position 59,971 of record NVXB01000008.1, on the reverse strand, counting down.
CATAGCCAGCTTCTGCCAACAGTGCCTTGGCACCTTCAACATCGCGTTTCAGCGCTGGCAGTTCAAAATGCTCAGGATGGATCGGCGCAACATGATAGTTGGCACCAGTATCGCCGCCATCTGGATAAACCAGCGACTTAACGACATCATTATCCACGGCCATCATGAAGGCGCGGCGCACTCGCACATCATCATAAGGTGCCTGGGTAATTTGCATGCGCAAACCAACCATCTGTGCGGTACGAGCCGATACGATGTTGCCATCAAGTGCCTTGGCAAATTCAAGCTGCTCAATACCAAATTCATAGATGGTATCCACATCACCGCCAGCAAAGGCTGTGAGGGAGTTTTCATCGGAGAAGTTGAAATAGCGGATTTCATCAAGGTAGACTTTGCCGCCCCAATAATCCTGGTCTTTCTTGCGCTTAAGAATGCAACGCTCGCCAACAATAAGCTCGGCAAGCTCAAAAGGGCCCGTGCCGATTGGATTATCGGAGAAAGGCGCTTTGAAGCTTGGGTGAGCAATCGCAGTTGGGTAGTTGTACATATCTTCTGGGAAGGACAGCACAGCTTTTTGCAGRTTRAAGCGGATRGTGTGGGAATCGATGATTTCGATGGAACCATCGATCATCYTYTTCTTGCCATCAACTTCTTCCAGCATGCCGGAAATRGAKGACARGCCAACATTGGAAGACCCAAGATCCGGGTTCATCCAGCGCTCAAAGTTAAATTTGATGTGCTCRGCAACAAGCTCATCACCATTGTGCCATTTAACGCCCTTGCGGATGTTGAATGTCCAGGTTTTCAGATCRTCAGATGCTTCCCAGCTTTCAGCAAGCATGGGGCGCGTCACATTATCCGGGCCTGTCATGGACAGATGCTCAAGAATGTGGCGGGTCTGATTGGACATYTCTACCCAAGAATAAGTCGCYGGATCTTCCATCTTCTGGATTTCCATGGCGATGTTAATCACGCCGCCCTCTTTGGCATTTGGATCATCAGCCGGGAAAGGCATGCCGCCATGGGCCGCTGCATCCGCAGGTTGTGGCAATCCAGCCATCGCATAGGCMGTACCAGCRGTGACGCCGAGCAACGTTGCTACGCGCAAGAATTCACGACGGTCCATACGGCCATCTGTCATCATCTCTTGGGCTTCAACCACTTTTGGGTGAAGTTTGGTGTCGTTGTTCATATGAGAACCTCCGAATTTATTTTATTTATCAGCAATTAAGCTGCAATTGTTTGGTACGCTATTGTGTTTATTCCCCCAATAAACCATCGCGCGAATGGCTAACTGGAATACGTTTTATGGTGGAAGCAGCATAACACTGCGGCCCATGCAAACAGGCCCCACACGAGTTACGGCAAGTTTCCTTCACAGGAAATAATTCGCCCCGCGCCCCTCAACACGCTTCCCGCTATCGCGGAACAGACCACTATTARTGCAGCCGATACAACCGAAGTCAACCTTGCCACAATCGGCAAAAATAGCCTTTGTATTCCGCTTAATACCGCAGCAATCCTTGTCAAAAACGCAGTGCGCTTTATCAAAAAACAAAGTCATTGCTGATGTACCGGGAAGCTTAACCAGCTTATGCCAAYACAATTGCAATGGGTCCTAGCCACGATATCTAGCTTATTGAGGGTTCTTTATCGCATAATTCCTATTCAAAATGCGACACCTAATACCAACAATAAGTCGTAATAATGAAAAGATTTATGGCAAAACCCATCAAATCGGCGGTTTGGCAACCCAAATCATATTCAAAGATGGGCCAAAATCACATTCAAGGCTGGGTCAAAGCCCCATTCCAAGCTGGAATTGTGGCGCAAGCCATGGGCTATAATCAGGCTAAACCCATGGTGCCGATGATGATTTTATTGGGTATAGCTTGCCAACATCTCAAACCCTCGAATTTCACGGATCAGTTTTAGACGCATAGCGCGGGCAAAGTCTTCAAAGCCATCGGCAACAAACACAAAGCTGTTGCGGCCCGTGCGCACATGATCATCATACCACCGCTCCAGATCAGGCTCATCCGACAGGATCGCCAGCCCATTGACCACCACCCCGCGAGATCGCGCCATAGCGCGCGCTTGGGGTATCAGCACCGTAATATCGCGCGGCGGCGTTTCCTGGCCATCGCCCGATACATCCACCACCCGCCGTGTGCCCTCAAAACCATTGCGCTCCATCTTGCGAATGCTCCACGCCAGCCCTGCACCAATGCCCGTTGCGCCAACAACCTCTCGCGGCATGGTTTCCACTGTTGCGGCAAACACTTCAGCTTCAGCTGGGTTTGACACCAAAAACCACGGAGTCTCAGATTTCTGGGTCAGCGCATCGGCCCAAACCACCATCGCCACAGCAATCGCGCCGTGCTCACCTTGAGTGATAATGCGCTGGACCACCGGATCACGAAACGCTTTTGCGATGCCCTGCATCTGCAACAAATACTCGTCTTCATCCACGCTACCCGAAGCATCAACAGACAACACCAGCTCCAAATCGACCCTTTGCTGGGCATCAGCGCGGCCCGGCAGGCACAGCATGGCCATCGATAAGCAGAGCAGCCAAAAAGTTGCAGGAGAAAACATAGCCTGATTATTGCAGCATCACGGCACAACAAACAATCCCTCACCTTTTGCCAAGGTGCGGGATTAAGGCKATATAACACAATATWTTCAATGGCTTASRAARGTGTTGGTAGGCCTGGAGGGACTCGAACCCCCAACCAAGCGGTTATGAGCCGCTGGCTCTAACCAATTGAGCTACAGGCCTTTCSTWCAGATCAAGTGTGATCTGTGTGGTCAACGATGCTTGGCTAAACCATCTTGTGGCCATGGGCAAGGCCGTTTTRCAAWCACYSTCTCAATTGGCGYAATGAGACCACAATTAGCCGCTAGCAAAATCTTGCCYAAACTGCCTATATCAAYACCTATTCATCCTTCAGGAGTGTCCCATGCGCCTCGTCCCTTTATGCGTTTCTCTGGCTTTGTCCGCGTTTTTACTTGCTGGCCCAGCTGTTGGCCCTGCCCTTGCACAAGATAAAACACCGCTCTTGACCTTAACCGGRCAYGGCACCGTCTCTGCCACTCCCGATTTGGCCATCATCAGYATCGGCATGGTGTCTGARGCCAAAATYGCCAGCGATGCGYTRCAGGAYAATAACAGCAAGACCACAGCCGTTTTAAGCGCCCTGAAAAAAGCMGGCATCAAAAGCGCYGATTTGCARACCTCCAATTTTTCCATTCAGCCCAAYATYGTCTAYCCCARCTCRAAATCTCTTAGCCGAGATTCTGGCCCGCGCATTGTGGGATAYACCGTCAACAACACGCTTTTCGTTCGCGTTCGTGACACATCGCTGATTGGCACAGTGCTGGATCARGCAATACGCCTTGGCGGCAACTCGATCTCCGGCCCTAATTTYGATGTCGAGGATGGCRMASMMYKMCGCGCAGATGCTCGTCGCCAAGCCATGCAGAATGCCCTGGCAAAAGCGCAAGATTATGCCGAGGCTGCGGGCGTAAAACTTGGCCGCATTGCCCGTATTGAAGAACAGGCAAGTTATTCGCCGCGCCCGGAAATGGCGATGGCCATGCGCACTGTCAGCGCACCTTCATCCGTGCCCATTGAAAGCGGTCAGGTAAGCTTTTCTGCAACAATCACCGTTCATTGGGAGATTATGCAGTAATCATCACCACTGTATGTTGCAAAACATAAATCCATCAACTAAGAGAGCGTCGCGAGTTTGTTTTCGCAAAATTTAGTTTTCAAAAAGTTGGTTGATTTATGTTTTTCTCCCCAAGTGGGCTCGCTGTAAAAAGCGGGCTAGCTACAAAAGCGGGCATGCAGTTAGCTGCTCGCCTTGCTGTTTTATTTTTCATTTCCTTGTCTTTATCCGCTTGTGGCGGCAGCTATATTGGCGCGATTGAAGAGAGCCTTGCTGGCTCTATCAAATTCTCCTCCATCACAGTCACAACCAGTGGCGCGCAAGGGCGCATGGAAAGCGACACCAAGCGCATGGCCGAGGTTGCACCCGCCGTTAAAGCCGCGCTGGAAGCTCAATTGAAAGACCGCCTCAAGCCATCGGATTCCGGTGCCTATCCGCTTAAAGTAACAATCACCTATGTGGATATTGCCAGCACGGCCACCACCGGCCTTGGCCTGTATGGCGGGCGCATGCGCGGCAAGGCAATTGTTACCAGCCGCGATGGTGCAACTATTATGGCAAGCGCCGATATTCAGGCCGCGCCAAAATCTGGCATCAATAAATCTAGCGTCAACGGCATTCCTGTGGGCCTGCTGTTCTCAGCCGTTCGCACGGCTGTTGTGAAACCAAATGGTCTGCCACCTTTGGCCGCCGTTTTTGCAGCGGAAACACGAAGAGCGCTGATTGGCAAATAGGGTTCAAGAGAACCTATAATGCAGGAACCGGGCGCGGCTGACCGTTATCATCGATGGCCACAAAGGTAAAAATGGCATCGGTCACCATGTCGCGCTCACCGGTTAAAAAGCGTTTAGCGAAGGCTTGCACATGTATTTTCATAGATGTGCGGCCGACGCGCTCGATATCGCAATAGACGCACAACACGTCGCCCACTTTTACCGGCTTGATAAATGTCATAGCTTCCACGGCAACGGTTACCACCCTGCCCTGCGCACGCTCGACCCCGGCAATGCCGCCCGCCTGATCCATCCGTGACATCACCCAGCCGCCAAAAATATCGCCATTGGCGTTGGTATCTGCGGGCATGGCAATGGTGCGGATTGTCAGGGTTCCGGTTGGCTCACCTTCAAGATCTTTGGTACCCATGTCATTCCCCGCTTAAATGCACCACCAGCGCGCGTTGATGCGGCTGCGTTCTGTGTTCAAACACATAAATGCCCTGCCACGTGCCCAAAGCCAAGCGCCCATTGGTAATCGGCACCGACAGGCTGGTCTGCGTCAGCGCCGCTTTGATGTGCGCGGGCATATCATCCGGCCCCTCCAGCGTATGGATGAGCCATTGCATGGAAGGATCATTGCCATCGGGCACCAACCGCCGAAAAAACGCCTGTAAATCATGGCATACATCCGGGTCTGCGTTTTCTTGGATCAACAGCGAGCAGGATGTATGTTGGCAGAAAATAGTCGCAAGGCCTGTGGTGATACCACTGTCATAAACAAAGGCTTCGATGAGATCTGTGACCTCAGTAAGGCCAGCGCCATGGGTGCGGATGTTGAGGGTGGTTTGGTTCATCATATCGACAGAGTATCATCATCATCGGTTTCGGTCTTATCATCATGGGCATCGTTGGACTTGACGATCTCCTCCACTTTTTGGGCCAATGCCTTCAAACCCCACAGAGGAATAGACAAGACAGCCAGAGGTAGGGATAGTTTGGCAACCAATGCAAACAAGGCTAATTTTACCGCAATTTTACTGCCATCTTCAACTCCATCCAATGCACCAACGCGGGAACGCTTTGCGGCGTCTTTTGCAAATAAAGCCCCTTCTTGTGCAGCGACCTTGATCGTTGCCCTCAAAAAATTGGCAACCGATAACAGTTGTTGAGAAACAAGCTTATTGCGCTCTTCAATGGCCTTGATCTGCACGAGCTCATTCGTTGATGATTTAGCTATCTCATTCGTTTCTGTAATTTCAGGCGCCGCACTCTCCAATGCGTCAAGTGCTGTCTGATCTACAATTTCCGACTTACCGGCAATCTCAATTATTTCCTGAGTACCAGATATGACAGTTTCTACATCTGCATCAGAAAGGCTCTGCGCTAAACGAGCGGCTTCCAACTTGGCGATTTCAGGATATGTCGCCTTTAAATCATCAATGCTAGATGAAAAATCAACCAATCCAGCATGAGCATCTTCGCCAAACTCTTCAAGCGCACTCTTTGTGGAATAAGCAGCCACAATCGCATCAATAGACCGGCTATGCATCAGGAGTTGACCAGGCTTCACATCTTGCGCTTTTTCACCCAGACTTTGTATCAAGCGGTCAAAAGTATCAGTTATATGCCCTGGGGCTTGGGTACGGCCTAAACGCTCGCGAAGGCTTTTTGCCTTTCGCAATACTTCTTGCCAAATATCGTCCCGCATAAGGTCAACACTTGTTGCCTCAAGCGGCACCGCAATAATCTTGTTATTTTTAAGCAAAAACGAATGAGATGCGGGGCGTTGAGCGAAAAATTCTTCGTTCAAAACTGTGTTAGAATTTGATTGTTCATCCTTGAATTTCTGGCTTGACCGAACTCCCGCTAAACGACGCTTGATCTCACTGTTGATGTAGGCAGAGCCTCTTTCCCATTCTTCCTCCTCAAACTGAACATAGCAAAGCTCTTCTGCATCACTAAGAACGCGGCCTGCGAGGCGGTTATCATACCACTCCCGCCACACACTCCAATCAGGGTTTAGCTCGCACAGTGCGTTAAAAAGGGCAGGATAATTTCGTGCAATAACTTTAGGTACTCGGCTCTCCCATAGTGGAAGCCGGAGAAGCTCAGTTACTTTCCCACTCTTGTTTTCACGTGTAGCTTGTTCAAATTGCGAACGGTCTATTGCGATACTTTGCCATATAGCGTCGTCGTAGGCGGTATCGGCATAGGCGTAGGCTGCGTCGGCGTAGGCGGCGTCGGCGCTGGCGTAGGCAGCTGAGGCAGCTGAGGCAGCTGAGGCGTAGACGTAAGCAAAAGCTGCGTCGGCGGAGGCAAGAGCGGTGTCGGCGGCATAGGCAGCGGAGGAGGAGGCGTATGAAGCTGAGGTAAACTGGTATTGCTTAATACCGTAAGTTGGCACCTTGACGGCAACCCATGGCAAGGTCACAGCTCGAAAAACTACAAGAAAACCGGCCGCAATTCTTTCGTTGATCGACAAATTTTGAAGCAATCCCGCTCTTTCGTTCAACAGCGGCAGCACACGCAAGGCTACCCGCGCTGCAATGGCAATTGATACTCGCTCTGGCTGGTTCTCGAGCCATTCCAGCAAGCTTTTCTGACTTTTAACCTCAACCATATTCATTTCCACAATTGATAGCCTGTTACAACAACCATAAGCTGCTGGTTGCACTTGCACAATGTTGTCAGGGTTAAAGATGCGGCGTATTTCCTGACCATATAATTTTAATGGTCGTCGTCATTGCTGCCGCCTGCTTCAATGCTATTTGTCGTCAAAATCGTATTACTCTGAACAGGCGAAGTTGTTCCTGTGTGGTGGTCTCGTCGTCGTATTCCACTCCGACAGTCGTCCCACCCTCTTCCGTCATCCTCGGACCTGATCCGGGGATCCATTGGCGCTGAACTCAAAGACAGGCGCTTCATTCTGTCACTAAGCGCTCGCAATTGATGTTTCATGGGTCCCCGGATCAAGTCCGAGGATGACGGTTGGGAGGGGGATGACAGGCGCGAGAGCATGATGATTAGAGGTGGCATTGAAGGGCGGTGGCTGGTGGCAGCATTAGTCGTGCGCGGGGTTGATGCTGTTGTATTCTGCATGCTGCCAGACATGCCATGGTGTCTATCTTAGTGGCCAGGCATCTGGCTCAATTTGCCGCGTGTGTCTTGTGTATCGTTTTGGCACTCATTCAGCTATCGACGTGGTTGAGCAAAATGGGTAAAATCAGCACAATCCTCATGATGATTCAGGACATTGATATGAAGCACAAAATCGCCACAAAAGGCCTCTTCACTCTGGGCGCGTTGCTCATCGGCATTGCGGGTTATTCAGCAACTGCTTTTGCGAGTGATTTTAAATATCACAAAAAGGTCAATCTGCGCGTGGGCCAGTCAATCGTGGTGAAAGGCGTGCGCGGTAAATGCAGTGGGACAAAGGCACCTAGTTTCAAAAGCCTGCACCTTCCCAAAATACGCCTTGGCAAATTCTCCGATGGTGGCGCGGGGACCGTGCAGAGCAAGAGCTGCAAGAAGAGGGTTCCGGCACGAGGCGTGAAATTTACGGCCACCAAGCCAGGTTTTGATAAGTTCGAAATCTATAAGGATTCAGTTATCATCAACGTCAAACCATGATTTATCATAAATTTTGACATGTTATTTTTAACGATAAAATAATTCAACAACAATGCGTTAGAGTTGTTTGATGAATCAGCCTGATAAGAAATATTGGATGCAATTGCGCCATGAATGATAGCTCACCTCTCCCCATCCTCTATTCCTTTTGCCGCTGCCCCTATGCAATGCGGGCGAGGCTGGGCATCGCCTCCAGTGGGTTGCAGGTGGAGCTGCGCGAGATTTTGTTGCGGGATAAGGCGCCGGAGTTTTTAGCCGCATCAGCCAAAGGGACCGTGCCTGTCTTGGTGCTGCCCGATGGCACGGTGATCGATGAAAGCCTCGACATTTTGCTGTATGCTCTGGACCAGCACGACCCGGAAGGCTTGCTCAGCCCCGATGGTGCAACGCGCGAGGATATGCTGGCGCTGATCGCGCAAAGTGATGGGCCGTTTAAATCTGCGCTCGACCGTTATAAATACGCCAATCGATATGGTGATGTTGATCCGCAGGAGCAGCGCGCCATTGCATCCCAGTTTCTGATACAGCTTGATGAGCGACTGGGACAAAACAACGGCGTGCTGTTTGGCAAAAAGTGCTCGCTCGCAGATATCGCCATTTTGCCGTTTGTGCGCCAATTCTCCAATGTCGACCGGGAGTGGTTTGACAGCCAGAACTGGCCGGCACTGCGCAGCACCTTGGATGATTTTCTCAGTTCAGAAAAATTTGCCCACATCATGCCCAAATATGCCAAATGGGTTGTGGGCGATGCGCCGATAATCTTTGGCGCTTAATGGATTAGCAGAGGCTATCGCGCCTGCATAAAACGGCTCTCAAGATCATCAATCGCCTGTATTTGCGACAGGCTTGCCTCGCCATCGGCGGAAACCACAAGCTTGATCATATCGACAAGCTCCTTGCGCTGCTCTGAGCTTAGGTTTTCCATGAATGTGGGGAACAGCCTTTGGCTCAAGGAATGAATATCGGCRATATCCTTGATSGCCCATTCGGCAAAAACCACYTCAGATTCSGGGTCGGCAAGGCCRGTTACCGTGCCCAATTGCTCAATAAGCACCGATGTGGTGTTSGCRCTCATGGWGCCTTCATCGCTGGCGATWGCAACGGCAATAACAGCGGCCGCAACGCGCGGRTCGCCAATCGCGCCAATGCTGGAAGCATCRAGCTTGTTCAACAGGCGYTTGCGGTTGAGTTTATCTTTTARGTGGCCCGCCACATCATACAGCGTGTCGGCAGCCCTTTTGGCAGCTCTGGCACGAAAATACCAAACGCTGGCAAAAACCATAGCGGAGAACAGAAGACTAAGAATGTGCATAGCGAACCCAAAGCTGGTCTAACTAGAAAGCCATCAGCAAAAAAGGCACCATAGGGCTTGCTCAATCACAAATCCACACATTCAATTAAATGTGTCGCTTTTGGYTCGTYTGTCGGCACAAAGCCAAGRTTTTCATARAAYTTGAAAGCACGATCATCGGTKGCGCGAAGACGYAGWCGCTTRAAAGCAGTGTTGGTTTTGNCGTGTTGCAGCACTTGGYKGACCAAAASGCGGCCAGCACCATKGCGGCGGYTMGATGKACTTACRTAGACATGGCGTATGCGCCCAATTTCCGGGCTGTTTGCGTAAGGATCTATATTGAGGCCGCCAACGGCAATAATGGTATTGTCGGACATCAGCTGAAACAGGCATTCGCCCGGCTGATCAAATCGGTTCGCACCGCTTGCCCAATCAGCTATCAGCCGGTCCATAAACGAAAAACCCTCGCGGCGCGCATCGCCAGCAAGGGTTTTCAGTTCGGTTTCAGGATCGCTAACAGCGTTGACCCGAAAAGTGTCGCTCATTAGCTGTCCAGGAAGCTGCGCAATTTGCGGCTTCGGCTTGGGTGCTTCAGCTTGCGCAGCGCTTTCGCTTCAATCTGACGAATACGCTCACGCGTTACGCTAAACTGCTGGCCAACTTCTTCCAGAGTGTGATCGGTGTTCATGCCGATGCCGAAACGCATGCGCAGCACACGTTCTTCACGCGGGGTGAGAGAGGCCAAAACACGGGTTGTGGTTTCGCGCAAGTTTGCCTGAATGGCCGCATCGATGGGCAAAATCGCGTTTTTGTCCTCGATGAAATCGCCCAGATGACTATCTTCCTCGTCGCCAATTGGCGTTTCAAGGGAGATCGGCTCCTTGGCAATTTTCAGAACTTTGCGAACCTTCTCAAGCGGCATTTGCAGCTTTTCAGACAGCTCTTCCGGCGTTGGCTCGCGGCCAATCTCGTGGAGCATCTGGCGCGAAGTACGCACGATCTTGTTGATCGTCTCAATCATATGCACCGGAATACGAATGGTGCGGGCCTGATCGGCGATAGAACGGGTAATCGCCTGCCTGATCCACCATGTCGCATAGGTGGAGAATTTATAACCACGGCGATATTCAAATTTATCCACGGCCTTCATCAGGCCGATGTTGCCTTCCTGAATCAGATCCAGGAACTGCAAACCACGGTTGGTGTATTTCTTGGCAATCGAAATCACCAGACGAAGGTTGGCTTCCACCATTTCCTTCTTGGCAATGGCGGCTTCACGCTCGCCTTTTTGCACGGTTGATACGATACGGCGGAACTCGCCAATATGCAGGCCAGTAACCGTTGCCAATTCCTGAATTTCGCCGCGCAAATCACCGATWGCACCGACTTCTTTTTCCGCAAAATTCTGCCATGCCTTGCCCTTAAGGCCAGCAATGTAGCTAACCCAATTRGGATCAAGCTCTTTGCCCTGATAGGCGGTCAAAAAGTCTTCGCGCTTCACTTTGTAGCTCACRGCAAGGCGCATCAAGCGGCCTTCGCGKGTCATCAGCTGYTTGTTGATRTCGTAGAGTTGCTCAACAAGGCTTTCGATACGATTATTGTTGAGCGCAAGTGACTTCACATCAACAATGACTTCGTCTTTCAAAGACTCGTATTGGGCTTCTTCAGCAACTTCGAGCGACTTGTCATTAAGYTGCAGCTCAACAGATTTCTCRTGCAGCTGCTGCATTTGCTCATAAATGTCAGCAATTTTGTCRAAGGTCGCAACGACTTTTGGCCTCAGYTCRGCTTCCATTGCAGCGAGAGAGAGRCTGTTATCTTCGTCGTCCTCATCRTCATCGTCGTCTTCTTCTTCATTCTTGTTTTCRCCCTCAGCGGATTTATCGCTGGCCTCTTCCTTTTTGTCTTCAGGCTTCTGGGCAGAATGATCTACAGCCAATTTCTTGGCATCGGGGCCAGCATAGGTGGCTTCCAGATCGATAATGTCGCGCAGCAGAATATTGCCTTCCGCCAACTCATCGCGCCAAATAATAATCGCCTGAAAGGTCAGYGGRTTTTCGCACAGGCCAGCAATCATTGCCTCGCGGCCAGCCTCAATACGCTTRGCAATYGCAATCTCRCCTTCGCGGGACAGCAGYTCAACCGTRCCCATTTCGCGCAGATACATGCGCACCGGATCATCSGTACGATCGGTCGGCTCTTTAGCATTGCTGGTTTTGGCAACAGATTTGCCGGTGGTTTTGGCCTCAACRACGGCCCCACCTTCTTCRGCCTCGTCAGTTTCTTCCTGCTCGACAACATTGATGCCCATATCAGAAAGCATCGMCATGGTGTCTTCGATTTGCTCTGAGGACACTTCCGCAGATGGCAAAACAGCGTTCAATTCTTCATAGGTCRCAAAGCCGCGCTTTTTGGYGGCCTTGATCATYTTTTTGACCGCAGCGTTGTTTAAATCCAACAGCGGCCCGTCTTGCCCCTCRSCTCCACCAGAAGGGGGTGGCGCTTTTTTGGATGGGGTTGCTGCCGCTTTTCCTGCCATTGCCATTCAAATATTCTCCAATCCAAACGCTGAACTCAACGATCGCGCTGCCAGAATTTGCACTATCCTGCGCGCAGACCGGGTCTGCTAATGTGTATGCCCGAACTCAACTTCCATGCCGCAAATTCCCTATCCACAGATGTGTTCTCAACAAMTGCAGAAGTGGATTGCAAATTTCCTCTAAGCCGCGGTAGATTATGTTCTAGGTTCTGAGCGTTAATCYGCACTTAACCTTAAAACAAATTTTGCCGTTTCGGGATATCCCGAATCCGTCCTAAATGTGCCTRTTGCCCACAAAACCTTTGGCTTACTACCAAACATAGGAATAATTTGGCAATTTTGTAGGCGTAATCAGCAAAAATTATCCGATCACATTCCACAAAATGCAAAATTCTTGCTGCCAAGCTGTTTTCGATGCGGGTAAGTGAAGCGAATCACCTGAAATTACAAGCTAAATCCGACTTCTGATGACGATTTTTCTAAATTAACTGTCRCGGCAATAAGCCAAACAATCGAATCATGAAAACCAATGAGGCTCAATCGCAGTAGTTTGCGTTSCTCCGCTGGGCTGATTCTCTGCCATTAGRATCKGMATATTTGCGCCWGATCATTCAAATTTTAGGCATAAAATTGAGCCTTAAATGTCCATTTCTTCAAACGAAATATTACGATTTTAATCAAATAGTAGGTCAAAGCGCAGGTGTAAAAACCAATCAAACCAAAGGCAGGTCAAAGACACAAAGTGCACATAGCRCCATTTACCAAATGCWTCAGGAACGAATAAGCCAYRAGTCATCTGAGATTATTGTTATCRRCRTCGATTGCGATTGCCAGTTTGTGTGGCGATCAGGCGCAAATCATCATACCGGAGCTGGAAATCAAGCCCGGTCAATTTATTACGGCCAATATGTAGGGCCGAAACTGAATACTTTCTGGAGAGAGAGTGTCCCCACTTCCTAACAGGGAGGCTAAGGGACTAACTGGGCTGGTGGAAACGCCAGCCCATTTTTNATGTGYTTATTCTCACTGCCCTATAGCRAGTTCAYTGGCCCGATAGCGCGCCAAAACCCTCAATCATGGCTTGGGTGTTRTCATCATTGGCAATGGCCTGCTTGACTTCCACGAGGCGCTCAAAATTYTCTTCGCTTTCATGCTCGACRCAAGCGCGCTCAACCAGTCGCAATTCCTGTTTTAAAACRGCCGCGCGATCATAAAGCGCCAAAGCCTGTGTCCAGCCCTCTTCGGCATCAATTGGATCGGCAGCGGCGTTGGCTTGCCACAACCGRCAYGCSGCCAAAGTGCCATCTAACCGCGCCAATAAATCTTCAAACCCGGCACGCCCCAGACCGGCACGCAAAGAAGCCGATGTCTGTTCAGGATCATCGGCAAAAAGGCCGATTAGCTTTTGATGCAGGCGATTGATCTCGCCCTGTTCGAATTGCAGAGCGGAAAAAGTTTCATCATGACGGTCCAGCAAAATCGGATGGTTGATCAACGTCATCAACAGCACCGCGTTGCGCGGGGAAATTTTGGTGCTGGCCGGGCCAATAGACAGGCTGGAAACCAGCGGGCTTTGCGCCAGACTGCGGCTTACCGATAGTCCGCTTCGCTTACCGCGACCGCCAAAACCCTTGCTGCCAAATTTTCCGCTAAAACTGCCCTTTTGCGAGCCATATTGGCGGCCCTTATTCTTGCCTTGATTCTGGCCTTGCGAATGGCCAAAATAGGCGGAGAGACGATCTCGAAATTCCTGCTCGTAATGCCGGCGAATGGTATCATTGGGAATGCTGCGTGCCAAAAAGCGAATACGCTCTTCCAGCTCCGCACGCTTCTCCGGTGTATCAACAATCCGGTTTTCGGTCTCGCGCGACCACACCATATCACTCAGCGGCTTTGCCATGCGGATAATGGTTTGCATCGCATCCACGCCAGCCGCGCGCAACAGATCATCGGGGTCTTGCCCGTCTGGCAGCAAAGCAAAGCGAATCGTTTTGCCCGGCTTTAAATGCGCCAAAGCAAGGTCCGCCGCCCTGCCCGCAGCCTTAAAGCCAGCGGCATCACCATCAAAGCACAGCACCGGGCTATCATTCATGCGCCACAGCAACTGCATCTGATCTTCTGTCAGCGCCGTACCAAGCGGCGCGACAGCGCCCTCCAGCCCAAAAGAAGCGCAGGCAATCACATCCATATAGCCCTCAACCGCAATCAGCGGCGCGCCATGATGCACTGGCTCGCGGGCCCGGTGATGATTGTAAAGAATATGCCCTTTGGAAAACAGGCTGGTTTCTGGCGAATTGAGGTATTTGGCAGGCACATCTGCGGAAAGCGCGCGCCCGCCAAAAGCAATGATTCGGCCACGCGCATCAGAGATGGGAAACATCACGCGATTGCGGAACCTATCATAAGAAACCGCAATATCCGGCCCGGCAATAAGCAGCCCAGCCTCAATCATATCTTCCTGCGGCACACCCTTGCCAGCAAGATATTGTTTCAGCGCGTTGCGGCTATCGGGCGCAAAACCAACGCCAAACTCTTCCTGAATGCCGGGGGAAATGCCCCGATCACGCACATAGTTGCGTGCCTGCGCGCCAGCTGCGGTTTGCAGCGATTCTAGAAAAAACTGCTCCGCCAGCGTCATCACATCATAAAGCGTACCGCGTTTTTGGGCGCGCTTTTCTGCCTCAGGGTCTCGCTCTGGCAAGGCAATTCCAGCCTCGCCTGCAAGACGCTCCACAGCTTCGGGAAAAGAAATCCCCTGCGTCTCTGTCGTAAAACGAAAAATATCGCCCGATGCCCCGCAGCCAAAGCAATGATAGCGGCTGCGCCGGTCATCGGCATGAAAGCTGGGTGATTTCTCATTATGGAACGGGCAGCAGGCCCAATAATCGCCGCGCGATGGTTGAGATTTTTTCTGATCCCAGGTCACACGCCGCCCCACCACATCTGAAATATTCAGACGTGCCCGGATGTCATCAAGGAAACGGTCATCAAAGCGCATGAGATTCTTTTTGTAAAAGTGCAGGTTCGATTATGCAGCAAAAAGGCGTCAGTTGGGAAAAACTGACGCCTAAAAATTCGAATTAATTCACCTGTGGAAGAATTGTGGAAAACATCCCTTCAATTCAACCTAAAAGCCCTATTGGGCCATCAAATACTCTTTTACAACGCCGCTGGCTTTGGAGAAATCCATCTTGCCGGGGTAGCGTTTTTTAAGTGTGTTGATGCACTTGCCCATGTCCCGCAGGCTGTTCGCCCCAAGGTCTTCGACCACATCCCGCACCACCTGACGAACCTCTTCATCGGGCAATTGAGCAGGTAAAAACGAGCGAATAATTTCGATTTCTTC
Source organism: Hyphomicrobiales bacterium (assembly GCA_002746425.1). GTDB lineage: Bacteria > Pseudomonadota > Alphaproteobacteria > Rhizobiales. The sequence goes on along the minus strand of NVXB01000008.1, from coordinate 44,775 downwards.
GCGTTCCTGTGCAGCCAGTTCCGGACGCGCGGCATCATCATACATTTTGGATGATTCTTCACGCTGCTTGATCATTTTAGCAAGGATAGCCAACACTTCGTCGTCGCCAACCTTTTCTTTGCCAGACCCACGAGCCGAGATATCCCGGTCCTTAATCGCAGCCTTGATCAGCCGCAATGTGCAGCTGCAACGTTTGTTTTGTGCCTTAATGGCCTTAATAAGAGCTTCTGAAATTCGCTCGCGCATGGAGATCTCCTGATCCTTTCTGCACTTCATGATATTCGGCACCTGAATGCCGCAGGGGCAGGGAATTTCTTCCCCAGATATTGAAGTCCCCTATAGCCTCAATTTTTACATAAATGAAGCAATCATTAATTGTAGTGCATCAGTTATATGTGTTGGGCTGTCCATTTTGCCAAGAAAACGCCTATGCAAATTGAGCATAGCAGGGTTGATATTGCGCCAAAGACGTGGCACCTGAGCGACAAATGCAGGTTTCGTGGACCTTTCCGCGAGCATTGTTGTGCCCATAGCGATCTGATCACTAGCGCGGCACCCAGACTGATACCTGCCATGATTTTGGAGTTTCACATGTCACTTGGCACTGAATTGCCCACGTCATCTCACACAGCAGCCCAGGCAGCTACTCGGGCAGCCGCGTGGGAAGAACCAACCCCAACGGCTGCACTTGTGCTGGCAGATGGCACGGTTTTATACGGTTTTGGCTGTGGTGCGATTGGAGAAGCAGAAGGCGAAGTGTGTTTCAATACCGCCATAACCGGTTATCAGGAAATTCTGACCGATCCCTCCTATGCAGGCCAGATCATCACCTTCACCTTCCCGCATATTGGCAATGTTGGCAGCAATGATGAGGATATGGAAAGCCTCAATCTTGCCTCTGCCAATGGCGTTCGCGGTTGTGTTTTGAAGGCGGACATCACTGAGCCTGCCAATTATCGCGCTGGTCAGCATCTTGATCACTGGCTCAAAGCGCGCGGCATTGTTGGCATTTGCGGCATTGATACCCGAGCACTGACCACGAAAATTCGTGAAGGCGGTATGCAAAACGCTGTGATCGTCAACAGCCCATCTGGCACGTTCTCCGAATCAGAGCTGCAAGCGCGTGCAGCGGCCCTGCCGCCAATGGAAGGCGTCGATCTGGCAAAAGACGTTGGCACAACGCAGTCCCAGCCATGGGATGAAACACCGTGGGTTTGGGACAAGGGCTATGGCCAGCAGATCAACACAGATTTACATGTGGTGGCTGTGGATTATGGCGTAAAACGTAACATTTTGCGCCTGCTATCCGGCCTTGGCTGCAAGGTTACCGTTGTGCCTGGCACCGCCACTGCCCAAGATATTCTTGCCCATAAGCCCGATGGTATTTTCCTATCCAATGGACCGGGCGACCCCGCAGCCACCGGCGAATATGCCGTACCCATCATTAAGGCGTTGATTGATAGCGGCTTGCCGATTTTTGGCATCTGCCTTGGCCACCAAATACTAGCGCTGGCACTGGGCGCAAAAACCAAAAAAATGCATCAAGGCCATCACGGTGCCAATCACCCGGTGGTGGACCACACCACCGACAAGGTGGAAATCACCAGCATGAACCATGGTTTCGCTGTGGATGAAGCGACGCTGCCAGAAGGCATTGAGCAGACCCACAAATCACTGTTCGACGGCTCCAATTGCGGCCTTCAGGTCAAGGGCAAACCCATCTTCTCAGTTCAGCACCACCCAGAGGCTTCTCCTGGCCCGCAAGACAGCCACTATCTGTTCCAACGCTTTGTGGATTTGATGAAGGCTTAGAACATGGGACATCCAATTTTGAATTTGAGGAAGTCACTGTGTTTAGCGCTGGTTTAGGGCATTAGCGATGCCCAATTACAATGCCCCTGAAGCACACAACTCACACATCACGCAGACCAGCGTTACAATCGCCTAAAATCCGAGATTATCTGGGAGGTTGCTTTGAATTCAGAGCTTAATTATACTAAATAGTATTCTTCATCTAAACACCAATTTGCGACCCAAATGCAGAATATAGTGTAAAATCCATGCTGAAAAACACTGAATCTTAACTTCAGGCTTAAGTCATAAATTCAAAACAGTAAGTATCAATTCAGCTGATGCCGTCGTCCGCCAATAGCTTTTTTAAATAGGGCAGAATTTTTTCAATACCCTTTGCTCTCAAATTTAATTTGTGTAGTGGAACATCACTAGAAATAACAAAATCAGAAACTTTATCTAGAGTTGATTGAGAGTATATTCTCTCGCAATTTTATTATTTTTTTACAATTATAAATGTTTGTTTCTCTCCAAAATTTATTAAATTCACCGTCGTTTTTATTTATACTTGTAAAAATATACATTACTATAAAATACGGGTATATTTTAAGAACTTTATGCACAAAATTGGCATGCCAATACGTCGTCATATCCACGCTAGAATTAAAGAAACGCCTCAAAATCCTGAAGACTAGAGACCTTAAAAAACCCATTTGGGGGTATTTAAGTGCACACCAATACTCATTAAATTCCGAGTGCCATTTATCTATGACCTTGTGTCCTTTTAATGACACCAAAAACCAACTGCAAATTATCAAATTTTTATGACCTATCAGTCTAAATGCAAAAAAACCCGAATCGAAATAGCCTGGAAGCCAGCCTTTTAGTGGCTTCGTACAAAATGTCGTAGCATCCGCCCAAACACCACCATATGCATTTAGCAATGCCAAACGTATGACATCAGATTGCAACTGAGGTGAAAGCTGATTGAAGATCTTATCAGGTATCTCAATTTCGACGAGTTCTCTCAAATTTTGAATATCTACAAAAATGACATCAAATTCGTGATTACACATCTCCCATGATTTAAAACATTCTTTGACCAAGGCGGGAGCGCTTTGCCAACCTTGCAACCAGAGAAACCAGATTTTTTTTGGTAATAATTCATAGTTACTACAATATTTTGTTTTCAATTCTCAGTCCTCAAAAGTATCGCAGTCACGCGGGTTGCCACTGTCAAAGCCGCGCTGGAACCAGTATTTGCGTTGTTCTGATGTGCCGTGGCTAAAGGTTTCTGGCACGACATAGCCCTGCGTGCGCTTTTGGATGGCATCATCGCCGATCTGGGTTGCCGCATTGAGCGCTTCGTCCAAATCGCCGCGCTCTAGCAAACCCTCTTCGCGGGCGTTGTAGCCCCAGACACCGGCATAGCAATCGGCCTGCAACTCAACACGAACAGACATGGCGTTAGCATCTTCTTTGCTCATACCACGGCGTGCCTTATTGAACTTTGGCAAAACACCCAACAGATTTTGCACATGGTGGCCAACCTCGTGGGCCAGCACATAGGCCTGCGCAAAATCGCCCGGTGCATCAAAGCGTTTACGCAGCTCATCGTAAAACGACAAATCGATATAGACCTGCTTGTCGCCAGGACAATAAAACGGGCCCGAGGCGGCGCTGGCAAAGCCGCACGCCGAGCGCACTTGCCCGGTGAACAAAACCAAACGAGGCTCTTCATAATTCCGGTTGCTGCGCTCGAAAATCGTGTTCCAGGTATCTTCAGTTTCCGCCAAAACCGTGGTCACAAACTGCTTCATTTCATCTTGTGCTTTGGCAGATGGCGGGGGCCGCGACGTGCTGTTATCAAATTGCGGCGTGCTGATCCCGCCGCCATCACCGGTTAAACCACCAAGCAATGTTATCGGGTTAATACCAAACACAAACCAGGCGACGCCAACGATAACAATCAGCGCTATTCCGCCGCCGCCAGCCTTGCGGCCGGAACCGCCCGAGGGCAGGCGCATACGGCGGCCAGTAGATGCTCTACGGCGCGGAAAGCGGAAACCGGCATTGCGGCTACTGCCGCGTCGATCATCCACATTTGAACTTTGGCGACGGCCTTTCCAGCGCATAATATTTCCTCAAAACCTTAACAGACGCCAAGAGTTACAACGTCTTGTTGGGTAATTCAATATTGTGAGTATGTCTGGACTATGGGTGGAGCCGAATTACGGGTATGTCAGAATCATACTCAATGCTTCGGCCATTTCTTCCTGATCGCGCACCAGAACTGACAAATTCATACCTCTTTCAGGAAATGACACCAGCAACCAATCATCGTTACGATAAGCAAAATGAACTTCCATGCCACCTACTTCTTTTTCATCGTACCAACGGTTTTCATCAGCGGGTGATTTGCCTGGACGATCTGTAAAGCTGCCGCCCGTCCGCGGTTCGCCGGGCGCAGTAACATTGCCAATTTCATAATTGATCTGAAGCCCATCAGGGTTTGCGATCCGGCCAACGATACTATCAACCCCTTGCTCTGGAATATGTTCGTACCCCGGCAACAATTTCATATTTCCGATAAGTTCATCAGCAAAAGCAGCGCCGGCACCCAAACCGAGCAAGGCAATGCCGGCAAGTACATTTATCATTTTTCTCATTGTGAATTCTTTCATGATGGCAATATCGTGATCAATATACTTACTTAGTGGCATCAGGATGGCATGAAAAAAATCTGCATCCAACCTCAAGTCCCGTTTGCGAGCGATTTTATAAGGCGACAAGTTTGATTTGGCATTTGAGAATCATTCCATTTCTGCGCAAGATTCTTTGCGTGCGCCCTTTCTTAGCCAAGAGATTTCGCTTATAGCAGCGTCCAATGTCCCTTTAAGACCGCCTCACGGCAATTTTTAACTGAATGCGCCCGACAGATACCGAGTGTTTCTGTGTATGTCTGGGCTGAGTGAACGAGCCGCCATGCCAAAACGTACAGATATCCAGTCCATTCTCATCATTGGAGCGGGGCCGATTATCATCGGTCAAGCTTGCGAATTTGATTATTCCGGCACACAGGCCTGTAAGGCGCTTAAGGAAGAGGGTTATCGGGTTGTCCTGGTGAACTCAAATCCTGCGACCATCATGACCGACCCGGATTTGGCCGACGCGACCTATATCGAGCCGATCACGCCGGAAATCGTGGCTAAAATCATCGAAAAAGAACGCCCCGATGCGCTGCTGCCCACCATGGGCGGCCAAACAGCGCTAAACTGTGCGCTCTCGCTGCGCAAAATGGGTGTGTTGGAAAAATACAATGTCGAGATGATCGGCGCGACGCCTGATGCCATCGACAAAGCAGAAGACCGCGATCTGTTCCGCAAAGCCATGGACAAGATTGGTCTGGAAAGCCCCCGTTCGCGGGTTGCTCATACAGTTGCGGAAGCTTTGGACGCGCTGGAGGCCATTGGCCTGCCCACCATTATCCGCCCCAGCTTTACCATGGGCGGCACCGGCGGCGGCATTGCCTATAACCGCGAAGAATTCCTCGCCATTGTTGAAAGCGGGCTAGATGCCTCACCAACAACCGAAGTTCTGGTTGAAGAATCCATTGTTGGCTGGAAAGAATACGAGATGGAAGTTGTCCGCGATAGGGACGACAATTGCATCATCATCTGCTCAATCGAAAATGTAGACCCCATGGGCGTGCATACCGGCGATAGCATTACCGTTGCCCCTGCCCTGACGCTGAGCGACAAAGAATATCAAATGATGCGTAACGCCTCGATTGCGGTGCTGCGTGAAATTGGCGTTGAAACCGGCGGTTCCAATGTGCAGTTCGCGGTTAACCCTGCCGATGGCCGCTTGGTGGTTATCGAGATGAATCCGCGCGTATCGCGTTCCTCTGCTCTGGCCTCCAAGGCAACGGGTTTCCCGATTGCCAAAATCGCTGCCAAACTAGCAGTTGGTTACACGCTGGATGAGCTGGACAACGATATTACCGGCGGTGCAACGCCGGCGGCCTTTGAGCCGACCATTGATTATGTCGTCACCAAGATACCGCGCTTTGCCTTTGAAAAATTCGCTGGCGCAGAACCTATATTGTCGACAGCTATGAAGTCTGTTGGCGAGACGATGGCTATTGGCCGGACTTTCCAGGAATCGCTGCAAAAAGCTTTGCGCGGCCTTGAGACAGGTCTGACCGGCCTCAATGAGGTGGACATTCCCGGCCTTGGCCAGGGCGATGACAAGAACGCCATTCGCGCAGCCCTTGGCACCGCCACGCCTGATCGGCTGTTGACGGTTGCTCATGCCATACGGCTTGGGCTTACCAATGATGAAATTTTCGCCGCTTGCCAGTTCGAGCCTTGGTTCATGGACCAAATACGCGGCTTGGTAGAGCTGGAAGAACGGGTTCGTGCGCATGGTTTGCCGCAAACACCGGTCGCGTTCAGAAAGCTAAAAGCAGCGGGCTTCTCGGATGATCGTTTGGCCGAATTGGCTGGCCTTGAAACCGTAGATGTTACCACTTTGCGGGTTAAGCTGAATGTGCTGCCCGTCTATAAGAAAATCGATACATGCGCCGCTGAATTCGCCTCTCCAACGCCCTACATGTACTCTACATATGAGGTGCCGTTTGACGGCGAGCCGCAAGACGAAGCTGAACCTAGTGATGCCAAGAAGATCATGATCTTGGGCGGCGGTCCTAACCGGATTGGCCAAGGCATCGAGTTTGATTATTGCTGCTGCCATGCGGCTTTTGCCCTGCATGATGCGGGCTATGAAACCATCATGGTCAACTGCAACCCGGAAACTGTCTCGACGGATTATGATACATCCGACCGGCTCTATTTTGAGCCTCTGACAGCCGAAGATGTGCTGGAAATCGTTCGTGTTGAAACATCCAAAGGCACGTTGCACGGCGTCATCGTGCAGTTTGGCGGCCAGACACCGCTCAACCTTGCGCAGGCGCTGGAAGATGCTGGCGTGCCAATTCTGGGCACACCGCCAGATGCCATCGATTTGGCTGAAGATCGTGACCGGTTCAAAGAACTGCTCAACAAAATCGGCCTGAAACAACCAGAAAACGGCATTGCCCGCTCTGATGAGCAAGCGAAAATCATTGCAGAGGATATTGGCTACCCGGTTGTTATCCGCCCATCCTATGTGCTGGGTGGCCGTGCCATGGAGATCGTGCGCGATACGGCGCACCTGGAACGCTACATCACCGAAGCAGTGGTGGTTTCTGGCAAATCTCCTGTGCTCATCGACAGCTATTTGTCCGATGCCATTGAAGTGGATGTGGATGCGATTTGCGATGGCAAAGACGTTTTCGTCTGCGGCATTCTGGAACATATTGAAGAGGCTGGCATTCACTCCGGTGATAGCGCCTGCTCTTTACCGCCATTTTCGCTGAGCGATGATATTCTGGAGCGCCTTGAGGAGCAGACCAAAGCCATGGCAATCGCCATTGGTGTGGTTGGCTTGATGAACATGCAATACGCCATCAAGGGCGATGATATTTACGTGCTTGAAGTCAATCCACGTGCCAGCCGTACCGTGCCATTTGTGGCCAAAACCATCGGCTTGCCGGTGGCCAAACTGGCCAGCCGTGTTATGGCGGGCGAAACGCTGGAATCCATGAACATCCAGCTACCCAAAATTGATCACATCGCAGTCAAGGAAGCAGTGTTCCCGTTTGCGCGCTTCCCCGGTGTTGATACGGTACTTGGCCCCGAAATGCGCTCAACCGGCGAAGTGATGGGTCTGGATTCTTCATTTCCGATCGCCTTTGCCAAAAGTCAGTTGGGCAGCGGTACAGCCGTGCCAACCGGTGGCACCGTGTTTATCTCGGTCAAGGACAGCGACAAACCACGCATTCTGGAAGCCTGCCGGAAGCTCGACGGCCTTGGRTTTTCGCTGGTRGCRACCGGTGGYACGATGCGKTATTTGGAAGAAAACAATATTCGCTGCAAGAAAATCAACAAGGTTTTGGAAGGTCGCCCGCATATTGTGGACGCCATTAAGAACCATGAAATCGCTCTTGTGGTCAACACAACTGAAGGCGCGCAGGCCCTTTCCGATAGCAGATCTCTGCGACAGGCAGCRCTTTTGAACAAGGTTCCGTACTATACAACCTTGTCCGGTGCCATCGCCGCTGCTAACGGTATTGAGGCAATTACGACCGGAACGCTTGAAGTTCGCTCACTTCAGTCGTATTTTAGCTGAATTGGAGTCAGGGCCGGATTCTTTTTCCCAGATCGGGAAGGAGTTGTCGGCTCTCTTTTTGTCTGAGTTTTCGGATGTTTTATTCGACGCTCAATGAAATGGAGAAAGGGACCCTATGGAAAAGATCCCTATGACAGAGGCCGGTAATCAGGCCCTGCAAGATGAATTTARAACCCGCACGCAAGACGGGCGGCCGAGCATTATTGCGGCCATCGCTGAGGCGCGCGCGCATGGCGMTTTGTCRGAAAACGCGGAATATCATGCGGCCAAAGAGGCRCAAAGCCACAATGAAGGCCGTATTGCCGAGTTGGAAGGCCAGTTGGGCCGTGCCGAAATTATCGACGTTGCCAAACTAACAGGCGACACCGTGAAGTTCGGTGCAACGGTTAGCCTTGCCAATGAAGAAACCGATGAGGAAACCACCTACCAAATCGTGGGTGATGCGGAAGCCGATGTAAAATCCGGCAAGATTTCCATCTCCTCGCCCATTTCTCGGGCGCTGATCGGTAAATCGGTAGGTGATTCGATTGAGGTCGCGGCACCTGGTGGTGCTCATGGCTATGAAATTCTGGATGTAAAATTCCTCTAATCAGGTTTTGATCCTGGCAGGCACACAATAATCATCGTGTGCCTGCTGCAATTCTTTCAGTTGTTTTCATGTTGAGTCAGAGTATGGGCGCACCATGCGTCAAGTTATAGAGCCGTGCCTAAAGGTCGGTTCTAAATGAGTGCGCTTGCCAAGATTTAAGCTACAGGAGCCGGAAAAATGAAATTGACCGACATTTATCGCTATCCAGTCAAAGGCCTTGCCCCGGAACTGCTTACCTCCGCCCAGCTTCAAGCCGGAGCGCCGCTAGCTGGCGATCGGCTTTTTGCGCTGGCGCATAGAGCGTCGGATTATGATCCCGCCAATCCAGTATGGGTTAAACGCAAGAATTTTGTCGTCGTGGCCCTATCCCCCAAACTCGCCTCCATCCAGAACAGTTTTGATGATGCAAGCGGCCTTTTGAGCATCAGCGATGTGGATGGCAATCAGCATAAATTCGATCTAAACAATGCAGSMSRKMMSGAAGAKMWTWKYGCGCTTGTGGAAGCYTATGGCGGCGCAGCGCAGCCCGGYCCRTACACTTTGGCSAARGTRCCCGGCAGGCATTTGACGGAYCGYGATAAAAACTGGGTGTCGATCAATTGCACYGCAAGCCATGACAAGGTTGAGGCTGATACCGGCATGAAACTCTCGCAYCGGCGCTGGCGCGGYAATATYTGGATTGAGAACACACAGCCCTTYGAAGAGTTTTCCTGGATTGGCAAAACCATTGCCATTGGCGAGACGCGCTTRCGGGTTGATGAGCCGATYGAACGCTGYGCAGCYACCAGTGCTAATACTGABACCGGCGAGCGCGAYATCAAYATGCTRCAACATTTATAYAGYACTTATRACCAYCGTAATTTTGGCGTATTTGCAGAGGTAATACAGGGYGGACACATACGCKCTGGAGACRGCATTGAAATACTTGAAGCTTAAGGGCAGTCGCAGTTGAGACCAGTATCACCTATTGCCCGCTTTATCGCGGGACTATTGTGGCTCGGCTTTTTCGGCGCACTCGCCGGGYTRATTGCCTCCCAATTTGGCCGCTTCTTCGAGCAAGCCGATAGTTTTTCCCACTTTTTACATTACTACGCCTTGGGCTTTGCCGTGATTGCCGTTGTGGCGCTACTGCTGCGGCGCGTCGTCCTTAGTGTTATTGCAGGCCTGTCATTGATTGGTGCTGTGCTGTTATTTGGCCCCGCCAGCCCGCTTCAGTCTTTAAACAGCCTGGCTCAAAGCGGCACCAAGCCGATGACGATAACCACAATTAATCTGCTCTTTTCCAACACCAATATTCAGGCCATCGCCAACTACATTACAAAAAACGACCCGGAYMTTATYTTYCTGCAGGAAGTTTCCAGCAAGAATGAAGCTGTGTTGGAATTACTGGACGCCTATCCGTATCGCCAGCGCTGTGAAGCGAACACGGTTATGAGCGTGATGATTTTRTCCAAAATTGAGCCCAGTGACAGTGGTTGTTTTGAGTTCAGCTATATGGGCTGGGTGGAACTGAACCATGAGGGCGTCAACTACCGCGCTATTACCGCCCATATCCATTGGCCTTGGCCCTTTGRCCAATGGCAKCACATYCAGAAMCTRTCATTTGATGTSGCCAATTGGGATCAWTCMATACCGATTATCATTGCCGGTGATTTTAACGCTGCACCATGGAGCGCATCGGTTGGCGAAGTTGGGCGTTTCACCCGCACAAAGCCAACGCCGGGCTTTCGCATAACCATTAAAAAGCCCATTAGCCCGCTAAAAATTCCGCTTTGGGGACCAATCGATCATATTTTACTGCCTCAAAATGCCAGCCCGATTTCTGCCAAGGCAGGCCCTTTTATTGGCTCAGACCACCGTCCCGTAACGGTGGTCATACAGTTTGATAGCCCCTCTGCAACATAAGGCAATTGAACTTGAGCAGCCTTGCCCCATTTATGGGTTGGGACTGAAAGAAAAGGAAAAGCATCAATGATCGATCTCTATACCTGGGGCACGCCCAATGGCCGCAAAGTATCCATTGCTCTTGAGGAGCTGGAGCTGGAATACACCGTTCATCCAATTAACATTATGAAGGATGACCAGTTTCAACCGCATTTCCTGAAAATCTCTCCAAACAACAAAATCCCTGCGATTGTGGATCGCGAAGCCGGCATGTCCTTGATGGAATCCGGCGCGATATTGCTGTATCTGGCCGAAAAAACCGGCAAGTTGATGCCAAAAGATGCCGCCAAACGCTGGCGGGTTATTGAATGGCTGATGTGGCAAATGGGTGGCTTTGGCCCCATGCTTGGCCAAACCCATCATTTCAACAAATTCAATCCTGGCAAAGCGCCCTATGCGCAAGAGCGCTATCTGAAAGAAACGCAGCGCCTTTATGGTGTGCTCGACAAACAACTCACTGAAAACAATTTTGTCGCTGGTGAGTACAGCATTGCTGATATCTCTATCTGGCCTTGGGCTTCGCGGTTTGAATGGCAGGATGTCGATCTAAACAAATTTCCAGCGGTCAAAGACTGGTATCAGAAAATGGCCGAACGCGGCGCAGTTCAGCGCGGCTACAAAGTGCCAAATGCCAGCGATGAAATACCGTTGCCTTAACTCGTAGCAGCATTATTTGAAGCGGGGACGATTTTAACTTCCCGCTTCACAACTGATGTCACTCAATCGGAACGCGCGGCTCATCCTTAACTTTGCTGATGGTCAGCGATGTCCGGATGCTTTCCACATGATCCGCAGCGGTCAACTCATTGACAATAAAAGACTGGAACGACTGCAAATCCTTGGCCACGCATTTGAGGATAAAATCGACATCGCCGGAGAGCAAATAGCACTCGCGCACAATATCCCATGATTTTACGGATTTTTGGAAAGCCTGAAGCTCCGCTTCGCCCTGGCTGGACAGCCCGACATAGGCAAAGGCAATAAGCTGATATCCCAGCGCGTTGGCATTGAGCAATGTGCGGTATCCCTCGATAACGCCATTTTCCTCAAGCGTACGCACCCGGCGCAGACAAGGCGGCGCGGAAATACCCACACGCTTGGCCAGCTCCACATTGGTCATTCGGCCATTGCACTGCAATTCGCCCAGAATTTTCCAGTCAATACTATCAAGCCGGTCTTTCAAGGGTGCCTCACGCAATTGGAACTCAATTTTTCAACAATCAGAATCGATTGCTCTGGCGAGACTCATATCCGATCTGCTAGCTATACGAAACTATTGAACCGGCACTTCCAGCATTATTGAGTACATTATGAACATTTGGCTTCTCACCGACGGCAAGATGGGTGATTTGGTGCAGTGCCGTGGCATTGCCGCCCACCTGATTGCACAAGCCGGCGGCACCGTTGAGGAGCGCACCGTGGCACCGCGCGCTTTGTGGGCCATGCTGATGCCGTTTACGCCTATTGACCCCAGAGAAAATTTTAATCAGCCAGGCAGCCCGATTGCGCCTAATGCGGATGGCGAGTGGCCAGATCTGCTAATCGCCTCTGGACGGCGCGCTGTGCCCTATCTCAAGCGGGTCAAAAAGCTCAGCCAGGGCGCGACAACAACTGTGTTTCTCAAAGACCCCAGAACCGGAGCCGGCACGGCGGATATCATCTGGGTGCCAACGCATGATAAATTGCGCGGCCCCAATGTGATCACCAGCGAAACATCTCCGCACCACATAACGCCGGAAGCGCTAGAGCAAGCCCGGCAAAGCGGCGTTGCTCGCTTTGGAACCCATTCGCACACCGTTGGTGTTTTGCTTGGCGGCAACACAGTTGATGTAAATTACAACGCGCAAACCATCACCAAGCTCGCAAAAGGCCTGAACGATGTGCTCAATTCCGAAGGTGATACGGATTCAGCGTCCCGTTACCTGATTACATCCTCACGGCGCACACCCTATATGCTGAACAAAACCGTCAGTTCCGTGCTTTCAAATCGGGAGTGCTGGACATGGGATGAAGAAGAAGAAAACCCCTATATGCAGATTCTGGCGCTCAGCGATGTGTTGCTGGTCACCGGTGATAGCCACAATATGGTGTCGGAAGCCCTGTCCACGGGTCGTCCTGTCTATGTTTTCCGGCCAGATGGACTGAAACAGAAATTCCACAATTTTCTGGAAGGTTTGGAAGATAAGGGTGCCATCAGGCGGTTTGACAACAGTTTGGAGCCCTTTGCCGGAACGCGTTATGATGCATCGCGCAACATTGCCAATACCATTTTAGATTTTATTGCCAAGCGCGCTCATTAGCTCACGAACTTTTGTCTTAAAATGCACAGGTATTCTCGGCTTGTGTGGCTCATCTTGAGCCATGCCCCTTGAACAGCCCTGCCAACAATCACTATTCTCAATTCCAATAGATAAAAATCCAAAAGCGATTCTGGTTTTCGCGAACCTGACCGCCTCACACAAAGAGATATGTCATGCATTCCAAAGTGATCATCATTGGTTCTGGCCCCGCCGGTTATACCGCCGCCATTTATGCCGCCCGTGCCATGCTGGAACCAATTGTCATCTCGGGCATTCAGCCCGGCGGGCAATTGACGATCACCACTGAAGTGGAAAATTATCCCGGCTTTGCTGACACCATTCAGGGTCCATGGCTRATGGARCAGATGAAAGCTCAGGCGGAAAATGTCGGCACYAAAATGGTCTCCGAYATCATCACCTCRGTCGATCTRGACAAACGCCCGATTGAGCTGACCGGCGACAGCGGCACTTTATACACTTGCGACGCWTTGATCATTGCCACAGGCGCSCARGCCAAATGGCTGGGYYTGCCMTCGGAAGAAAAATTTCAGGGCTTTGGCGTATCTGCCTGCGCCACCTGCGATGGYTTCTTCTACAAGAACAAGCATGTGCTGGTGGTTGGCGGCGGCAATACRGCTGTTGAGGAAGCGCTCTATCTGGCCAAAATTGCAGCCAAAGTTACCGTTGTTCATCGCCGCGATAATTTCCGCGCCGAGCAGATCTTGCAAAAACGCCTGTTTAACATGAGCAATGTRGACATCATGTGGGACACMCAAGTTGARGAAATCACYGGTAAGGATGGCTTCCCCCCATCGGCAAATGGTGTAAGGCTGAAAAGCAYCAAAACCGGCGACATAACAGATATGCCCGTCGATGGCATTTTTATCGCCATTGGCCATGCCCCGGCGGTTGAGCTTATCAAGGATAAGGTCAAAATGAAGGATAATGGCTATGTTTGGACCCAGCCGGACAGCACCAAGACCGATATTCCGGGTGTTTTTGCAGCTGGCGATGTAACAGATGATATTTACCGTCAAGCGGTTACAGCTGCTGGCATGGGTTGCATGGCAGCGCTGGAAGCGGAAAAATACATTGCGGAACTTGAGGTTYCACAGGATGTGGCCGAATARGGTTTTGGCCACAAGCTGAACCGGAGAAGAGAGATGATGGACTGGGACAAGCTCAGAATATTTCACGCGGTCGCTCAGGCCGGCTCGTTTACCCATGCYGGYGACACYMWGCRYYWGMGCNAWTNNCYGCSNASCMGCCGCCAAATCAGTTCTCTGGAGCAGGATTTGGGCGTAACGCTGTTTCATCGCCATGCCCGTGGTTTGGTGCTGACAGAACAGGGTGAATTGCTGTTTCGAACCGCGCACGATGTGTTGATGCAGCTGGAAGCCGTGCAGGTGCGCCTGAAAGACAACAAGGAAAAGCCAAGCGGCCCACTGATTGTGACCACGACGGTTGGCCTTGGCTCATCGTGGCTTGTGTCACGGGTAAACCAGTTTCTTGATCTTTATCCCGATATCGATTTGCAATTGAGGTTGGGCGATGATGATTTGAACCTTTCAATGCGCGAGGCGGATGTCGCCATTCGCCTGCATAGGCCCACAGAGCCGGACCTTATTCAGCGCAAATTATTCACCGTGCATTTTCATCTATATGCCTCGGCTGGATATCTGAACGAGCACGGGCAGCCCGATAGCCTGGAAGAGCTTGATGACCACCGTATTATTGCGTTTGGAGAACCTGTTCCAGCGTTCTTGAAAGATATAAACTGGTTGTTGCGTGCCGGGCGTAACGGCAAAGAACCGCGGGTACCATCCCTTAGAGTCAACAATATTGTCGCGATCAAACTTGCAGCTGAACGCGGCAACGGCATTGCGTTGCTGCCGGATTACCTGCTGGATGACGACAATGCGCTGGTGCAATTATTGCCAAGCATTGAAGTGCCTTCAATGGACACATATTTCACCTATCCAGAAGAGTTGAGAAATACGGCCCGCATAACAGCATTTCGGGATTTCCTGGTTGATCAGGCCCAGCGCTGGCGCTTCTGATTCTTTAACGCATTTCGACGTTATGCAATTTTTGCATAGCTGTGATGCGCCACAAAACCTTGAATAAAGTGTGAAGAATGCTATTTGTACCTATGTAAGTTGTGATGAAGGTCTCTCCTCCCAAATCTTTCATCAGCAACCTCTGCCATAGTCTGTTTTGGATCCTCCCCCAAAACATACTCTTTTTAAGCCAGCTGTCCGTCAAACGACAGCTGGCTTTTTTGGTTCCTGGATTAGCCACGGAAAAAAGATCAAAAAAATAGCCAAGCTCCCCAAAATTTCAGGGGGCTCAGCTAAATTTGATATTTTGCCGAATGGCAAGAATCAGCGGAAAGAAACTTCCGGAGCAAGGTCGGTGTACATATGCGCAACCTGCTCGCCATAACCGTTGAAGATTTTTGATGGAATACGATCCTTGCCGCCCAAAACCTGCTCAGTGGCCTGGCTCCAACGCGGATGCGGCACTTCAGGATTCACATTGGCGTAAAAGCCGTATTCCTTGGCGTTCAGCTCTTGCCAGAACGAAACAGGGCGCTCTTCAACAAAGCTGAGACGAACAATGGATTTGATGGATTTGAAGCCATATTTCCACGGTGTGTGCAGCCGTAGCGGCGCACCAAATTGTTTGGCAATTGGCTTGCCGTAGGCACCGGTTGCGATGAAGGCGAGATCATTAGTCGCTTCTTCCATGGTCAACCCTTCTGTATAGGGCCAAGGATACCAGGTTTGCTTCTGACCGGATGCCATTTTGGAATCTTGAAAAGTCTCAAAGCGCACATATTTGGCGGATGAAAGCGGCTTGGCCAGCTCAATCAACGATTTGAGCGGAAATCCTGTCCAGGGTATAACCATCGACCACGCTTCCACACAGCGATGACGGTAAACCCGGTCCTCTAATGGCAGCTTTCGCACAAGATCATCAAAATCCAGCGTCATTTCGTTTTCTACCAGGCCATCAAGCACCACATTCCATGGCCGCGTGATCAGGCTTTCAGCTGCTTTGTGAATGCGCTTGTGAGAGCCAAATTCGTAGAAATTGTTGTAGGTCGAGTTGATCTCTTCATCGGTAATAGGCCGCCCGGCATCTGCATAAAGCGGATTGACCTTGGCCGGATAAAGATCAGCATTAGGGTCTTGCTCGGCTGCCATCATGGCATTGCCGGGCCAGTTTAGCGCAGCAGCGACACCCAGGCCGCCAAAGCCAGCAGCTTTGAGAAGAGTACGGCGGTTGAGATAGATATTCTCATCCGTCGTCTTATTTTCAGAAATTTCCCAGCTTTTTGGACGTTTGATCAGCATATCGTGTCATCTCTTGATGTTGGTTATGCCAATAGAAATTGGATAAAGCGCCTTCAAGATCAAATCACGTCTCGGTTACAGACAAAGTGATTGGACCCTGAACTCGCACGCAAGAACACAGTAACTCATTGAATAATATATGTTTTTAGAATTTTATATATTGAAAAGAAGCGCAGAATTCAGGCTGTTAAGATGACACTTGTGTGCACCTAAATCGAAAACACCGCCAAGTGAACTTAAGGATTTATTTGCGTTACGACGACCGCAGCAGCATCAAGGTCAAATAAATCTTCGTCATTATAGCCACTTGGATCATCTTCACGGTGACGACTGATCAGGCTTTTATCATCACCAAAATAGAACCGAACACCGCCCCAAACAGCGTGATAGTCATCCTCGCCAATACGCCCTTCGGCAAAAAGCGATACACCGCTGGAGAACACTTGCTGGTCGAGTTGATATTCAACACCAACTGCCAGTGCATGTCGCTCTGCCGTGAAGCGGTGGCCAACAGAAAGCTGTAAATTATCGTTCAGGTAGTAAGAGATATCTGAAAAGGCAAAGAAGCCATCATCAGGACCGGAAAAACCACTTCCCGAGTCAATGAATTCAGCTCCCAGAACACTCGAAATAGTCCAGTTATTGCGGTAATATTCGCCCTCAAGGCCAATGCGTGACACAGAGCCATCGATATCTTCGCGGTGGGTGTAAGAACCATACACGCCTAACAGGCCAAGGGCAGGATCGCGCCAAAACAAATGCGCGGCGCCACCGCCAACAAAATCGCCATCGCGAACGCCAAGTATAGCATCACCTTGAAAGCCGTATCTGGGGCCGACAGGAACTGAAAATGACCCAGTAACGGTACCAAAGCCTTCATCTTCAAAAGACCCACCGGCAATTGCTATTTTGCCGTTTAGGCCCGACACAGCAGGTAAGGTGATGGGCGTAGACGGCGTGCCTTCTACGTATAAATCTGCAGCGAACACACTGCCAGTTACCAACGAAACGCTTAGAAATGACGTTGTCAGCAATAAAGATTGGTAGCGCATAAGTTATATCCCTGCAGGTTCGATCCTGAAGATAATAACTTGTTAATATTTACAGGTATAGCAACCAAAAGTAGAATTCATGCGTTCACGTTTCACATCGCGTTAATGCTTAAAGCATTGAATTTGCTTACAATTTATAGATTATTTCAAGCTCGCACAGAACTTTTGAATACGCTCACACGCTTCGGTCAATGCTTCTGTAGAGGTTGCATAGGAAATACGGAAGGCTGGCGATCCGCCAAAGGCAGCGCCATGCACGACGGCAACGCCCTGCTCTTCCAGCAACGCTGTTGCGAAAGCCTCATCGTTATCAATCAAGGCACCACCGGCACTGGTCAGGCCAATACACCCAGCGCATGAAGGATAGACATAAAACGCACCTTCGGGCCGTGGGCAGGAAAGGCCTTTGGTCTGGTTCAGCATAGCAACCACAAGATCGCGGCGGTCTTTGAACACGGCGGCACGCTCTTTGATGAAATCTTGCGGGCCGTTAAGCGCCTCAACAGCTGCCCATTGCGAAATACTGGTTGCATTGGACGTAGATTGAGACTGGATTTTACGCATCGCTGCCATCAGTTCAACCGGGCCAGCAGCGTAACCAATACGCCAGCCTGTCATCGCATAGGCCTTTGATACGCCATTCATGGTCAGCGTGCGGTCTTTAAGAGATGGCTCTACCTGTACCGGCGTAAAAAACTCAAAATCATCATAGACCAGATGCTCATACATATCGTCGGTCAAAATCCACACATGGGGATGTTTGACCAGCACATCAGTCAGTTCTTTCAGCTCATCATAGGAATAAGCTGCCCCGGTTGGGTTGGACGGAGAGTTGAAAATGATCCATTTGGTTTTGGGCGTAATTACTTCTTCCAGCTGCGCGCCAGTGATTTTGTAGTTGGTTTCAGCCTTGGCTTCCACGGTCACGGGTGTACCACCCGCGAGCAGAACAATATCAGGATAACTCACCCAATACGGTGCCGGGATAATCACTTCATCGCCAGGGTTCAGTGTCGCCATCATGGCGTTGTAAATGATCGGCTTGCCACCTGGCGCAACAAAGCACTGGGCGGGTTCGTAATCGAGGCCATTTTCGCGCTTGAACTTATCAGCAATAGCTTGTTTCAGCTCAGGGATGCCATCGACTGCGGTGTATTTTGTATCACCGCGATTAATCGCGTCTATCCCAGCTTGTTTGATGTTGTCCGGCGTATCAAAATCTGGCTCACCCGCACCCAAACCAATCACGTCGCGCCCAGCTGCTTTCAGCTCGCGCGCCTTATTGGTCACAGCAATTGTCGCGGAAGGTTGAACACGAGAAAGTGCGTCTGCGATAAAGGCCATGAGATCTACTCCATTGGGCAAATTTATTTGAAAACCGGGCGGACATTAGGCCCACCAAATCACCAGTGCAAGGCCTTGTTTGATCAATTTTTGAGTTAACATCATTGATCAAACGAATAGGGCATTAAAAGCGCCAGCTAATTGGGCAAAACCACATATTCATAAGCAGGAAGTTCCCGACCTGAAATCGATCCAGACGCAACCATCCCCACCTTGCGAGAGCCCATTTTTTCATAAAATGTGGCAGCAAATGGATCAGACACAATCGCCAGCTTTTCTAAGCCGCGTTCCCGGCATTGCGTCACGGCCCAGATGAACAAGGTTTTGCCAACACCCTGCCCAATGGCATCAGGGTCAATAAACAATGCGCCCAATTGTGGCATGTCATGGTCATACTCGACTTTGGCATAGCCAAGTATTTTGCTGTCCAGTTCAGCCAGGGCAACGTCGCATGTTTTTAGTTCATGGGGGTGTAATGCCAGCTCATCTTTGCAGGCCTGCATGAAGGCATCATCATAGCCCCAATGGGCTTTTGAGCGCATGCACATCTCAGAAATAGCTTTGCAATCGCCTTTCGTTGCGCGGCGAATAATCATGACGCATCGCCTTCTCTGAGTTTCAGCGCTTCTGCCCGCTTAATGAGTTCTGCTTTGGCGATAGAAAATTGAGAGGCAATCCAGTTTTTTTCGAGTACTGACAGCATTTGGCCAAGGTTTGGCCCGGCTTTATGCCCCACGGCGATAAGATCACGGCCAGATAGAGGAAAGACCGGCACCGTCCAATTCTGCAACAGTTTTTCCGCAGCTTGAGTATCATCGCCCAAGCAGCGGCGCAGATAAAGGCCATCAAAAACGTGCTGTTTCCCATGTTCATAAGCCATTAGAAACAAAGCATTTTGGTCAAAATTTGAAAATTGTTTCAGCTCAGTTAAAACGATATTCAACTTGGCAATACGCGCCTGATCAGCCTTGGAAAATCGCAGTATTTCTGCCACTTCCAGCGCTTTGCCAGCCTGCCCATTCAGCAACAGCACCAATTGCAGCAGCGGGTCTGGCCGGATCGTGCGTTTTATGGGCGAGATTTCCAATTCGCTCAAAGAAAAGCCCGGCAACACACCGGCCTGCGACGCCTGATTGAGCACAGATGCCAATTGCAGGGGCTTTGGCGCGCTGAGCAGTTTCTTCAACTCTTGCTGCACCCGCTCTGCAGAGAGTAATACCAGCAAACCACGCGTCTTTTTGATCGCGCTAAGCCCGACAGGCTCCAGCGAACCATCGCCATAATGCGCGGAAAACCGCAAAAAACGTAATATTCTCAATGCATCTTCATGTATGCGCGCACTGGCATCACCAATGAATTGCACCTTGCCAGACAGGCAATCTTCAAGCCCGTCGACCAGATCATACAGATGACCAGATTGATCTACCGCCAACGCGTTCATGGTAAAATCCCGGCGCTGGGCATCAGCAAGCCAATCCTTGCCAAAGCGCACCTTTGCATGGCGGCCATTGGTCTCGATATCTTCGCGAAGGGTCGTTACTTCAACCGAAAACTTGTCGCCGATAACAGTTATTGTGCCGTGCTCAATACCAGTTGGCGCTGTACGAAAACCGGCTTTTTCAACGCGAGCAATGGTTTCTTGCGGCTCGTAAATTGTCGCCACATCAACATCACTAACGGGCACACCGCGCAGCACATTGCGCACCGCCCCGCCAATAACGCGCACTTTAGAGCCATCGCCGCCCAGCGCATCCATGACGGATAACAGCTGAGAACTGTCCAAAAATGATTTTAAAAACAGTGTCTTATACGTTTCAGCAGGCACAAAAAACTACTCCGCCGCGTCTCCAACCGCTGGCTCGATACGGCCAGGTACTATTTTTCCATCTTCGAGATGGGCAGGCGTATAGGTGCCATCTGCATCGTATCCGCTATAATTTGTCAGCACGACAATAATGATGACCGTGAGCGCTGCACCGGTGACGGATAGATAGCCAAGCGCCTTGGTTGTCAGGCTTTCGCGCACCGCGGCCCGACCCAAGCTGAAATATATAAACGCGCCATAAAGCACGAATGGAATCATAAAAAGAACGGCGTAAGTCAGGTAAAATCGTGTCATAATAAATATAGATTCTCATACAGAGTGCGCAGAATACCTGCAGTTACGCCCCAGATATAGTGATCCTGGTACGGAATTGCATAAGTATGGTGCGTCACACCGTTCCAATTTCGCTTTATTTTCTGATAATTACCCGGCTGCATCAAAAAGGACAGCGGAACTTCAAATATCTCGCTAACCTCATCTGGATTGGCTGCAAAAGACACTGGCGGTTTGACCAAGCCTATTATGGGCGAGATATTGTAGCCACTGCCGGTCATGTAGGGGTTCATCATACCTACAATGTGCACTTGTGTAGGATCGAGCCCGATTTCCTCTTCCGCCTCGCGCAAAGCGGTCAAATGCCGGGTGGCATCGACCAAATCTGATCGACCGCCTGGAAATGCGATTTGACCGGCATGAGACGACAAATGTGCGGTGCGCCGGGTCAGCACTACGCTCGGCGCATTATCGTGCACTATGATAGCGATCAGGACTGCGGCAGACTTCAATTCTGTTGGTGGTTTGGGCCGATTAAGATCAAGCACATGATCACCGCTTTCGCGAGGCGGTGTGCCAGGCACATAAGCTTTGGCAAGTCTGCCCATAAAATCGGCCAAAAATGCATCATCGGTCAGCGAGTCAGTAACAGGATCAGCCACAGCCTTAGCCATCAAGCAGAACTCTCCGCCATAAACTGTTCCAGCTCATCCATCGCCATCATCGGGAAAAACACATCGCAGCTGACAACGCCAAACCACGGCGCGCCCTCATGCACTCGCTCGCAGCCCATCTCGGCCAGTTGATASAGCAATSGSSRYKSCWRCCGMGCTTCCAARCGCCCSCGTATATGGCAATARGGCACCAGCCCGCCATTGGCATCATCYTGCACAAAKCGCAGMGGRTGATYGGCAGAAATCACCACCACATCATCAACATTGGTGCGCAGCACCAGCGCCTCAACACCATCATCCTGCACAACCTGACTAAGCTCCGCGCCAATAAACGGCACATCSGCCACTKTYARMCCGGTTTTTTCCACCGGCGTGACCAGCACATAAGAGCCATCATCYTCRCGGCGYAGCRCCGAGGCGAACAGYTTGACCARMGGCATGCGGCCAATKGGCGTGCCAYCATAAAACCATGTGCCATCGCGCTCTATCTGCATGTCCAGATCACCRCAAAAYGGCGGRTTCCAKTGCTCTACCGGCGGCGCGCCCTTTTTGCCATGCAGATTRGCCAGCTGCAAAATACTGTCATAGCGCTGTYGGGTATTTTCCGTGGTTTCGCTGTTTTTCATGTCATTTTCTAACTTACTCATCGGGGCAACTTACCCTTGAGCATTTTGCAATACACCACAAATAAGCAYCAAAAGCGGCATTGCCCCGCAAAGTTGAACAGCCAAAGCCTGCCAATTTGTAATATTTACCCACTCGACGCCCCCCGCGCTTTCGCACAATATAGGCAGATTGGAAACCAATGTGAGCGACTCAATGAGTGACCAGAGCCTAGATGCAGCCCCCCAAACCGACAATGCAGATATTGTTGCGCGAGCTGATAAAGCCGCTGAAACCCTGCAAAACGTCAAAACGGCCATCGGCAAAGTCATTTACGGCCAACACGAAGTTATTGACCAAGCGCTGACAACAGTGCTGGCCGGTGGCCATGGTTTGCTTGTGGGCGTGCCCGGTCTGGCCAAAACAAAGCTTGTCGATACGATGGGCATCGTCCTTGGTTTGCAGGCTGGCCGCATCCAGTTTACGCCCGATTTAATGCCCTCCGATATTTTGGGTTCCGAAGTGCTGGAACAGGGCGATGATGGCTCACGCAATTTCCGCTTTATCAAGGGGCCAATATTTGCCCAATTGCTGATGGCCGATGAGATTAATCGTGCCAGCCCCAGAACCCAATCTGCGCTGCTGCAAGCCATGCAGGAATATCACGTGACGATTGCTGGCCAGCGGTTTGATTTGCCCGCCCCGTTTCATGTGCTGGCAACCCAGAACCCGCTGGAACAAGAAGGCACCTATCCGCTGCCCGAAGCCCAGCTAGATCGGTTCTTGATGCAGATTGATGTGCTCTACCCGGAGCTGGATGCCGAACGACAGATTTTGCTGGAAACCACCGGTTCGCAAGATGCCAAAGCCGAAGCCGTTTTAAACCCGGAAAGCTTGCGCGATATGCAGATGCTGGTACGCAGCATTCCGGTGGGCGAAAAAGTGGTCGATAGCATTTTGGCGCTCACCCGCGCTGCCCGCCCGCAAGAGGGTGAAAACGATGATTTAACCCGCCATGTGGCCTGGGGCCCAGGCCCGCGCGCCGGGCAAGCGCTTATGCTAACCGTACGTGCCAAAGCTCTGCTGGATGGTCGCCTCTCGCCATCGCTGGATGATGTCGCCGCCTTGGCAGAGCCGGTGTTGCAACACCGCATGGCCGTCACCTTTGCCGCCAGAGCCGATGGCATCACGGTTAAAAAGCTGATTGCGCAACTGGTGGAGGCCCATCTTTAACACCATGCTGTGGCCCACCCAACGCACGAATGAGACAGACCTGGCGCAGCAAAGCCCCGGCGCGCAAACCCATAATGCGCGCGAAGTGGCCGATGTTCTGCCAGATTTACTGGTTGCGGCAGAGCGGATTGCCAATTCTATTACGATGGGCATGCATGGCCGCCGCAAAACCGGTCCGGGCGAAGACTTTTGGCAATTTCGACCCTATACATATGGCGAGCCAGCAACCCGCATTGACTGGCGGCGCTCTGCCAGCCAGGAAGAATTACAGATTCGCGAGCTGGAATGGGAAGCCGCCCACACCGTTTGGCTGTGGCCAGATATGACCCAATCCATGGCGTTTTGCTCCARYCTTTCAAACACCRCCAAACGYGATCGCGCCATTTTGCTGGCCCTGTCCATGGCCATTGTGTTGACGCGCAGCGGAGAGAAAGTTGGCCTRCTGGGMGCCACCCCTGCCCGGTGCGATAGAAAYGTCGCCGAAAACATYGCCAATGTATTGGGCCATATGAGCGCGCCSACATCGCTGCCGGTAAARGCTGCGCCYAAACGCTTTACCGATGTCATTGTGTTCAGCGATTTTCTCGATCCKATCGACGAGATTAATGAGGGCATTTCGAAACTCTCGGCRCTGGGCGCGCGYGGCCATCTCATCCAGATTAATGATCSGGTTGAGGAAACATTTCCGTTTTCCGGCCGGGTSGAATTTCGCGAYGTTGAAAGCGGCATCAAGCTAACCGCCGGRCGCGCAGAAAYCTATCGCGAAGCCTATCAGGAACGTTTGGCAGAGCGCCGCGACCGWTTGAAAAGCTTTTGCCGCAAAATGGGTTGGACCTTTGCCATCCATCACACCGACAAGCCGATCAGCGAAGCGTTGATGGCGCTTTATGCSCGGCTGCATGATGGCGGCACCGGCAACGCCYTGCCCGCAGAACAAATAAGCGGGGGCCTGTAACCATGCCKCTGGCYTTTGCMTCACCYTTTATWYTRGCVGCGCTGGCRCTGTTGCCGGTYATCTGGTGGTTGATCCGCCTGACRCCGCCAAARCCGCGCGATGTGCGCTTTCCGCCAACGCGGCTGCTGCTGGACWTYATYAAGCCMGATGAAACGCCAGCCCACRGCCCGTGGTGGCTGACGCTGATACGGCTCGCCATGGCGGCTGCGGTTATATTGGCCCTTGCCGGACCAAGCTGGCAGCCAGATGAAAACCGCACCAGCCTTWCYGGMAACACGCTGATCATTCTCGAYAATGGYTTTGCCGCYGCGCCGGATTGGGACAAGCGYTTGGCCGTTGCAGAYCGYTTGGCGGCCAGCGCCCTGGAAAAYAATCATCTGATTGCAATCCTGCCCGCCATCAACACCAATGTTGATGGYAACGGCGTTGAATCCACAGCCACACCCTTGCTGCAAGCCCCTGCGCAGGCGGCAAGTGAAATGCGGGCGTTGATGCCGGTGCCMTTGCCGGTTAATCGCGAAACCCTGTTTCAGCGTCTCACCAGYTATCTGAGCAGYGCTGAGGGGCAAAACACCACCCAAATYRTCTGGATTTCAGATGGCACGGCGCTGTCTGGCGCATCCGACAAAGCCTTTGCTGATGTGCTTAAGGCAAGCGGCCTGCCGCTTACGCTATTCTTTGAAAACAGAGAGCTGGTTGGCCTTGCCTCGCCGGTAAACGGGGTCAATGATTTGACTGTCATGGCCAGCCGTATTGGCCAGGATGGCGCGCGGAAGCAACGCCTTAACGCCTATGATTTTCAGAACCGTTTGATTGCCAGCGCTGAGCTAAATTTTGAAGCTGAGCAAAACACAGCATCCGCCACCATGGAGCTGCCCACCGAGCTGCGTAACGACATTGCCCGCCTGGAAATAGAAGGCGCGACCACCGCCGCTGGCGTGCAATTGTTGGATGATAGTTTCCGCCGCAAAGTTGTGGGCATTTTGTCGGGAGAAACCACCGAAGCCGCGCAACCCTTGCTGTCGCCATCCTATTACGTGCGGAAAGCACTAGCACCTTTCGCGGATTTGCGCGCTGAAGCAGGCTCCAATATCACCACTTCCATCGATGCGTTTCTCAATGAAGGCGTTTCCGTCATCGTCATGACCGATGTGGGCACGCTGCTGGGAGATGCCGGAGAAAAACTGGCACAATTTATCAATTCAGGCGGCTTGGTCATCCGCTTTGCTGGACCAAGGCTTGCCTCAAGTGACGATCCCCTTGTGCCGGTAGAGCTGCGCTCTGGCGGGCGCATATTGGGCGGCAGTCTTTCCTGGGACACGCCACAAAGATTGGCTGACTTTGCGGAGAACAGCCCGTTTTCCCATATAGAATTAAGCGATCAAATACGCGGTGAAACTACCGTGCGTCAGCAAGTGTTGGCAGAGCCGGATATCAGCCTTGATGAGCGCAGTTGGGCCTATCTGGAAGATGGCACACCGCTGGTCACCGCAAGGCAAATGGGCGATGGTTGGTTGGTGCTATTTCATGTCACCGCCGATGCGGGTTGGTCTGACCTACCGCTATCCGGCCTGTTTGTGGATATGCTGCGCGCAACCTTGCCGCTGTCTAGAACCGTCAACCCCGGAGCCAAAGTGAACTTGGCCAATGCCAGTGCCGACTCGCAATTCGCGCCCTATCAAACCCTCAATGCGCTGGGCCGTCTGACCCCGCCAGATGCCATGGTCCAAGCTGTGCCTGCCAAGGGAGCATTATCGCTTTCACCAGTAAGCCTACCCGGTATTTACGGCACTCCGGAGCGTTATCGCACTATCAATCTTTTGTCCCAGGACGACCAATTGGTCGCACTTGATACGGCGACTTATGAAGCTAAAACTGTGCTGGATTTTGCCCCTACAACCAGCACGGATTTGAAACCCTATTTGCTCGTATTGGCGTTTATTCTACTGCTGACAGATGCCCTTGCTGTGCTCGTCATGCAGGGCGTTTTAAAGCGCCTAGTGCGCTCTCGCGGCGTTGCAGGTTTTATCGTCACCACCTTGCTCGGCCTGGCTTTGGCAAGTCCAATCCCCGGCTTTGCGCAGGACACAGACGTGTCTGATTTCCAGCGCGCATTGGAAGACACCAATGTCACGCGGCTGGCCTATGTCATAACCGGAAACAGCGCGATAGACGATATATCCCGCCAAGGCCTGTCGGGCCTCAGCCAGTTTATGGCCGCCCGCACATCGCTCGAGGCTGGCTATCCGCGCGGCATCGATCCTGCGGTCGACGAACTGGCATTTTACCCACTGATTTACTGGCCCATTGACCCCGATGCCGAAACGCCATCCAAGGAAACCATGGCCCGCATTGATGCTTTTATGAAGCTCGGCGGCACTGTGTTGTTCGACACCCGCGATCAGCTTTCCGGCGGCAGCAGCACCGGCTTTGGCACCAGTCCCGCAACCGAAAAACTGCGCGAGATGCTGGCCAGCCTTGATGTGCCAGCGCTGGAACCCGTGCCGCAAAACCATGTGCTGACCAGAAGCTTTTATCTCCTGTCAGATTTTCCGGGGCGCTTTTCCGGCAGCGCACTTTGGGTGGAAGCACAAGGCTCGGCCGATGCCTTGAGCCTGGCGGGACGCACAACCGATGGCGTGTCTTCAATTTTGATCACTGCCAATGATTTTGCCGGTGCATGGGCAGTAAGCGTTGATGGTCGCTCGTTGTTGCCCACGGTGCCTGGCGATCCACGCCAGCGCGAAATGGCGTTTCGCGTCGGCGTCAACATTGCCATGTATACCCTAACCGGCAATTACAAAGCGGATCAGGTGCACTTGCCTGCCCTGCTGGAACGGCTAGGGCAATAATGGTCTGGTCGCTCGCCTTTGAACCCGTCATTCCCATTTGGGCGCTAATTGCCGCCGCACTGGCCGCTGCCGCGCTTATCTTGCCCGGTCTGTTTTATCGTCTTCGCGGTGCACCCTTGCGCACCTTGGCTTTTGTTGCCCTTATCGCCGCCCTTGCTAATCCGGTGGTTGAGCGCGAGGAGCGCGAACGGCTGACCAATATTGCGGCCATTGTTGTGGATCGTAGCGAAAGCCAAAGCCTTGAAAACCGCGCGGTACAAACCGATACGGCACTCGCAATGCTCAAAGCTCGGTTGGAAGCGCTGGATAATGTTGAAATACGCATTGTCGACGCAGCCGCCCACAGAACCCGCGGCGAAGATGGCACCGCGCTGTTCTCCAGTCTATCTCAAGCCTTGGCGGATGTGCCGCCCGAGCGTTTTGCCGGCGCGTTTTTGATCACCGATGGTCAGGTCCACGATATTCCCGACAGCGCCGATGCGCTTGGCTTGTCAAACACACTGCACGGCCCTGTCCATGCACTAATCACCGGCCATGAAGGCGAGCGCGATGTGCGCATCGTGCTGGAATCCGCGCCGCGCTTTGGCATTGTCGGCGAAGTGCAACCCGTGCGCCTGCGCATCGAAGACACGCGCCTGCCGGATAATCCAAGCTTGCGCCCCGAGATGATGCTCAGCGTCAGCCGTGATGGCGAGTTGATCAACCGGTTTGCGGTGCCTGTCGGCGTTACAATTCCGCTGCTGATCGACATTGCCCATGGCGGTCTCAACCTGTTTCAGTTTGAAGTGGAAACCGTGCCGGGTGAGCTGACCGACATTAACAACACCGCRCTCCTTCAGGTAAAAGGTATCCGCGARAATYTGCGCGTGCTGCTGATATCCGGCAAACCCCATGCTGGCGAGCGCACCTGGCGCAATTTGCTCAAATCCGATGCCTCRGTTGATCTGGTGCATTTTACCATTTTGCGCCCGCCAGAAAAGCAGGAYGGCACRCCCATCAACGAATTATCGCTGATCGCCTTTCCAACSCGCGAATTGTTTTCYGAGCGKATTGATGAGTTCGAYCTCATCATTTTYGACCGYTATGAACGCCTCGGCGTGCTCTCCCATCTTTATTTCTTCAACATCACCGGCTATGTCGCGCGCGGCGGCGCGGTGATGTTYGCCGCAGGGCCGGGCTATATCAGCGAGGATTCGCTGTTCGACAGCCCGCTCTCGGCCCTGTTGCCCGCTGCCCCCACCGGCGTCATCCATGAAGAGCCSTACCGWGCRCGGGTCAGCGATATCGGCAAGCGCCATCCMGTCACRCGCGGGCTGCCCGGCAGCGAGCAGGAGCCACCCAATTGGAGCCGYTGGTTCCGSCTRATCGATGTGGAGCCWGCCGAATTTGAAGGCACCACCAAYACGGTKATGACCGGCCCKGAAGARAGCCCGCTTTTGATGTTGTCGCGCTNAYGGYSARGGCCGTCTTGCGCTGATGCTGTCCGATCACGTCTGGCTATGGGCGCGTGGCTTTGAGGGCGGTGGCCCGCATGTACCGCTGCTGCGCCGCCTTGGCCATTGGTTGATGAAAGAGCCCGACCTTGAAGAAGAACGTCTGACCGCTGTTGCCAATGGCAAACGCCTGACCATTGAACGCCAGACACTGGAAGATTTGGACCCGACCGATACCGGCAGTTTTACCGTTGAAGTACAAACGCCGCGCGGTGAAACGATAAAAGTTCTGCTGACCCCGCGCGAAGATGGCATTTGGCGCACCAGCATGGATGCTGATGATTTAGGCCTCTACCGTATCAGCGATGGCACCCGCGATGCGCTGGTGCAGGTTGGCCCGGATAATCCGCGCGAATTTCGCAATGTGCTGAGCACGGTGGATAGCCTGTCACCGCTTGCCGCCTCCACTGGTGGCCGCGTTGTGCGCATTGCGGAGAATCTTGATGATAATGTCGAAGTGCCACGCATTTTGCCCGTTAGCGCTGGCGGCTCGCTTGCCGGAAATGGCTGGCTTGGCCTGCAAATGAACAATGCCACACGGCTTATTGGTCTCGATCGTCTGCCGCTGTTTTCCGGCCTGCTTGGCCTTGCTCTGTTGCTTGGGCTGTTGAGCGCTATGTGGTATCGCGAGGGTCGGTAACGCCGCTTACACCGCCGCTTAAATCAGCTGCATCTTGCAACGGACAAATCAGCAAGCGCATCGGGTCAACAGGCCCCGGCAAAGTGATCTGCCCCGGTTTGACCCGCTCAAACCCAAACGGCGCGTAATAAGGCTCATCACCCACCAACAGAATAAAATTCTCGCCGAGAGTGCGTGCGGTTTCCACAGAGTGTTGCAGCAGCATTTTGCCCGCACCCTTACTTTTATGCTCTGGCAACACAGCAAGAGGACCAAGCAGCAGGCCGGGCGTATCGCCAACCTTAATAGTGCTGAGAATAACCGAGCCAATCACCTTTTCGCTCATTGGCTCTAGCGCGACAAAACACAATTGCGGCGCGGCATCGGCTGTCTCACGAATGCGAAAAGCAGTACGGGCAAACCGGCCAGGACCAAAGCTGGTTTCGTGGATGTGCAAAATCRCATCTGCATCATTTGGCACTTGCTGCCGCAAAAYATATTCAGGRGTRGAKRGCATWATTNAAACCGCTTAAGTCAGGACKAGATACACATTCCTGCGGTTTGTTGTTGGATGATCAGGACACACAACCGCGAGGACACAAAGCTATAGCTGCACGAAGTGTGCACTGGCTCTGTCGTCGTCGGTATTGAGTGTGATGCAGTATCATTTTCTGCCCTGATGATCAGTCCCANAAAGGACTATTTTTWACTGCGCCGCTATTAGCAGTGCCGACCAGCCAGTGCAAGCGCAGAATAAAGGCGTGGTAAATTGACGCCAGCCCRWCTTCGTGGTGAAAGCCCTTCATGGAACTCTGGATTATCATCACAATCATCGCCGCATTTTTGCARAATTTGCGYTCMGCGCTGCAAAAATCCCTGAAAGGTCGCCTCAGCAATTGGGGTGCAACCGCTGCACGGTTTTTCTTTGCAGCGCCGCTGGCAGCTTTATTGATTGTGGTTCTGACTTATGGCCTGGGCTATCCTRTGCCAGAACCAAACATCAAGTTTGCGGTTTTCGTCGTGTTGGGCGGCGTGGGACAAATCGCAGCAACAGCTTTGCTGCTCTAYTTGTTYTCRTTYCATAATTTTGCYGTTGGCACCATYTTTTCCAGAACAGAAGCCGCCCAAAGCGCYCTGTTTGGAATGGTTATTTTRGGCGATGCAGTCTCGYTAAARGTYGCCATTGCYGTGGGCATYAGCCTTATCGGCCTGTTCCTAATCTCKATGCCCACCTCAGGTGCCAAGGGCATACGCGGATTTCGTYTGTTYGAACGCACGACCCTCATTGGGCTTGCCAGCGGYGCMTGTTTTGGCATTGCGGCSGTCGCCTATCGCGGCGCATCGCTGTCTTTGCCAAGCGGCRCATTTTTCATGCGYGCYGCKCTCACYCTTGCCGTTGTCACGGTTTTTCAAACCATCATCATGGCGATTTATCTTCGCCTGCGYGARCCYGGMGAGATYAGCCGYATCATCGCCGCGTGGCGCATTGCYGGGCTGGCGGGCACCACKGGCATGCTGGCATCATTTGGTTGGTTCATGGCCATGACCCTKCAAACCGCTGTCATGGTYAAAGCAGTCGCTCAGATAGAAATCATMTTTACATTTTTCGTGACCATCTTTGTCTTCAAAGAAACCGTTAAGCCACGAGAAACACTTGGCATCTTGCTGATCGTATCAGCCATTTTGATAATTGTTCTTTTTGACACGGGCATATCGCCAATCTAATTCTTTAAAAAAGGGTTAATTTGTGCTTAGGTGRYCTCACTCAACAAGTGAGGATCATATTATGCTGCGTAAGTTTACATATGCTGCGGTGATTATCATTGGYTCAGCYACGGCAGGYTTTACTGCCGATCTRGCAAGCCAGCAGCARTTTTACAGCCCCGCCCCCGTCTACAGTTGGACCGGATTTTATGTTGGTGGGATCATTGGATATGCCGGGGCCGACTTCAACAATAACATCCCGGCAAACCCAGGCCCAACMGGCGAAGAYRGTGGTTTTACCGTTGGAGCGCAAGTTGGCTATAACCATCAAATCAATCAGAATTGGGCGATCGGTATTGAAGCCGATATCGCCACATTAAACATTGAAGGCTCATCAACCGCTGGCAGTTTTGAAGAAGACTGGATGGCAACATTCCGCCTGCGCGGTGGTTACACCTTCAGCCGCTACTTCGTCTACGCAACAGCCGGTGTTGCCGTTACACACAAGGATGCAACACGCACCGGTGTTGGCAGCGGAGACGACACGGTTGCAGGCTTTACGGGCGGTTTGGGTGTTGAAGCAAAATTCAACCAAAAATGGTCGACAAAACTGGAATACCTCTATGTGAATGTTCCAGATGACGCGATTTCCACTGGTGGCACACCCATTATTGGTGGCTCACACAACCATATTGCGCGTATCGGCATCAACTACCATTTCTGATTAAAAATAAGGAATAGCCTCATGTTTAATGCAAAAACGTTTTTGATTATAGTGTCTGCAAGCCTGCTGTTAACAGCCTGTGGCGGTGGCGGCTTCGGCTAATATGATCTGACAGGATCTTTTGTTGATCTGTTAGTATCAACTTAAACTCACCAAATGGGTGGGGCCTCATCGCCCCGCTGATATTCTTCGAGCCGGCGCATGGTGCCCGGTGAAATATCATCGGGTAGATTATCCAGCGCGAAGAAATCTACTGCAATAATTTCCCTRTTGGGNRWTTTTGGGNCGCAGRCCCTGYCGCCAATCCTTGCARTGAAACAGCACCACATGATCGCGCGCAGATGCATGCACATTTTGAAACARGCTGATCATTTTGGGTGTRCCGGTTAGCTCAACACCGGCCTCTTCAACYAATTCSCGCGCGGCAGCRACAAAGGCATGTTCGCCCGGATCAATCGCGCCGCCAGGAAAGTACCAGCCATTGACATAAGTGTGCTTGACCAAAAGCACGCTTTCTTTGCCATCTTCCTTGTTAAACACCATGGTGCGYACRCCCATGGTCATSCCCCGGCGAAACCTGGCATAGGTCAGAAAGGCGGTTTGAAGCARTTTTTGCTTGCGCGTCAGAGTGGCCATYTTAGATCCATTTCCATCCCGTTAAAAAYGATATGCAATAGCTGCATRGCAGGGCTGTTGAAAACACGATTGTGAACKCSGRAAAACCARAGCATAAGCAGGTCATAAGATGACTTCAATCAATTCAATCAAAAGGGTGACATCAKGCTYCGTATTTCTTCTCTGTTCTCAAAAAAATCTTCTTCTTTCCGTTGGACTCCTGCATTGAATAGCCAGCGCCATACGCCTTGCATGATTGCAGTCAACTACGGCGGTTAATRTTGGCTCATTGAGCTGATGACGAGATTGAGGGCTGGATTTTTACTATTCAGCCCTATATGGCCAGAACCATGTTCAGCCTAGCCCACTTTTCCGATCCCCATTTGGGGCCATTGCCCAATCCCAAACTGGCGCAGCTTTTGTCAAAGCGCGTGTTTGGCTATGTCAATTGGACGCGAAACCGGGCCAAAAGCTTTTCCGATCATTATTTGCGTGCGCTTTTAGCCGACATGMRATCACAAGACCCAGACCACATCGCGCTCACTGGCGATTTGGTCAACATCGCCCTGCCCGATGAAATTTCGCGCGCCGGACAATGGCTGGAAGACCTTGCCCCCCCTGATATTTTGAGCGCTATTCCGGGCAATCATGATGCCTATGTGCGCGGCGCGCTTAAACTGGCCTCCGCCAAATGGGGTGCCTATATGAGCGGTGATGATGCGGCCAAAACTAACCCCATTGCCCAATTCCCTTATCATCGACAACGCGGAAACATCGCCATCATTGGCTTATCAACCGCGATATCGACAGCACCATTCATGGCCACCGGTGCGTTGCATAAACGCCAACGCGATGAGCTGGCATTGCTGTTGGATAAAACCAGAGACAGTTTTCGGGTTATCCTGATTCACCATCCGCCATTTCTGCGCGCAACACCGGGCTATAAACGCCTGCGCGATGCCAAACAGTTTCGCGATATTATTCATCAGCACGGCGCAGAGTTGATTTTGCACGGCCACACGCACCTCAACACCAACAAACATATTGAGGGGCCACAGGGGCTGGTGCCGGTCATCGGCGTTTCCTCGGCATCAAATGGTGCGGGCAATCACCATCCGGCGGGYTGCTATAATCTGTTTAGCATTGAGCARACRGGAAAYAGCTGGACCACCACGATGCAAAAGCGCGGTATTCTCGACAAGAATGCGACCATTGGTTTTTTGGGTGAGCCAACTCAGATCATCTGAGCAACCGGTATCGGCTTATCCCGGCGGGGTTTGCAGCCATGCCATCGCAAACAAAACCATCGCGCCTGCGAATAAACCCAGCGCAAATGCCAAAAACAATTTCACCCAATCCGTTTTAGCCGGTGCGGGCTGAATAATGATGGGCGTTTGCTGCATTCCCGTAGGTGGTGCCATTGGCACCATGGGTGGCTGTGTTGGTGTAATATTAGCCTGCATATGTGGCTCAGGGTTTTGTCTGTGTGCTGGCCGCTCTTCGCGTGCAGGCCCTTCCTCAGGCGCATCAACCACATTCAGATGCGTGCGCAGGCTAATTGGTGCGTCCTGCGAAGGTCCACCTATCGTTTGCGCCACAATGCGCGCAGCAACATAGTCGGCCACGGCATTGGCCATCTCATCCAGATTATCGCTCTCAAACACTTCCTGTCGGTCGTCTTCGGTATCCTTGAGAAAGTGGTAGGTCCGCCCATCATCTGTCACCGCAACAAAACTGGTTAAATCAACCCAAAAACGTGGCGGAGAACCAGGCACGAGAGCAAATGTGAATGCGTCTTCTTTGCCCTGCGCCACATCTGGGATTTCGGCATAAACACCGGCCAGCGCATTGGACAATGCTTCCAGTTTGGCATGGGCACGAATTTTGCGGGCAAATCTCGGCGCAGGATCTTCCGCGCGATCATTGCCAGGATTTGGGGCGGGATCGAGCTCGCCAAGACGCGTATCCGCAAGACGGGTCTTGCGAATAAGGCGGGTTAGCTCTCGTATTTTGCCGCTGACGAGCCCGGCATCATTTTGCGCCATGGCGGATGCTGTTTGCCAAATCTGTTAATCACTCAGGATTTTTCAATCCATAGGAAACAAACTAGCGGCAAAATATGAACAAATTAACCATATTTTTTACCTAGGGCCTGCCACGGGCTGGAAGGTAGTGGCCATTAAATTTGAATAGTTTTGCCAAGGCCATCAGATTCAACACATAAATCCAGCACTTTTTGCAAGTTGGCCGCTGTGCGGAAACTCGGGTCTTGAGTTTGTCCGTTGTTCAGCGCATCAATAAATCGCGCATAATTGGTTTTGACATCGGGCGCTTTGATGCGCTCCCATGCTTGGGTGTGCACATTGTCACCACGGCAAATATCAAGATGATCCCAGCTTTGGTCCAGATCGACCCGCACTGCACCCTTGGTACCATGCACAACCAGCTTGAGCGCATTGGCGTAGCCAGTGGCAAAACGGCTGGCATGGATCACACCCAAAGCACCATTTTTCAGCTCAATATTCATAATGGCACTGTCATTGGCATCCAGCGGATAGTCGCCAATGCGATCATTCTCAGCCTTGTGAAAGGTTTTCAGCTTGCAGGAAATTTCCGCTACTTCGCTGTTGGCAGCAAAACCGGCAAAATCCAGAATATGAATGCCGACATCGCCCAGCACACCAAGGCTGCCATGCGCTTCGGACAGGCGCCACAGCCAGCGCTGTTCTGTTTGCCAGTCGCCCCAGTGGTTGCCCACCAGCCAGCTCTGGCGATAGCTGGCTTCAAAATGGCGCACTTCACCAATTTCGCCATCACGCACCAATTCATGCGCAAGCTGAATGCCAGCAGAATTTCGGTAGGTCAGATTGACCATGCCAACCAGATTCTTGGCCTCAATGCCATCAGCCATTTCCTTGGCCAGTGGATAGGTTTCGGCCAACGGCTTTTCGCAAAACACATGTTTGCCCGCAGCAATCAACGCCATGGTGGTGGGATGATGGATGGGATCAGGCGTCACATTTAGCGCGGCATCAAACTCGCCCCAGGCAATGGCATCTGCAAGATCGTTAAAGCGGGTCTCAACACCAAACTCAGCACAAAATTGCGCCAGGTTATCCGGGTTATTATCCACCGCCACCACAATTTTGCAGTCGGGAATTGCCGCAAAAGCCGCCGCGTGCGTATGGGCCATGCCGCCAGTACCAAGGATCAAAAGTTTTTGCATTGGACGAGCCTTTTTTTAAATTGCGGGCTGTGACTAGCGAAGGCCGGCTTCGCCATCTTTGTGCAAGCGTGGGCCTTTAATCTCAAGCGGTTGTTCTAGCGCTTCGTCAGCGGGCCGGTTTGGCGCATCGCTTACATCTGCCCAAGGGTTCGCAGGGTTATTGGCCCAGTTGACGGCATTTTTCAAAATCAGTTTCACATCATCATTGTGAAAAATCGGATAGGTTTCATGGCCGGGCCGGAAATAGAAAATCTTGCCCGCACCGCGCTGATAGGTCAGGCCAGAGCGGAACACTTCGCCGCCTTCATACCAGCTGATTAAAACGGTTTCCATCGGTTCTGGAACAGTGAACGGCTCGCCATACATTTCCGCATTGGGCAGCTCAAAATAGGGGCCGATACCCTGCACAATTGGATGGCCGCGATTAACCACCCAAAGGCGCTCACGCTCCCCGGCCTCACGCCATGTCAGGCTGCAAGGTGTGCCCATCAGTTTGCGAAAAATCTTGGAAAAATGCCCGGAATGCAGAACGATCAGGCCCATGCCTTCCCAGACGCGCTGTTGCACACGCTCGACAATCGCATCATCAACATCGCCGTGTGCTGCATGGCCCCACCAGACCAACACATCGGTTTGTGCCAAGCGCTCAATAGACAAGCCATGTTCTGGATCTTGCATAACAGCGGAGGTGGCGGAAATTGCATCGGTTTCGTTCAGGCCAGCAGCGATGCAATTATGCATACCATCAGGATAAATGCCCTGAACGATTGCATTTTCCTGATCATGGACGTTCTCGCCCCATACCACTGTACGAATTGCCATTATCACTGTCCCGCTCAAAAATTACATCACGAGACACAATTACGCAGACTTATCCGTTCGAACAAGCCCACTTACGGCAAATTTATCAATTTTTCAAAGCGCTTTAAAGAACTACAACCCGCGCGCCAACAGATACCCGTTCATACAAATCGATAATATCCTGATTGAACATGCGGATACAGCCAGACGAGACAGCCTTGCCGATGCTCCACGGCTCATTGGTGCCATGAATACGATAAAGCGTATCGCGGCCATCGGAATACAGATACAGCGCACGTGCGCCCAGCGGGTTTTGCAGGCCCGGTGCCATGCCGCGGCGGTATTGCTCCAGCTCGGGCTGACGGTCGATCATCTCACTGGGAGGTGTCCATGTTGGCCAAGGCTTTTTGGCGCCAATTTTGGCATCGCCCTGCCATTCAAATCCAGCGCGGCCAACACCAACGCCATAGCGCACGGCCATGCCATCTTCGCGCACGAGATAGAGATGTTTATTACGAGGATCAACAACAACAGTGCCGTAAGGTTCCGCTCCGCGATAATGCACCAATTGGCGCTGGAACTGGCGCGGCACGCGCTTGGTGTCTACAGCAGGGATTGGATACGGCTCATTTGGCAAAGGGCCATAGGCCGAGCGAAAAGCGTTGCTCTCTTGCATTTGGCCCCAGCGCTGTGAAGAGCCGGAACAGCCAACAAGCGCCATACTGGCGGCACCAATGAGAAACGCGCGGCGCGATGTTCTGCCCGCATTCGACCTTGCATTATCAATCTGAGATTTGAAATCTGACACTAACTGTCCTTCCACTACGCAACCCATACTCATCTAGAAAGACCATAAACACATACAAATCAAGAAATCGTTAGCTATAAACTTTCACGAATAAATAAATTGAATCTGGTAGAGGGGCCACCACTCTGCCCATTCCAGCGGCCAAACCTATCTGCCAGTAATTCTATCGCTACGAGCATGACAGTTTCGGGGTCCTGATCGATAATGGCATCAAGCACACCATCACGCAGTAAGTCAGCGCGTTGCGGGGTTAGCTCATGGGTAATAAACGTCACAGACCTTTCACGTCCTTGCGCAATCAACGCCTGAGCAATGGGCTGATTGCCTGCCGATAAATTGTAGATACCACGAAGGTTTGGGCGTTGCTTGAGCAGGGCAGATATTTGCTGACGAAGCGCGCCAAGCTGCTCATGGGTCTGGATTTCCGCCACAATACTACAATGCGGAAAACGGGTTTTGAGAATGTCGGCAAAGCCATCGCGGCGCAGTTTTTGGTCCATCAATTGAAAGCTGCCAGCAACCAGCACAATTTCGCTTGCGCCATCTCCCCCGCCAGTCTCTCCCAG
This sequence comes from Hyphomicrobiales bacterium, assembly GCA_002746425.1. Classification (GTDB taxonomy): domain Bacteria; phylum Pseudomonadota; class Alphaproteobacteria; order Rhizobiales. The sequence continues at coordinate 7,194 of NVXB01000008.1, read as the reverse complement.
ATAGCGGCCCATTAATTCGCCAGCCACCCGCCCGGATCGCTCATTGTCTGGCCCGATATAGGCAACCCGTTTGCTGTGCGGCAGATCAGTTACGAAAAACAGCACAGGAATTATATCGCTGACCTCATTCACAGCTTCCAGGATTTCCGGCGTGTCATTAACCGACAGCAACAGCCCATCCAGCCGCGCGCCCAATTTGCGTATCTGCCGTGCCGTGTTTTGCGGGGTCAAAAGATCGAAGTAATGCACCGACAACTGAATGTTGTGCATTGAAAATACTTGATTGGCACGCATGGCCGCTTGGCGCACACGCTCAAAAAAAGGGTTGCTGTTGTGTTGAATAACAACGCCGACACGCAAGATACGTGTGGGCTTGAGATCCAGATTGCGGTCCAGTTGCAGCTTGCGCGCCCACTCCATGACCAGACGCTCTTTTTCCGGCTTCACACCGCCGCGATTGTTCAAAACACGATCAACCGTTGCAATGCTCAGGCCACTTGCATCTGCCACTTGCTGCAATGTTGGTTTGCGCGCCATGTACTGCCTTTTTCCACCGAGTTAGGCGCAACTATACATCATGCTTGAGGGATTTCCATCATGCGGTAATTGTTCGGCGGCGAACACGGTAAATGCGGTAGGCTTCAAGTCCGGCCAGCGGAAGGAAATTGACCAATGCGTCTTCCAACTCGCGATCAATAAATATCCAGTGAACCAGCGACAGAACTGCTGCGGCATAAACCCAGCGCTGAACAATCTTCCACGCCCGGCCAAGTTTACGAACACAATAATCATTCGAGGTGATGGCAAGGGGTACAAAGATTGCAAATGCCAGCCAACCCGTCCAAATGCCGGTCTCCCAAAGCTCCGCCAGTATTTTATCAAGCGTTCCAACATCCAGAATATAAAAAACAGTATGGGCAGCTGCATAACCAAAGGCAGCGACACCAAAATACCTGCGGCGGCGCATCATCCAGGCCAAGAACCTGTTTTTGGGAAACAGCATGCGCAGCGGCGTCATCATCATCGCAATAATCATGAATCGGGCGGCAAATTCCCCACTTGGATGCAACAGCCGGTGATAAATTGAGCGCCCAACAGGTTCGCTGAATTGCGCACCAATGACATCAGCCAGCATGGGGATAGCAGGGATAAAAAGAAGTCCCCAGATAAACCAGCGGGCATTCAAAAATCTGGAAACCATGAAAGAGCAATCCCGTTGCTTGGGGCTAATGTTGGTAAAAACTGTTGTGGGTAGAACAGCACGTATTCTCGTCAAAATCTATCAGCGGACTTTTCTAACAGGGCACGCCGGGCGGAGAGAGACCGCCCGGCGAATTTACACCCCAATTATAGTCTTAGTCGCTTAGTTACGTTTGCGACCAGGACCACCAGCTTCAAATTCTTCCTTGGAAATCTGGCCGTTGCCGTCCTTGTCAAGTTCACCGAAGCGGTCGCCCATGCGCTCATTAAAGCGGTTGGCACGATCAGCAATATTGTCGACAAAAATGGATGTCGCGTCGGCAAATTCGGTTTCGCTCACCTTGCCATCATCATTGCTGTCGGCGCGGTTGAACATGAACTGCATGCCACGGCCATTTTTGCCGAACTTGCCGCCACGGTGATCGCCATCGCCATCATTGTGATTGCCGCGACCATATTTGCGGCCGTGATGTTTGCCTTCGCCATCATTATCAYCATGGCGACCRCGCCAGCCTTCGCCGCGCCCATTGCCCTTRCGGTCYTGCAAAGTRCCCATCATGGCGTCACGAGCTTCRGTCAGCTCTTCCATGGTGACGGARCCGTCGCTRTTGCCATCGGCAAGTGCAAACATAGAGGAAAGTTTGGCTTGCACTTCAGCTTCGCTGAYKGTGCCGTCGCTGTTTTCATCCAGGCCTTCCATGAACATGGARCCACCCATAAATCCGCCGTGGCCACCATGGCCGCGATCTTTACCGCCAAAAGCTTGTGCGCCAGCTGTTAAGCCGATTGCAGCAACAAGGGCGATTGCCGTTGCGGTCATCAGGGTTTTGGATCTTTTCTTTGGTGCTTTATCTGTGTTGGTCATTTTATTCTCCATGAGRCTTAAAGTTTGGGGTGTNTNGCGTCACGTCTCGTTGTGACACCCTCAACATGGGGGGCAATTGTCTCAGAACTATCTCTGTAAAAGCGCTTGTTTGCACCAAAGTGTGTGTGTTTTGGCCTGTGATACATTTTGCGACAACTTGCCGTGACGTTTGCTCATAAACCGGTCTACAACAGAGACATGGAAGACACTGCACCACATATCCTTGTTGTTGATGACCACCGYGATATCCGCGAYCCTCTGGCGCAATACCTAAAGAAGAACGGCTTTCGCGCYATGACRGCCGATGGCGGCACYGCCCTGCGTGCRGCTGTCAAAACGCAGTCATTYGATYTGATCATCCTCGACATTATGATGCCCGGCGAAGATGGGCTGACCCTGTGCCGCTTTTTGCGCGAGACCACAAACACTCCCATTATACTGCTCACCGCCATCAGCGAAGAAACCGACAAGATCATCGGTCTGGAAATGGGCGCCGATGATTATGTGACCAAGCCGTTTAACCCGCGCGAGTTGCTGGCACGGATCAAGGCGGTCATTCGCCGGGCGCAAAGTCTGCCGGTGCAGCGCGAGCCGCAAGATGGCCAAAGCTTTGCGTTTGAAGATTGGGTTTTTAACACCACAACTCGTGAGCTGACCCACGAGAGCGGCGATATCACCACGTTAAGCAGTGGCGAGTTCGCGCTTTTAAGTGTGTTTGTCGAGCGCCCCAATATGGTGCTGACGCGTGATCAGCTGATTGATCTGACCAAGGGCCGCAATGCCGGGCCTTTTGATCGCGCCATAGATAATCAAGTGAGCCGTTTGCGCAAGAAGATAGAAAAAGACCCGAAAAACCCGGTACTGGTGCAAACCGTTTGGGGCGGTGGATACAAATTTTCCGGAGCGGTTGAAAAATCATGAATGCCACCGAAAAGCGTAAATGGTGGCAATATTTATGGCCATCAAGCYTGACAGGCCAGATCGTTTTGTTGATCGTCTTCACCATTTTGGCGGCGCAAACCATCAACATCTTTTTGGTRGCCCATGAGCGGGCGGAGGCATTTCGCAGYGGCGCTGTGGGACCRCTKACMGATCAAAGTATYATYGCCGCAGARCTGCTGGAAGAYACSGATGAKGYAACGCGCACMMGGCTTTTGCGCGTRTTRAGYGGCCGCGACCAACGCACGACAATTGATGCCAGRCCGCTGGCAAACAATAAAAACGCCTCTATGCTGGCAGCGCGGCTTGCAAGGCAATTAACCCGCAGAAGCGGGCGGGAAGCCCGTGTCGAAGCGCGGTTTATCAAACGCCGTTTTGACAGAGACGACGANNNTGATGATGANNNCAGGCGGCGGCCKCGATATAGACAAAGGGATCATCTTGAGCATTTRGGACGCCCCGCGCGCCCACTTCGCCCGTTTCGGGTTGATCGTTTGCTGGTGTCATTGAAGCTAAAAGACGGAAACTGGCTGAATATTTTATGGCGTTTGCCAAGCCGTGATCTGGAATGGTTGAAGACAACAATGGTTTTAAACATTGCTTTGGCGGTTCTTCTCAGCCTGCTTGCCATCCTGTTTCTRCGCCGTGTARCCCGCCCGGTTAAAAACCTTGCCAGTGCCGCCGAGGCCTTGGGGCGCGGCGAGGATGTGCCTGCGCTGAAAGAAGAAGGACCGCGCGAAATTCGCCGTGCAACCGCCGCCTTCAACGCCATGCAGGATCGCCTGACGCGGTTTATCAAAGACCGCACGCAGATGCTGGCAGCTATCTCGCACGATCTGCGCACGCCGATTACCAGCCTGAAACTGCGCGCTGAGTTACTAGATGACGAGCCAACCAGAGACAATATGATGCGTATTCTGGATGAAATGCAGGCGATGACGGAAAGCGTACTGAGCTTTGCCCGTGATGACGCCAACAACGAAGCCATTGAAAGCATCGATATCCGGCAATTGCTGTATGAATGTGCCGATGCCCATATTAGTAGTGAAGAGAAAATATCGTTTGAAATGGGTGATGCGCCCATCATGGTGCGCGGACGCCCGCTCTCGCTTAAACGCGCCTTTGGCAATCTGTTGGAAAACGCGCTTGTCTACGGCCAGCATGCCACGATCAGTGTTGCCGACAATGCAGAAAGCTATCTTATCAGCATCTGCGATAAAGGCCCTGGCATTCCCAATCATCAGCAAGAAGATATGTTCAAACCGTTTACGCGGCTGGAAAATTCGCGCAACCGCGAAACCGGCGGCACCGGATTGGGCCTTGCCATTGCGCGCTCTGTGATACGCGGCCATGGCGGCGACATAGCGTTGCAAAACGCAGCGGGAGGCGGTTTGATCGCAACGGTGTCCTTGCCAAAATCCGTTTAGCATTCGCAGAACTATACATCCCTTGGAATGCATCGCATTGTGAGTTGAATTAGAATCTCCCAATGTGCCTTCCTGAGGATAAATCTTGCGTAGCATTATTACCGCACCACTGTTTTTGTTTTCGCGCCATGCCCAATGGGTGCTCATTGCCGGGTTGGTGGCAGGCGTCGCCTTTCCTGCAAGCGCCGGATTTTTGCGCCCGCATATCCCGGTGATGGTGGCATTGATATTGTTCTTGTCCGCATTGCGCATGGATATCAGCGCACTGAATTTGCGCCGCGCGGTGCTTCTCAAAGATTTGGGCCTGGTGTTAGCCCTGCAAATCATCTCACCCTTTGTGGCTTATACCGTGCTGACGCTGATGCAAGCGCCAGAGGTTTGGCGCGATGTATTGACCGTGCTGTTTTCCAGCGCTGCCATTACCGGCATACCGGCTTTTTCGTTTCTCATGGGGTTGGACGGTGCCCGCGCCATGCGCATTTTGGTGATCGGCACCGCCCTGTTGCCGCTGACGACTTTGCCGGTTCTGGCGATACTGCCCAATGTCGCGGCGGAAACATCTCTGCTCGGTGTGTCCCTCAAAATGTTGGCGCTTATTATTGTCGCTGCCATCGCCGCTCTCACCTTGAGAAAACCGGTTATGCGGTTGTTGGGCGAGGATGGACCGCAATTGCTCAATGGTCTCAACGCATTGGCGCTGGCCATTTTCGTGTTGGCTTTGATGGATGCCGTTCAGCCTGTGTTGCTGAGCGATCCGCTGCGCCTATTGGGCATTTTAGCCATCGCAATTTCGGTCAATATCGGCCCGCAAATTGCTTTTGTGGTCTGGGCGTCGTGGCGCGCAAAAGCCAGCGGAACAATTCCCAGCCCTTCAGATTTAACACCGTCACTGGCTTGCGGCCTACGCAATATGGCGCTGTTTTTAGCAGCGTTGCCTGCCTCGGTGACAGATCCGTGGTTGTTGTTTATCGGCTGTTATCAGGTGCCGATGTATCTCACGCCACTTCTGATGCGTCCGGTTTTGGCATGGGCTCAGGCACGCGCGGCCACAAGCTCGCAATAATGCGCACGACAATCAGCGTGAAAATCACACGACCAACTAAAATCACCCATAGGCTGGCATCCATTGCCAGCATCAAGAATGTGTCTTCAAGCACGGCATGAGTGAGCGATAGCCAACAAAGAGCCAGCGTTTTAGCACGTAGCGAAAAGCCTTTTTCTTTGGATTCGGCGATAATCAACCCGCCGCCATAGGTCAGTCCCAACAGCACGCCGATTGTGGTAAGCGGTGCAATTTCCTTGTTGAGGCCCGACAGGCGAATAAGCGGGATCATCAGCTCGGTGAATTTATCGGTCAGCCCAACGTGGTCGCTGATATCCAGCAAGACAAACAGCACAATAATAATGATGAAAACCATGCCAAGCGATTTCGCCATGGCAATCGCAAACTCAAAATTAGTCTGCCCGGCATTACCACTGGCAGTTAGCAGCGAAAGGTCCGCCGGGTCTTGCAGCAAGCCCAACCATGTACACACCCAATGCACAATTAGACCGTATAAAACGGCACCAAAAAAGCGCAAACACATCGTGCCAAAAAACGATACGCCGGTCTGGCGCACAATGGCTTGTTCCACTGGCAGTGCATGGGCGATCAACATAATCGTCGCCAAAATACTGGCCTGCGCCACATTCATATCGACGCCCGCCAAAACCGGCATGGCGCCAAAGCCCGCATAAATCCCGATAAACAGCGATGTCGCCCACACAATGCCCGCTTCCGCAGGCAGGCCAATCAGCGACATGATCGGCTCAAGAAACGGTCCCATGGCATCGACCATGCCGTAATTATCGGCAATGCGTACCAATATCATGATGGGCACCATGACCTTGGCCAAGGACCAAAACGTGCCGATGCTTTTGCGGACGAGATTGTGCAGATAGGTTTTCATGGAACAAACAATGGGCAGGAATTGATAGGTTTGGCGCAAGTTCTAAATGAAAAGCACCAGCAATCCTATAAAAAAGGCACCTATGCGCAGCAAAACCTTGCCCGGTGCAATGATAGCGAACGATAACGCAACCAGCCCCGCAAGCACTTTTGCCGCAGCCAGCAAGGCTGCAACAGGGTTGCTACCAAGCTCAATCAAAGCCGGATTTGCAATCATCCCCAGCGGAATGAAATACAATCCCAATCCAAGTGCCATGGCAGTTAGTGCCACCTTCAGCCAGTTTTCCTCCACCATGCCAGCGGCGATAAACACCGCCCCGCATACCGGCGGGGTGATGGTGGAAAGCAGCGCAAACCAGAACACAAACAGATGTGCCTGCAATGGCTCCAGCCCCAACTCTATCAACGCTGGTCCGGCCACCGAAATGCAAATCACATAGGCCGCCGTTGTCGGCACCTCCATGCCAAGCACCAGGCACGCAAGCGCGGTGAGGAGCAAAGCGGGCCATAACATGCCGCCAGAACCAGACAGAATGAGCGATGTAATTTTAATGCCGAGCCCAGTGATGCCCAGCACGCCGATGACAATCGAAGCGCATAAGATAATGGCCGCGATAAGCGCCACCTGACGCCCGGCGGTGAGCATCACCCGTTCCAACCGCTTGAGCGTGCGAGCGGTGTCAAAACTCAACCTTGCATCAAACAGCAGCAGAAAAGCTCCTGCACCCATAGCGATACAGGCAGAATATTGCGGTGTGTAACCCGCGCCAAACATGCCCCATAACAAAATGGCAAAGGGGATAAAGAAGAATCCG
>NVXB01000007.1 GCA_002746425.1 Hyphomicrobiales bacterium | reverse complement strand
GCCTTGGCGCCGAGCAATTGCTCTTCAAAACCAGGAATAAACTGGTTTGATCCAAGGATCAGCATCGCATTATCATCCTGACCACCTTCAAATGGCTCGCCATCGAGCTTGCCAAGATAGGAAATGGTCAACCGGTCTTTGTCTGCAGCAGCGCCGTCTTTGGTCTCGTATGGACGATTGGATTCGCCAATCTCTTCCAAACGCGCATCGATTTCGCTATCGGCAACATCAACAACCGGACGTTCAATGGTAATCTTGCCGTAATCCAGCTCTTCAATAACCGGAACGATCTCATAAGTGATCTTGTAGGCTAGGTCGGCATCGCCAGACATAACCTTTTCCACTTCGCCCTGATCTTCAGACAATGCGATTTGCGGCTGCATGGCAGGCTTTTCCGAACGATCGGTCAAAGCTTTCTGAGACGATGAATTCAGCTCTTCCTGAACCAAATCGCTCATAATGGACTTGCCATACATTTTACGAATATGGGCAGCCGGCACTTTGCCTTTGCGGAAGCCTTTAATCTGAACCGTATCTTTCAGCTCAACAATTTTGGCTTCCAGCCGCTCTTTCAAATGTGAAGCCGGGATCACAATATTCAATTCCCGCTTCAAACCTTCACTCAGGGTTTCACTAACCTGCATGTTTGTCGTCCTGACGTTTCTTATCTGCATACCGCCACACCAAAATGGGCAGCGCAATTATGGCGTTCTCAGTGCCGGAAATTCCGACTTGGTGCGGGCGGAGGGACTTGAACCCCCACGACTTTCGCCACAAGAACCTAAATCTTGCGTGTCTACCAATTCCACCACGCCCGCATTGTCTGAGAAATGACTTGGTGTCTCAATTAGATCGCGCCTCTATATCAAGCTGTTAGCTGGGGTCAACAAAAACCGAAGATAACAAGCAGGAAAACAGCATGTATTTTCTYGCGRGCCTYRCATATTTTCACCATAAATCACTGAGTATTGGCAATAAATAAGCCATCAAGCCCAATTTTGAGGCATCGAAAAGAAAATGGCGATGCCGCAAGGAAAGGTCTTCTATAGACGTGAGCTCCATCAACATCTCCCTTTTCACAGAATCCATATYCCGCCCACCAATAGGCTAAATATTATGCAAATGCCTAATTTATAATCRTATTTTGCCTACTAAATAGGCGTTTTWACGGGAACAATGCTGGCGTTAAATGTTTATGGCTCCTAAATTACACAATGTTGCTCCGCTTCTCCCAAGCACAAATCCGTGACATCATTTCTGCGCGGGTTTGGGTGACCAGGAACCAACTCCATGAATTGACCCCAATTGTTCGACGGGCGGGGTTTAATAAACTGTCATGCGACAGACACATGATCGGCATTATGAAGGTTACGGAACAGTATGAAAAAAATTGAAGCCATTATTAAACCTTTCAAGCTTGATGARGTTAAAGAGGCGCTTCAGGAGGTTGGGCTGCAAGGCATAACCGTTCTTGAGGCCAAGGGCTTCGGCCGCCAAAAAGGGCATACAGAGCTGTACCGGGGCGCTGAATATGTCGTGGACTTCCTGCCAAAGGTAAAACTCGAGCTGGTCGTTAATGACGACATGCTCGACAAGGCAATTGAAGCTATTACCGAAGCTGCTCATACCGGRCGTATYGGTGATGGCAAGATATTTGTAAGTGACGTGCTGGATGCGATCCGCATCAGAACCGGTGAAACCGGAAATGAGGCTATTTAACCATTATTCGAATTGCGTAGCGTTTTTTGACAATACGCTTTTGACTTTCGGAACCTAATAGGGTTCTACACATGCAAATCCAAACTTAAGATCAAGGGATGCGATCTATGGCGACTGAAAATGATATTCTRAAACAGATTAAGGAWGAAGGCATCCAGTTTGTTGACCTGCGTTTTACRGACCCTCGCGGCAAAATGCAGCACCTGACAATGGATTCGACCATTGTTGATGAAGATATGTTTGCCGATGGCGTGATGTTTGATGGTTCATCCATCGCAGGCTGGAAGGCAATCAACGATTCTGACATGACATTGATGCCAGATACATCCACAGCGACACTGGACCCGTTCTTCCAGGCTCCTACCCTCGCTATCTTCTGCGACATTCTCGATCCGATCAGCGGCGAAGGCTACAACCGTGATCCACGGATGACATCCAAAAGAGCTGAAGCCTACGTCAAATCTTCCGGCACAGGCGATACCATCTATTTTGGTCCAGAAGCTGAATTCTTCGTTTTTGACGATGTTCGCTTTTCTACAGAGCCATACAACACTGGCTTCCTTCTCGACAGCGGTGAGCTRCCAACCAACACATACTCCGAGTATGAAGGTGGCAATATGGGTCACCGTCCGCGCAACAAGGGCGGTTACTTCCCTGTGCCACCAGTCGACTCCGGTCAGGACTGGCGCGGCGACATGCTGGACAAAATGAAAGCCATGGGCGTGAAGGTTGAAAAGCACCACCACGAAGTGGCTGCAGCTCAGCATGAGCTGGGTGTTGTGTTCCAGACCATGACTAAAATGGCTGATCATCAGCAGATCTACAAATACGTTGTGCATCAGGTAGCGCACGCTTGGGGCAAAACTGCCACATTTATGCCAAAGCCTGTTTTTGGTGACAACGGTACCGGCATGCATTGCCATCAGTCCATCTGGAAAGACGGTAACCCAATTTTTGCTGGTAACCAGTATGCTGATCTGTCTGAAGAGTGCCTGTACTATATTGGCGGTATTCTGAAGCACGCAAAATCAATCAATGCGTTCAGCAATCCATCGACAAACTCCTACAAGCGTCTTGTTCCTGGATATGAAGCACCGGTATTGCTGGCCTACTCTGCCCGCAACCGTTCAGCTTCTTGCCGCATTCCATTCAGCGCATCGCCAAAAGGCAAACGTGTTGAGGTTCGTTTCCCAGATCCAACAGCTAACCCATATCTGTGCTTCACTGCATTGCTTATGGCTGGTCTCGATGGCATCAAAAACAAAATTCATCCAGGTGAAGCAATGGACAAGGATCTGTATGATCTGCCACCTGCTGAGCTGGCTGAAATTCCAACCGTTGCGGGCTCCCTGCGCGAAGCTCTGGAATGCCTTAACGAAGACCGCGACTACCTTAAAGCTGGTGGTGTTATGGATGACGATCAGATCGACGCTTACGTTGAACTGAAAATGGAAGAAAACATCCGTTATGAGCAAACGCCTCATCCGGTTGAATTCGACATGTACTATTCTGTCTAAACCAGACAGCGATCCAAATGAAAAGGCATCCTTCGGGGTGCCTTTTTTNGTGCGCTGGCTTAGCCAGCGACACGCAACCCTTTGATAATCRCGATGTTTTTATTTGTATATCAGTAGCTTGGATAAATTACTGCAAGCGAAAACCAGTGCTCGGTTTCTAGCCCAACARGAAAATGAGAGCTATCAGAATGACCGGACCCAATCCAAAGAACATCTTTGGGACGCGGGCCGGAAATTCGGACGCTTCAAATACCGCCATACGCGCGGTAGCATATTTGACGACAACCGGCTGAACAGAATACTCATCTGCTCGGCCGGTGGTCGTGGACAATTCGCCCATGTGATCCTCGACGCAATACCTGACTAGATCGAGTGGTAATCTCGGTCATTAAGGTAAAGGTTTCGTTGCCAGATTTTATTTTTTTGAATTCTATTTGGATAACGGAAATTGATCGTTGAAAAGCGAGGCAATCCGCCGGATAAGTCGATATAATGTTTAGCAGCGCACATTTTGTTGCCAACTGCGTCTATAATCACAGACGCGAATCATTTGGGGTTAATGCCATTCATGAGTAATGCTGAGGATCTTTTTGGARGTGATGTTCCAGCGGCCACCACGCCCTCGCGAGCTWCGACAGACAAGAAAACAGCACCAGAGGCACCTGGAGCCACCGTTAAAAAGACGAMTCCYTCCCCCAARCGCGCTGCGCTTAAATCAGGAAACTTTGATGAYCCCGATGCCTACACMGCAGCGGATATTGAGGTGTTGGAGGGGCTTGAACCTGTCCGTAAACGGCCGGGTATGTATATCGGCGGCACCGATGAAAAGGCGATGCATCACCTTTTTGCGGAAGTTATTGATAACTCTATGGATGAGGCCATTGCCGGCCACGCCAACTGGATTGAAGTAACTCTAAATGCCGATGGTAGCTTGAGTGTTATCGACAATGGCCGTGGTATTCCAGTTGATCCGCATCCAAAATTTAAAAACCGCTCTGCGCTCGACGTCATCATGACGACCCTGCATGCGGGCGGTAAATTTGATTCCAAGGTTTATGAGACATCCGGCGGCCTGCATGGTGTCGGCATTTCGGTGGTGAATGCGCTTTCCGACAGGCTGGAAGTTGAAGTCGCGCGCGGTCGAAAGCTCTACCGTCAGACTTTTTCGCGTGGCCATACAACATCTGAGCTGGAATCGCTTGGTGATGTGCACAACAGGCGTGGCACCAAAATCACGTTTCATCCCGATCCTCAAATATTTGGTGATAGCGCCAAATTCAAACCAGCAATCCTTTTCAAAATGGCGCGCGCCAAGGCCTATTTGTTTGGCGGCGTTGAAATTCGCTGGAAGTGCGACCCTTCATTGCTGGATGAAAAAGACACCACGCCAAGCGAAGCCGTCTATCATTTCCCTGGCGGGCTAAAGGATTATCTGGAAGATCAGCTTGATCCACAATACCGTATTACAGATGAGCTTTTTTCGGGCCAAACCGGCAAGCGCGGCAGGCACGGCTCCGTTGAATGGGCCATTAGCTGGTTCGCGGGAGATGGTTACGTCAACTCCTACTGTAACACAGTTCCCACTAATGACGGTGGCACGCACGAAAGCGGTCTGCGCACCGCCCTGTTGCGCGGCCTAAAAGCCTATGCCGAGCTGACATCCAACAAAAAGGCATCGATTATCACCGGCGATGATGTGATGACCTCTTCGGCTGCCATGATGTCTGTGTTTATTCGTGAGCCAGAGTTTGTTGGCCAAACCAAAGACCGGCTCGCAACCACCGAAGCCTCGAAAATTGTTGAAACCGCCATTCGCGATGCYTTTGATCATTGGCTGGCRGCSTCCCCMTCTCAAGCYTCCAAAYTGCTTGAATGGGTCATCGACCGCGCTGACGAGCGWTTGCTKCGYCGTAAGCAAAAAGACATCAACCGCAAGAGCGCAACGCGCAGACTGCGACTGCCCGGAAAACTTGCTGATTGCTCCGGCAATTCCGCGTCYGGCTCGGAACTRTTYATCGTGGAGGGCGATTCTGCGGGTGGTTCTGCCAARCAGGCRCGTAACCGSAAAAATCARGCCGTATTGCCACTGCGCGGTAAAATCCTCAACGTTGCCAATGCAGGGCGCGAYAAGCTTGCATCCAATCAGCAGCTAGGTGATTTAACRCAGGCGCTGGGTGCCGCCACGCGCAGCAATTATAGCTCCAATGATYTGCGYTAYGAYAAAATYATCATCATGACCGATGCCGAYGTGGATGGCGCGCATATCGCMTCRCTSCTVATCACCTTCTTTTATCGYGAAATGCCGGARCTGATTGAAGATGGACACCTCTATCTTGCTGTCCCACCGCTTTACCGTATCAGTCAGGGCGGCAAGACCCTYTATGCCAGAGATGATAAACATAARGACGAGTTGTTGGASKCTGAKTTYAAGGGCCGMGGCAAAATTGACATTGGTCGTTTCAAAGGGCTTGGCGAGATGATGCCCGCCCAATTGAAAGAAACCACCATGAATCCGGCCACTAGAACCCTACTAAAGGTTAGAATCAACCAGGACGAGCTTGACGTTACCCGYGAAACAGTAGAACAGCTCATNGGTTCCAAGCCCGAGGCTCGGTTCAACTTCATTCAGGAGAACGCTGAATTTGCCAGTGATCTGGACATTTAGGCRRTTCCTCCTCAAAAATCATCATTTTGGTTAATGGTACATCGATGAAACAATCAATTCTGATCGTCTGGATGGTYACATTCACGGCATTATTTGCAGGCTCGGTAAGCGCGGCAAATGCAACACCTTTGACAACACTTTCTCATGCAATTATTTCGGTGCAGTCTACCGGCAAATGGGTRGACTCCAATGGCACCGCGGGAACCTACCGTATTGTATTGYTAAAAGATAAAAAAGGTGGCCAATCGCTTCACGTTCAGTGGTTAACGAGYGAAAGTGCCAAGACCAATAAAATACCCTACACTCTTGAGGTCACCGAAATTGCATCTCTGGACCTGAAAATCATTGGCATTTCGGCGCAGGCAAGCCCTCGGGGCGACCTGAGTATTTACCTCGAAGCTGATGTTTCAGAAGACCCAGATGCCGCTTATGGCTATGAATTGTTTTTAGTTGACCGAAAATCCTACTCTTTTGGACCTGCAAGTAACTGAAACACCGCAGAATATTTGACAATTCCCAAAGAATCCCTATGTTGCCCCGCAGTAATTGRCAGGTGCAAATTGTGCACCGCAACCGATCGGTTATGAGCCRTCTCTGAACAACCTGAAATTACATTCGACGATCTCGGCTTGAGTTCGAAAGTCCTTGAAGCAGTCAAGGACGTTGGATACACCATTCCGACGCCGATTCAGGCTGAGGCCATTCCTCACGTGCTGCAAAGGCGTGATGTGTTGGGTATTGCCCAAACAGGAACGGGTAAAACAGCCAGCTTCACCCTGCCAATGCTGACATTGCTGGAAAAGGGTCGGGCCCGTGCGCGCATGCCGCGTACACTGATTCTGGAACCCACCCGTGAGCTTGCTGCGCAGGTCGAAGAAAACTTCATTGCCTATGGTGCAAAACACAAATTGACGGTTGCGCTGTTAATTGGCGGCGTTTCATTTTCTGAGCAAGAAAAGAAACTGATGCGCGGCGCTGATGTACTCATCGCGACACCGGGCCGCCTGCTGGATCATTTTGAACGCGGCAAACTTCTGCTGACCGGCGTTGAAGTGCTGGTCATCGATGAAGCTGACAGAATGCTTGATATGGGTTTCATCCCGGATATCGAAAAAATCTGCAAGCTCATTCCTTTCACACGCCAAACCCTGTTTTTCTCGGCAACCATGCCCAAAGAAATTCAAAAATTGGCTGATGTGTTTTTGCACAACCCTGTCCGGGTAGAAGTTGCGAAACCAGCAACCACCGCARAAACRGTAACACAAAGCACTATTCACTGTGGTGCCAAGCCCAATGARAAACGTGCCGCATTRCGCAGTTTGATCGATGGTGCTGTGGAACTCAAAAATGCRATTGTGTTCTGYAATCGCAAACGTGATGTTGCCACTGTTGCCCGCTCACTCATCAAACACGGCTATAATGCAGGTGCGTTGCACGGCGATATGGACCAACATGCACGCATGAAAATGCTGGCATCCTTTAAGGAACAGAGCGTAACCATATTGGTTGCAAGTGATGTTGCAGCTCGCGGTTTAGACATTCCAGCCGTTAGCCATGTGTTGAACTACGATGTGCCAACCCATGCAGAAGATTATGTGCACAGAATTGGCAGAACCGGACGCGCAGGCAGATCAGGCACAGCTTATACGCTCGTTTCCCCGTCTGATAAGAAATATATTGCTTCTATTGAAAAGTTGATTGGGCACAAYTTCGATGCTGTTCAAGCAGCCGAGAAGCCAGCCGCCCCTTCCAAAGGACAAACTGAGCCAGAAAAGACATCTTCACAGCCTGAAAAARMRKSYWMWCMSYCCGMAANAASWGGGCRMGSCACTGCAAGAAGAAAAAAAGCCAATAATATTGTTGAAGAATCAACTAATTCTGACGTAACGTCATCCAAGAAAGGTCGAAACCATCGCAGAACAGCAAATGACAATGCGCCATTTTCTGAATCTGATCATGTTCCGGCCTTTTTGCTTCGTCCGGTTAAAGTCGGATAAGGCAATTGTAAACGCAAAGTTCGATGTTCAATTAATAATGATTTAATTGAAATATTGTAATTTGCGCCTATGAAATTTTGGATTTTAGGACAGCTTTGATGTCATCCGACGAGGAATTCCGTCGCACAATTGTGCATGGCGAAGCAGCRCTCAAGCAAATTAAAGCTTGTAAGGTGCCCGCTTTTCCGCGTCATTATGAGCTTTGGTATACTTATTCYGCTGGTTTTGATCAAAAGCTGAATAAAGCTGTCAATGAGATTATTCGCACCCGCGGCAAGCTTACGCTYGAGGAAACAACGTATCTCTATGATACGTTTTTATCACCGTTTCGCTTAGGTGACAGRCTTGATCAGTTCGGATCAGATTTCAACGAAGAGCTTGAATCTATTCTTGATCACATCAGCGATAATTTGAATATCAACGGAGAATTCTCCGAAACATTGGATGATTTGTCGGGCCAGCTGGTACAGGCAAAAAGCCCCGCTGCWATCAAATCTGTTGTCCGTGAACTGGTTACGGCAACCGCGCAGGTTMGATCCTCCCAAAARGGRCTGGAAGATCAGCTCCGGGAATCTCAAGCTCACGTAGCCGARTTGAAAGAAAACCTCGAAACAGCACGATTTGAAACCCTGACCGATGATTTGACCGGTTTGGSTAATCGCAAATTGTTTGAYCAAACCATCGAGCGAACATTGCAGGCAAGCAAAGGCATCAATGCGCCATTCTGCTTACTGATGCTGGATATYGATCATTTCAAGAACTTCAATGAYACCTATGGCCACCAAACMGGYGATCAGGTTCTCAGGCTTGTCGCCATCACCATCAAGAACAACATCAAGGTAAATGACATCGCTTCGCGTTATGGCGGAGAAGAATTCGCTGTCGTTTTGCCCGATACGGCCCTTGATGAGGCATTGATGTATGCAGRTCAAATCCGTGAAGCAGTAAAACAGCGGCAATTGGTCAAACGTTCAACCGGGGAATCCCTTGGCAGTGTCACCGTGTCAATAGGCGCCGCGCAGTACCGTGTGGGTGATACCGTACAAACTCTCATTGAACGCGCCGATACAGCWCTCTAYGCAGCTAAGCGCAGCGGTAGMAACAAAGTGGTTTCAGAAGAGCCCCTATCTCCTGAAGAACGCATGGTTTCCTAAARTATCAAGGAACGAGAACTGGCAAATTGCTAGATCAGCCAATTTCTTTCGGCTGTAGTCCCATTTGCCAAAAATCTGCTTCGAGCAAACATGCCTGCCCAAATAATTTGGTCAATTGAGGCATACGCGCGGGCGTTACCAGTTCGCTTGCATGTTTTTCCAGCAATGTCAGTGTATCYTGAGCRAYCTGCTGATAGGCATCACCAGAATAMTCRTCTATCCARCTGCGATAAGGATGAYCGGSCCCGGGTGYGCCCCATTCGGCAACAAGRTTATTGGCAATTTCYCCATACCCGATCATGCAAGGCGCKAGRGYAACCATCARRTCYARAATATCRCCHGCRTGCCCTGCCTCAAGCACAAAGCGCGTGTAAGCTATCGTCTGAACAGCCTCGACTGCGTTTTCAAGATCATCTGCCGAGAGCCCCCATTTGGCACAAAGCTGAAYATGCAAATCCATCTCGACATCAAGAATAGCGGATACGCCGGCWGAAGCAGCGCGCATATCCTCTAATGTYCGGGATTTATAGATCGCCAAGGCATGCGCRCGYGCRAACTGGATCAAAAACAGATAATCCTGCACCAGATAAGTTTGRAATGCKTTTTCGGGCAGCGATCCATCACCCAGCATTCGTAYAAATTYATGTTGTGTGTAGGCCTGCCATTGAYTGCTGCAAGAAGATTTCAGCTCATCAAAAAACGACATTCAACTTGCAAGGGCGGCAGGRTTTGCAGCAATAAGCTCAACGGATTCTCCGCARCCACAGGCAGATGTTTGATTGGGGTTGTTGAAAACAAATCCAGAGCGMAGTTTGGTRACTTCAAAATCCATCTGTGTGCCAAGCAAAAACAAGACAGCACCAGGYTCTACAAAAACCGTAGCACCACCAGCATCAACCTTATCATCCTTTGGGTCCGGCTCATGCACCATATCAATGGTGTATTCCATGCCAGCGCAGCCACCTTTTTTGATGCCCACACGAATGCCAGAAGCGCCATCTGAGCCCGCRACGATATCGCGAACACGRGCTGCGGCTGTTTCCGTCAATGACAAAACCTGAAAACTTCCCATTGGGCTGCTCCTAGAACCAGTTCATCGCAACTTTGGCTTCCTCGGACATACGCTCCATTGTCCAGGGAGGATCAAATACCATTGTCACCTTAACATTTCTGACACCAGCCACTGTGGATAGTGCATTTTCAACCCAGATTGGCATTTCYCCRGCAACCGGGCAACCGGGAGCCGTTAGGGTCATATCCACTTCCAGATCACGATCATCGGTCATATCAACCTTGTAGATCARGCCAAGCTCGTAAACATCAGCTGGAATTTCAGGGTCATAGACCGTTTTYAGCGCRGCAATCACATCCTCTGTCAAAAGCTGCTGCTCATCGTCAGAAAGCTTCAATTCATCATTGGTCGATARTTGMGGYTGRCCAGTGCCATCTTCMGMAAGYTTCATGTCTGGARCAGGCTTTGCCTCCGGGACATAGAACGGATGGTTTTCCGGCAGGGTATCATCGGGTTTATCTGACATCATCTTATCCAAAAAATGTTTGAGCCTTAGCAATCGCTGCAACCAGCTTATCAACTTCATCGCGGGTGTTATAGAGGCCAAAGGAAGCACGGCATGTTGCTGTAACACCAAARCGCTTYAACAAYGGCATMGCACAATGSGTTCCRGCCCTCACCGCAACACCTTCGCGGTCCATAACAGTAGCAATATCATGGGCATGCGCACCTTCAACCTCAAACGAGAAAATGGCACCCTTGCCCGGCGCTGTACCAAAGATACGAACCGAATTCATCTCACCAAGACGTTGCGCTGCATAATCGCGCAGATCAGCCTCATGAGCGGCAATGGCATCTAGCCCGATATCTTTCATATAGGATAGCGCAGCCCCCAATCCAATAGCTTGCACAATGGGAGGGGTTCCAGCTTCAAAGCGATGGGGTGGCTGAGAATACGTAATCGCGTCCTCGCTCACGTCGAGAATCATCTCACCACCACCCATATAAGGCGGCATCTCTTCAAGTAATTCAGCTTTACCGTAAAGCGCACCAATGCCGGTTGGGCCATACACCTTGTGGCCAGTGAGCACGAAGAAATCACAATCCAGATCCTGCACATCAATCGACATATGAACAGAAGACTGGCTACCATCAACAAGAACAGGAATATTACGTTCATGGGCAATGCGGCAAATCTCTTTGATCGGCAAGACCGTGCCGGTCACATTGGACATCTGCGTTATCGCAACGATTTTGGTGCGTTCGGTCAAAATGTTCTGAAAGGCTTCCAGATCAAAACTGCCATCGTCGTGGATGGGTGCCCATTTCAGCACCGCACCATTGCGCTCACGGTGGAAATGCCACGGCACAATATTTGAATGATGTTCCATGATGGAAATGACGATCTCATCGCCCTCTCCAATCCGAACACCACCAAAAGATTGGGCTACCAGATTAATGGCCTCGGTTGTCGAGCGGGTAAAAATGATGTTGTCCACGGACGGCGCATTGAGGAACCCACGCACAGTTTCGCGGGCTTCTTCGTACAAATCCGTTGACGCATTTGAGAGAAAGTGGAGGCCGCGATGAACGTTGGCGTAGGTGTCCGCATAAGCGCCTTGAACAGCATCAAGCACTTGATTTGGTTTTTGCGCGGATGCGCCATTATCCAGATAAACCAAAGGCTTACCATAAATTTCCTTCGATAAAATGGGGAAATCCTTGCGAATTTCCATCACATCATACGCTATGGGTGTCGTCATGTTGCCATTATCCACAGACACGGCTCCTATCGATTGACCAGCCAATTGGAAAGAATGGCTTCCAATGCTTCCACAATTTCAGGCTGCTCAATAGCTTCAATGGTTTCAGCCACAAAGGCTTGTATGAGCATTGTCTCGGCCTGCGCACGTGGCACACCACGCGACAGAAGGTAAAACAGATAATCCTCGTTCAAATCACCGCATGTTGCGCCATGACCGCAAACCACATCGTCCGCAAAAATTTCAAGCTCAGGCTTGTTGAGAAACGCCCCGGACTCAGAAAGCAACAAGCCCTGGCTCATCATTTTCGCGTCGGTTTTCTGGGCAATCTGTTTGACCATGATTTTGCCCTGAAACACAGCAATCGCTTCATCGGCTATCACAGATTTAAACTGCTCAACACTGGTGCAATTGGGTGCGGCATGATCCACCATCAAGGTCATATCTGTGTGCTGCTTACCCTTGATCAGAGTCGCCCCGCGGATACCGCCGTGGGAACGTTCGCCGTTGAAGGTGATCTGCAAATCGCTGCGGGTGAGCTTGGAGCCAACACTCATAACGAACGGCTCATAGATAGCGTCTTCTGCGATATCCGCAGCAAGCACGCCCATGTGGATCGCCTCATCGCCTTCGACAAGTATACGAATATGCACAAAATGCGCATTTTTAGCCACATCAACACTCATACCGACGCTATTAAGATAGGCAGAACCATCAGGGCCACCAAAGCGCTCGATAAGAATGGCTTTCGCGCCCTCCTTCACCACAACATTATGCCGCGATGCGCTTGTAACAGGCTCATCCGCCACAACTTTGTGGTCGATATAGATAATGGGCGTCTTGTCGCTCTGGCCAATCTCTATGGCATAACCCTGTGATGCCAAAGCCACATTCAACGCAACATTGGTGTTGGGCATTTTGTGGACAACGGAACTCGCTGTAATTCCAGATTGAACCGACACATTTTGCGGCAAGGATGCAGGCACATCAGCACACACACCATTGATCACAGACAAACAAACATCAGCGGGAATGACCGGTGTTGCCGTTTCAGCCTCTGCGCTTTGTGCAAGGGGCGGTATCTCTTTCAGGAAACCACGCAAATCGGTGTATTTCCATTCCTCGATACGGCGGTTCGGCAAGCCATTATCCAGTAGGAATGCACGCGCTTCAGCGCGCACGCCTGATAGCTCAAGACCATCAAGGCAAGCGGCAAGCGATGCTTCCCCCTGGGTTTGTATTTTATTAGGTAAAACAGTCATCTGGCCAAACCCCTAAGCCGCATTGGTGTATTCAGCATAACCATTTTCTTCCAGCTCAAGAGCCAGTTCTTTGCCGCCGCTTTTAACGATTTTTCCAGCTGACATCACATGAACCACATCTGGCACAATATGCTCGAGCAAGCGTTGATAGTGGGTGATGACGATCATCGCCCGGTTGGGCGCGCGCAGTGCATTCACGCCTTGAGAGACAACGCGGAGCGCATCAATATCAAGTCCTGAATCAGTTTCATCCAGCACGCACAAAGATGGCTGCAGAAGTGCCATTTGCAAAATTTCGTTACGCTTTTTCTCACCGCCGGAAAAGCCAACATTGAGAGGGCGTTTCAGCATATCCGCCGTCACATTCAACTCAGTCGCCTTTTGCTTCACGATTTTCATGAACTCAGGAATATGTAATTCATCCTCGCCGCGCGCCTTGCGCTGAGCGTTCATGGCTGTGCGCAAAAACGTCATGGTCGCCACGCCCGGAATTTCAATGGGATATTGAAAGGCCAAAAAGACACCAGCTGTGGCACGCTCATCAGGCGCCATTTCCAGCAGGTTTTCACCTTTAAATGTCACAGAGCCCTGCGTAATATCATAATCGCTTTTACCAGCCAAAACATACGAAAGCGTGGATTTTCCAGAGCCATTGGGCCCCATGATCGCATGCACTTCGCCCGCATTAACTGTCAGGTTGACACCCCGAAGGATCTTGTTGCCATCCACCTCGGCATGAAGGTCTTTAATTTCAAGCATTGCTATGTTCCTGCAAATTTTGGTCAGGCATCTTCACCATCCCAATAATCAAGTGTTGTCTCAGTGCGGCCTATAAAGCGCAGTTGGGCTGTCATGGGAGACCCATCCGTACTTCTGGAAAACACTGCAAATTTATCTGAATCCGGGTATTCCACGACCTCAGGCTGAGCTTTCGTGGAAATGCCAAGATATTTCAAAGTCGTCGAACCTGTGTTGGTAATCTGATGCGCCCGCTCCGCCCCACCAGGAGGGGCAGCAAGCACATCACCCGCTTTGATCGGATATGTTTCTTCACCAAAGCGATAGTCGCCCTGCCCTTCGAGTATCACAAACATTTCTTCATTCATGTGATGCACATGAAACGGAAAAGCAGATTTGCCGGGTTCAACAATTGTCACCATGCAACCCAGTTTCTCCATACCAATATGCTTACCAATTTGGCCAAGAGACGCCGCAAACTTGTTGCCTTGTCCAAATGGCATCAACCGTGCATCATCAATATTGAGGATCGGCTTCTTCATTATCCCACAGAGCCCTCTAGGCTAATACCAATCAGCTTTTGGGTTTCAGCCATGAACTCCATTGGCAATTGCTGAAGCACATCGCGCACAAATCCATTGACGATCAGCGCCACAGCTTCYTCTTCRTTCATGCCGCGTTGCAGACAATAAAACATCTGRTCATCAGAAATTTTTGATGTCGTCGCTTCATGYTCAAAAACGGCCGTTGAATTTCTGGATTCAATATAKGGCACCGTATGTGCRCCGCACTGATCCCCRATCAAAAGACTGTCACACTGGGTAAARTTGCGYGCACCRTCWGCACGTTTATGYGCAGAAACAAGGCCRCGATAGGTRTTTTGAGAYCTGCCYGCAGAGATACCCTTGGARATAATMCGGCTAGAGGTATTCTTGCCCAGGTGGATCATCTTRGTGCCRCTRTCGATCTGCTGACAGCCATTGGAAATGGCAATCGAATAGAACTCGCCACGAGAGTTGTCACCACGCAGAATGCAGCTTGGATACTTCCATGTAATCGCAGAACCCGTCTCAACTTGTGTCCAAGATATTTTCGAGTTTTTACCGCGACAGTCGCCGCGTTTCGTCACAAAATTGTAAATCCCACCTTTGCCATTAGCATCGCCAGGATACCAGTTTTGAACGGTGGAATATTTGATCTCGGCATCATCCAGCACGACAAGCTCGACTACAGCTGCATGAAGCTGATTTTCATCGCGCATTGGCGCTGTACAACCCTCCAGATAGGACACATATGATCCTTCTTCGGCGATAATCAGCGTGCGTTCAAACTGGCCGGTCTTTTCCTCATTGATACGGAAATAGGTCGACAACTCCATTGGGCATCGAACGCCCTTGGGGATATAAACAAACGAACCATCAGAAAAAACTGCAGAATTCAAGGTGGCGTAAAAATTATCCGTCGATGGCACAACAGTACCCAGATACTTTTTCACCAGTTCAGGATGCTCACGAATGGCCTCGGAAATCGGGCAGAAAATGACGCCCGACTTTGCCAGTTCATCCTTAAAAGTTGTGACCACGGAAACAGAGTCAAAAACAGCATCAACTGCAATTTTTGCCCCTTCAACACCCGCCAGAATTCCCTGCTCCAGCAGTGGAATACCCAGTTTGGCGTAGGTCTCAAGCAATACCGGATCTACTTCATCCAGGCTTTTGGGGCCAGGTGTGCTCTTGGGGGCTGCATAATAATGCAAATCCTCAAAATCAATTTTTGGGTAGCTTACCCGCGCCCATGTCGGCTCTTCCATCGTCCGCCAACGCCGATAAGCCTCAAGACGCCAATCCAGCATCCATTGAGGTTCATCTTTTTTGGCCGAAATATAACGAACAATATCCTCGTTCAGGCCTTTTGGAGCCAATTCGGATTCAATATCACTGACAAAGCCATATTTATATTTATCGACATCAATCTCTTTGACTTGATCAATCGTCTCTTGAACTGCTGCCATGTCTCACTCCATCGGTGACGCCCATTGGACGACGTGCGGTGCCTGTTGTTATTTACTTAAGCAGCGCTAGGCTGCTTTTCGTTTCCTGAAATAGTCGGTTTCAGCGCCAAAACCATCTGATTAAACGCTTTTACAAACTGCTTTACGTGATCGATTTCTGTGTTCCAGCCCAAACTGATGCGAATTGCCGAGCGCGCCTGAACATCACTGTACCCCATGGCCTTCAACACATAACTTGGACCAACTTTGCCTGATGAACAGGCGGAACCTGATGAAACCGCAAATCCTTGAAGGTCGAGCGAAATTAACATCGTTTCCGCCTCCACGTTCGGGAGACTTATATAGGATGTGTTGGGTAGCCGATCAACAGCATCGCCAAATATCTGCACACCTTCCAACCCGTCTTCCAACTGGTCACGCATCGCCGCCAGATCCGAGAATTTGTCTTCAACACCCACAAGTTCCGCTGCAATGCCGAATCCATGGATTCCAACAACATTTTCTGTGCCGGCACGACCATAGGCCTCTTGCCCACCGCCTCGAATAAGCGGTTGAAACGCATACGCGTCCGAGCGACGCACAATGGCACCCACGCCTTGCGGGCCACCCAGCTTGTGGGCCGACAGCGTGAGGAAGTGCGCACCAATCTTGTTGATGTCCACCAACGCCTTACCCGGCCCCTGTATGGCATCACATAAGAAATAAGCACCATGATCCGCCGCAAGAGCGCCAACAGCCTCCACGGGCTGTAAAACGCCGGTTTCATTGTTGGCGAACATGACAGCCATTAAAACCGTTTTGCCATCACTTGAGAGCTGAGCTAACCGCTGCGAAATCCAGTTAAGGTCTACAATGCCATTGCCATCCACCGGGATCATTTCAATCTGATCAGCGATAAATTGGCCAGCCTTGAGAACAGAATCATGTTCGATCGATGAAACCAGCAATGTGTCGATGATGACGGGTTTGCCTTTGACACTCATTTTAGGTTGTAAAATGGTGGCATTGGCCTCTGAGCCGCCGCTGGTGAAGGTCACACCCTTAGCTTCAGCGCCAACCATGGCTGCCACAGCATCTCTCGCRCGCTCAATAATGCCTTTTGCCTTGCGGCCTTCCTGATAGATGGAAGACGCATTGGCCGCGACCGACATGGCGTCGACCATCGCTTCRCGCACCTGAGGGCGCAAAGGAGAACTAGCATTATGGTCGAGATATACCCTCATAGTAAAAATAATCGCCCTTTAATGGCTTTGGATGCACGCAATTCTTGCCAGCCGGGTAGTAAATGGTGTTTACAGGCGCAACTGAACACCAATACCCCACTCGGCTAGTTTTTAACAATTCTAAACTACCAATTAGGGCGCTTGAAAAATACTGTCAAGAATGGACACGCCTTTTAGGGTGAACATAGACAGAACAACAGGTCGCCGCTGCACCGTTTTAAAAGGACCGTGAGTTTTATATGCCAGAAGTCATCTTCAACGGACCCGAAGGTCGTTTGGAAGGCCGTTATCAGCCTTCCCCTTCCAAAACAGCTCCCATTGCGTTGATTCTTCATCCGCATCCCCGTTTCGGCGGAACGATGAACAATCAAATCATCTATCAGTTGTATTACATGTATGCGAAGCGCGGCTTCACGGTTCTGCGGTTTAATTTCCGCGGCGTCGGTCGTAGCCAGGGCAATTTTGATCACGGTTCGGGCGAATTGTCTGATGCGGCAGCAGCATTGGATTGGGTTCAGACTTTCCATCCCGATTCACGCGGTTGCTGGATTGCGGGCTTTTCCTTTGGTGCCTGGATTGGCATGCAACTTTTGATGCGCCGCCCAGAGGTTGAAGGCTTCATATCTGTTGCACCACCAGCAAACCTCTACGATTTCTCGTTCCTTGCACCCTGCCCTTCATCCGGGTTGATGGTGCATGGCGACGCTGATAAAGTTGTCCCCATGAAAGACGTACAGACATTGGTGGACAAGCTGAAAGCTCAAAAAGGCATCACCATCGATCACGAGACGATCCCTGGCGCAAACCACTTCTTCGCAGGGCAAACCGAT
Organism: Hyphomicrobiales bacterium; assembly: GCA_002746425.1. GTDB lineage: Bacteria > Pseudomonadota > Alphaproteobacteria > Rhizobiales. The sequence continues at coordinate 50,672 of NVXB01000007.1, read as the reverse complement.
ACCTTGATTGAACTTTGCGGAAACTACGTGGATAAACGCCTGGAAGTTCTTGGAAAGATTGATATTTAATTTTACATCTATCGTTACGGCAGAATAATTCATAAAGGGCAGTTCTTATAAATAGAACTGCCCTTTTTCTATTCTGATAAGCGTTTGGCCGATTTAGTCTGATTGGCTGGGAGGCATCCTGTTCCAGGCATCCAGCGCCGCAATTTTATAAGCTTCGGCCAAGGTCGGATAATTAAAAGTATTTTCAACAAAATAATCCAAAGTTCCCTGCAGATTCAAAACCGCCTGGCCAATATGGATAAGTTCCGTCGCCCCCTCACCGATAATGTGGCACCCTAGCAAACGCCGTGACTTCAGGGAAAACAGCATTTTCAGCATCCCGGAATCCAGCCCCATAATATGCCCACGAGAGGTCTCCCTGAACCTTGCAATGCCAACTTCATAGGGAATGCCGCGTTCCTTTATCTCTTCCTCGGTCAATCCAACGGTCGAAATTTCTGGAACAGCATAAATGCCATAGGGGAAGAATTCTGGTGGCTCATGTGCGACTTCACCAAAGGCATGGCAGGCCGCAATGCGCCCTTGTTCCATAGAGGTTGAGGCCAGACTGGGGAAACCTATGACATCACCAGCCGCAAAAATATGAGGCACGCTGGAACGGAATGTTTTGGGATCAACCTTTATGCGGCCTCGGTGATCGCATTCCAGGCCACAGGCCTCCAAATTTAAATTCTTGGTGGCACCAATGCGCCCGGCAGCAAACAACACCAAATCAGAGCGGATGATGCGCCCACCTTCCAACTCCACTATACAGCGACCGTTTTCCTGTTTGGTCACCTTTTCCACCTTGGTGCCAAAACGCAACACAACACCGCGATCACGAAGTTGATAGGTCAGATCGCTGATGATTTCCCGATCAACAAAATCAAGCATGGTGTCCCTTGGCTCCACAAGGGTGACGTGAACGTCCAGCGAGCTGAAAATRGTGGCGTAYTCCAAACCAATCACGCCCGCKCCAATAACRGTCAATGAACGCGGTAGATTCGGCAAATCCAAAATGCCATCACTGTCAAAAACACATTTTTCGTCRAAGGGAATRTGATCAGGACGRTAAGGAATGGTGCCGACAGCCAAAAGGAAATTATCYGCTGTGAACGAAAGGGTTTCCCCCTCTTCCCCCAAAACCTCAATTTCMTTGTCGCTCACAAACCGCGCTTCACCCCTCAAGGTAACAACCCGATTTCGCGCAAACTGATGCTCAAGCACTTCAATCTCGTGAGTCAGGGTAATGTGCAAGCGCTTGCGCAAATCGTCCGCAGTTATATCCTGCTTCACGCGGTAGGAGCGGCCATAAAACCCGCGCTCGCGCCACCCAGACARRTTAAGCGCTGTTTCGCGCAGTGTTTTGGACGGTATTGTTCCAGTGTGCACCGAGACACCACCAACACGGCGTCCRCGCTCAACAACCAACACATCCTTGCCAAACTTTGCCGCTTGAATGGCGGCTCTGCGGCCCGCTGGCCCACTACCAATTACAATCAGGTCATAGTGATCCATAAATCCATCCCCCGGAAAATCACAATCAATGTAAACAGAGTGTAACGGCCCACATGTAAAAAACATCTGAACTGCCTTGGCACCCAGTTACATTTAAATGCAATTATGGATAGGCAACCTCGCCGCCTGTCAATGGTGCAGCTATGCAAGTTGTCCCGGGGAATGATATTGGCAATTTTTTAAGTGAGCGGACAGCCAAATAAGCAAATGCATTGGCTTCAATGAAATCATCATCCCAACCAAGGCTAGATGCAGTTTGTGGTGTTGCCTCAAACACACGCTTCAAACCAGCCATRAYAACYGGATTYTTTGCRCCRCCSCCWGAYACRATCACRGAYYTRGGCGGTTCYRAGCACCACYGCAAMGCYTTTTGGAGYGACAGCACCGTAAAGGCATTCAGGGTTGCTATCGCATCTTGAGGGGCAAGGTCTTCGATCWCTTTTCGCGCAAAGCCATGGAACTCCTGCCGATCCAGYGATTTTGGCGGTTTTTTGTAAAAGAAGGGATGGGCAATAAGTATATCAAGCGCCTTGCTATCAACATTGCCTTTTGCGGCTATTCTGCCATCCTCATCCATTCGCGTGCCAAAATGCTCCATCATGTAATCATCCATGAGCGCATTTCCTGGACCMGTATCAAACGCAAGTAAGTCGCCGCTCTCAGCCATATAGGTGACATTGGCGACRCCCCCAATATTSAGAAAAAGAGCGGGCATTTTTGCCTCAAGTTTCTGAATAATCGACGCGTGAAATATGGGTGCCAAAGGAGCACCTTCCCCGCCTTGCGCAACATCATTTGCCCGAAAATCATGAACAACAGGAATGCCCAGCGCTTTGGCTATTTYTTGCGCATTGCCAATCTGTACCGTGAGTTTACGTTGAGGGTCATGAAATATCGTCTGGCCRTGGAATCCAACATAATCAACGTGCCCGGAAAAGCGAGAAATGCCGTCCTTAAGCGCTAAGATATGAGCCTGCGTAACAATGCTTTCCGCATCCGCAATAACGCCRTCACGATCTGTTCTCTGCTTCATTGCTGCGCCAGCAACGTAGGCTTGCCGCAATATGCTRCGCTCATCATCGCTGTAGGGATGGAATCCGGTCGTTCCCGGCACCAGATGGCTGGCCCCATCAGTTGCCAGAATTGCGACGTCCACCCCATCAAGCGACGTTCCGCTCATGGTTCCTGCAACAGTCAAAATATCAGCCATAAGATTTCCCGGTATTTGGGTGCAATTTCCGCCAATCACTGTTAGGACAGCCCCGCTGCATAATGCTAGCACATTTTAAATGATTGAACCTTGCGAGTTTGCCCCATGTCTGTGAGCCTGTCACAAGTCAAGTCTGACTTCCTGCACGTGATGATTGAGCGTGGCTTTATCCATCAGCTTTCCGATGTAGAAGGACTGGATGCAAAGTTCCGCGAACAGATCGTAACCGCCTATATCGGGTTTGATCCAACAGCTAAAAGCTTGCATGTCGGCAGCTTGATGCAGATCATGATGTTGCATTGGTTACAGCAAACAGGACACCGCCCCATCGCTTTGATGGGCGGCGGCACGGGTATGGTTGGTGATCCATCCTTCAAGGAAGAATCTCGTAAATTGATGAGCGTCGAGACCATCAATGAAAACATTTCCGCGATTAAAACCAGCTTCTCCGCCTACATAAATTTTGGTGATAAACCAAACGATGCTCTCATGGAGAACAACGCAGATTGGCTGACAAAACTAAATTACCTCGAATTCCTGCGTGATGTCGGAGCCCACTTCTCTGTAAATCGCATGCTGTCATTCGAAAGCGTCAAGCAGCGGTTGGACAGAGAGCAGTCCCTGTCATTTCTTGAATTCAACTACATGATTCTTCAGGCTTATGATTTTGTTGAGCTTAACAAAAGGCACGGTTGCTTGCTTCAAATGGGTGGTTCGGATCAATGGGGCAACATCATCAATGGCATCGACCTTGGCCATAAAATGGGAACACCCCAACTATACGCGCTGACATCGCCTTTGCTGACGACGGCTTCTGGCGCAAAGATGGGTAAATCAGTTGGTGGCGCCATTTGGCTCGATCCGGAAATGCTCAGCCCCTACGATTTCTGGCAATACTGGCGCAATACAGAAGACGCTGACGTTGCACGGTTTCTGAAACTCTACACCACCATGCCTTTGGATGAAATTGCACGCCTTGGCGCGCTGGAAGGTGCTGAGTTGAATGACGCCAAGAAAATTCTGGCAACAGAAGTAACTGCCATGCTCCACGGTCGCGGCGAAGCAGAGAAAGCCGAAGAGACCGCCCGGCGTACGTTTGAAGAAGGCAGCATATCCCGTGATTTGCCAACGGTAGAAATCGCTCAAAGTGAGCTGGATGCGCAGATGGGCATTCTCTCAGCGCTTGTTACTGCCGGGCTGGCGGTGTCGAACAGCGAGGCACGACGCCACATCAAAGGTGGTGCTGTCAAAATCAATGATAAAAGCTGGAATGACGAGCGCGGCACTATTGGGCCAGAACATCAGAATGAAGATGGTATCGTCAAGCTGTCCCTTGGCAAGAAAAAGCATATTTTGCTGAAAGCCCAATAGGTTTTAAAACCAACCAAGTAAGGCTCTAGCGGAACTCAAAAATCCGCCGGAACACACCTGGAGCGATTGCCGATATTGGATTAACCGTGAGCAATGGGCCATCAACCGGCCCAGAAACCCTGAACGTCACACCAAGCAGACCCTGGTTGCGCCCACCACCAATGATGGGTCCAATGATGGGCAGCTTCGAAAAGATGTTATTCAGCCCATAAGCAGGGACATACACACCGTTCAGTCTCAATTTGGACGCCTGCAGGTTAACGCTACCTTTCATGGTGATGCCAATTGTGGGACCACGCAGATAAACATCATCCAAGACCAAATTATTGTTTTTCAGCGTGAAATCCACCCGGGCCTGTTCGAATGGGCGACTTCCAGAATTGCCAACATTGCCGGTTTTGCGCTTAACACTGCGTGTTAGTTGGTTGAGGTTTTCATTGCCGCCGATGGTGAAGTCTTTCAAAAAAGCCTGCCCGACAGTCGCGCCGCTGCCACTTCCAAGAGATGCGGAAAGGCTCAAATTACCACCCTTTACACTGCTGGAAATATCCATAAAGCCGATCAATGACCCGCCATTTTGAGCACTGATGCTCAGCCAGGAACTGCCATTGCCCTCTTCAATGCTAACTGTAATGGGCCGGCCACCATTTTGGGTGCCACTTAATTGCATTGAGCTTGGTTGATTGCCTTTGGTTTCAAGCGCCAGTTTAACGTTATCAATCACCTGTTCGCTAAAGCCAACCAAACGCCGTAATTTCGCATCAACGCTAAAACTATTCGCGTCGTCATTTTCCTGTGGGCCAGCATCGCGTTTAATAACCCGCACAAGGCCGCGCACATCAAGCTGTTCCCCTGACACTTTGATTTTATAGGCGCGACTACCAGCTCGCTTAATATCTATTGCAGCCTTGTCCCCCTTACGAAGGGCCAATGATTTTAAAGTAAGTCTTTCCAGCCCACGACGACGGCTAATCTGAGCTGTGCCAGATGCCGAAAACCCCTGCCCTGACAGAACAATATCGCTGAGTTCAAACCCGGTATCGGTTTCTTCTAGCAAAAATTTGAGATCCGCAGGAATACCAACTCCCTTGGTCCAACCAATGCCTTGAATGTCCAGTCGCGCCTGTTCCAAATCCACTGAAACCGGCCGCTTGCCATCTGGCGTTACCTTGCCAACTTCAACCGGCGTCGGCCCACTCAGGAATTCACTGAGATCAATTCCCAGCCTCCGACGCTGCTGCTCATCTAGAACCAGTCGAATATCCACCTTGGAGAGACCCGACGCACCGTCATTGGGGATATACAGATCAACGACTGCTGCAATGCCATCCAACTCGGCATCACCACGCACAAAAGTCCCAGCCTTATCCGACTGCACAACAACATCGCCATTAGAAATGATGCGGCCTTGAATTGGGACCGTACTGGAGAAATTCACAAGCCGAACGGTGGTGTGGGTGATCACATCTTCTGGTGAAATTTTGGGCCTAATTTTGAGTTTACTCGYTATCTCTGCAATCGCCTGCCCCGACACAGCAGATGGCGGCACACCGCGTTTATCCATAAATTTAATGGGAGCAGAGTTTGCTATTTCCGCRAGRTCTTGCGCACTGCCAATCATGGAAACAGTAATTTCAGCATCTGGAATGGTWGGGCCAATTTGCGGYARTCTAAARATYGCAGAAGGCACATCTACAACACCGCCAATTGGGTTYTCAGCGGTACCGTTCTCTGCAGAAATCGTGAGCCCTTTCCCCTCGAAATTAATCACTCCGGATTCAGCGCGYARATTTGGTAARTCTCCGAATGATTTAATRTGGGCGTCTATGAATGAGATTTTYCCAACGACAGAGCCATTTGCCATCTTTTTGTCCGGGTCTCGATTTCCCACAAACCCAGCGGGAATAGCCARCGTCATCTCACCACCGGTGATTTGCCCTGACAGAACATTTTTWATGAACCAGCGCCTTGCTCCACCTGCCAATGTCGGTGGCCATATTCGCTTCAGTGTATCAACGGACATTGGAGACAAGGAAAATGCRCCCGCGACGGATGGAAACCGTGGCTGAAAATTGACGCTGGCAGACCCCAAGATGGAGGCATCTGCAACATGGAGCGCAAAGTCATCAATAACGAGAAAYTTGCTCCCAAAATCCCATCTGGCATTTATGCCTATCAACTCAGGTKTAATGGCATTGCCACCGACAACATCACGCGGCAACAATATRGTATCGCGAGACACAAGTCTTAATTCAACTTCGCTGTATGGGTTACTGGAAGAAGGCCGCGCAAATCCACTAAATGAGAGCTTTGTGGGGCCAAATAAAAGTTCGGCCTTTTCAATACTCAACGCTGTCAGKGAGGGAGACCAGATGAGTGACAGAGTGCCTTCATCCATCAATGCCAATTCATTGCGGCCCATAAACACATAACCGCTGCCAATATTAACATCAAAAGAYGCGGTCGGTACTGCATCTTCATCAACATATTTGGACCGCATTTTGATGGACGTTGTCGCATTGCTGCGCACTGCGAARGTATCACGCCCSAGTGCAGGAATAAGCTCMGGTAGGTTTAARTCATCAACGCKCGCGTTGATTTCATGCCCGCGTCCATCTGGCACCGGGGTTGCCTGCGCCTCAAATCGCCATGCTCCTCTTGCCGCGACCCCGTTTGCATTCAGGATGAGTTTATCATCCAATGTATCAATTTTTAAGGTAACACCAATGTTCGAATAGCTTCTATTTGCGTCTGCTTTTGCGGACAAAACTGTGACATCGCCATCGATTATTGTGATGCTTTCAATGCCGCGATCTCTGCCAGCCGCCAGAACAGCGTCGCTCGCATCATGAATCGATTTAAGAGCATGACCCACCTTGGCGAGATAAAATAGATCTGAATTATCGGCTTCCAATTCCGTGGAGTTATCCAACGGCCCAAACGAACTTCCAAGGTTGGCGGTGGATTGGAGAATACCAGTTGATTGAACAGATATACTGGGGTTTACGATCTCCACATCGCGAAATTGCATTTGGCCGGTTAACAATTTCAGTGCTTGGATCCCAAATGAAAGGGATTCAATTTGGGCGGCCAGCTTTGATTCCGAGTTGGATATTGAAAGGTCTGCCAGCTCAGCAACCAATCCACGAAACGGGTCAATAACAATTGTTACTGTGCCAAGTTCAAAGTCATAATTTTCGGGAAGAACTTTTCGAAGATTTTGGGAAACGTGCTGGGTGACACGCTGTATCGAAACAGGCCCGCTCGCCAGCCACAAATAAGCTGCGAACGGAACCAATACCAAAACTGTTCCAATAAAGCCGCCAATAAGAACCCATCTATGGCGCCAAAACGGAAGCACCGCAGGATCACTCAACGTTTCTTGCCCGGTATCCTCTACATCTTCAGGCTTCTCCGGAGCGTCTTCTGAATGGTCATTCTCAAGAATCATGATAATATTTTGAGCTCAAAAGCTTGATGATAATTCTTGACGTCTTCCCTGACTCATACAGATAAGACATGCGGCGGCGTGTTACGAGAATCATAAACCTGATTAATCTCGCAAATGAGATAGTCTACTATTTTGCAATCAAAGGCGACAAAAGAAAGGCATAATATGTTGATAAAGGAAGGTGATACGGCTCCCCTGTTCAACCTGCCAACCGACGGTCAGGAAGGTTTCAACTTATCGGAGAAACTTGGCGCAACAATCGTCTTGTTTTTCTATCCAAAAGACGACACACCCGGATGTACCAAAGAAGCCATTGAGTTTACTGCGACCAAAGCAGAGTTTGAAAAGCTGGGCGTCATTCTAGTTGGGATGTCTCCAGATCCGGTCAAAAAACACGCTAAGTTCAGAGCCAAACATGAGCTGGATGTTGTGCTGGTTTCAGATGAAGAAAAGACCACTCTAGAAGCATACAATGTTTGGGTTGAGAAAAGCATGTATGGCCGAAAATACATGGGCGTCGAGAGGTCTACATTTCTGATCAACAGTGATGGCACCATTGCGAAAGTCTGGAGAAAGGTAAAAGTTCCCGGCCATGTGGACGCTGTTTTAGAGGCTGCACGGTCACTTTAGWTGCGTGGTCAAATATCCAAAGAATTGGCACARAGTTCATWTTGCAACGATACGTAAGCCAAAAAAACGYACATTTGGCACCATTTAATGCCGTTTGTTAACTCCCTGTTTTCCTTTCGGAAAGCAGGCGTTAACCTTAACAGTGTGTAATGCCGCTCAGTTCTAGTTGTGTATGAGTGGTGTAATGTCGAGTAAWAATCAGAAGCACAGGCGCCGGCCTGTGGAYCAGACAAATGCCAAGCGCGTCATATTTCAGATGGGCCAGAAAACRGTCATTTTGGCCATTCAGCCTTGGCTGCTWAGTACGATTGTTACGGCGCTTTTATTTCTCGCCGTCTTCAATGTTACTGCAACTTTCTATCTGTTTGAGCGTGATGATTTAATAGCCAGYGGTGCAGCAAGAGATGTTGCAGTACGCCAGACTTATGAAGCCAAATTTCAGCGCTATAAAACTGCGATGGAAATCATTCAGAAYCAATCTTCTTCTGAGCGGGTGAAACTAGCTCAGGAACTGGCAAACCTATCRGAGCGGCAGCAACTTTATGCWGCGCGCCACGSCAGAGTTGCGGCTGTRATCGACAACGCCCGCAAAATGGGYATTCAAGTAGCCGCTGTTGCAGCGCCAATGCCAATCATCAAACCAACAGCTACATCTATTTTGGCAGATAGCGACATATCCCTTACCGGTGATACGACAGCTATTGGTGGCCAACGTGGATTTGGGCAGGATACCCTTAACCCGTCACCCAATTCTCTGGATGAGTTTGAACAGGAGTCGCATCTTTACGATCCCTTCGAGAAAATTCGCCAATTTGAAGCGGACCTAAATGCTATGGAGCAAGTTAGTGCGGTATCAGTTCAAGCTATTGCCCGAGCCATTTCCCAAGAGCACAACAGCTACCGCGCAGCGCTTTCGGATTTACCSGTTAAATTGAAATTACCCAGCAAAAAGGACGCTATCGGYGGCCCTTTTATTCCAGCCGATTTTGACGAAGCAGCTCTCAAGAAAGCCGCAAAGCATATTGATACGAGCCTCAAGGATATCACACGRTTAAAGCGAATGGTTCGARCCGTTCCGCTAACCTCTCCGCTAAAAAACGCGGTACGTTCCAGTAGTTTTGGCCGCAGAATTGATCCGTTTAGAAAACGCGCTGCATTCCATTCCGGAATGGATTTTCGCGCAGCCAAAGGCACTAAAGTTTTGGYAACAGCCCAAGGCGTKGTGATACGCGCTGGWCGTTCTGGTGGTTATGGCAATTTGGTTGAAGTACGCCATGCCCACGGAYTGTCCACAAGATATGCGCACCTTAGCCGTATCAGCGTAAAAGTTGGCCAAAAGCTAAAGCGCGGCGATGTTCTGGGAAAAGTAGGCAGCACAGGCCGCAGTACCGGCCCGCATCTGCATTATGAAATCCGYACAAACGGTCGTGCGCGCAATCCTCAGCCATTCCTTACAGCAGGCAAAAAGCTTCCCAAAACATARAGAGCTTGGTTGGCAAAAATCTAGGGTGACCTACTCCAGATCATCCTCCGCCTCACCGCCAACGCCGCCCTCAATTTTACTGGCAAGAGCCGCTTCCATAAACATGTCGAGCCCACCATCAAGTACCTTTTGCGGATCACTGCTTTCAACACCGGTGCGCAAATCTTTCACCAGTTGATAGGGTTGCAGCACATAGGAACGGATCTGATGCCCCCATCCCACGGTAGATTTTGAGGAAGCTTCTTCCATAGCTGCCGCTTCGCGTTTCTTCAGCTCTTCCTCATACAACCGAGAGCGCAGCATGGTCCAAGCCGTTGCCCGATTTTTATGTTGTGAGCGATCATTTTGACACTGCACCACAACGCCCGAAGGCAAGTGGGTGATACGAACAGCAGAATCGGTGGTGTTCACGTGCTGACCACCTGCCCCCGAAGCGCGATAGGTATCAATGCGAACGTCAGAATCCGGAATATCGATTTCGATGGAGTCATCGACAACCGGATAGACCCAAACACTGGCAAAACTCGTATGACGGCGTGCATTGCTGTCGTATGGAGAAATTCGAACCAAGCGGTGTACGCCCGATTCTGTTTTCAACCAGCCGTAAGAATCTTCACCCTTGACCATAATGGTAGCGGCTTTAATGCCAGCTTCTTCACCATCCTGAATTTCAATGATTTCAACTTTACGGCCATTACGGCCACCCCAGCGGCTGTACATACGCAGCAGCATAGAAGCCCAGTCTTGACTTTCAGTACCGCCAGCGCCGGAATGTATTTCGACATAGGTGTCGTTGCCATCAACTTCACCTGATAGCATTGCGCGAATTTGCTGCTGCCTGACTTTGCCACTCATCTCAGATATGGCGGTCTCAGCTTCAGAAATAATATCTGCATCATCCTCGGCTTCGCCAAGCTCGATCAGTTCAAGATTATCAGAGACAGCGTTCTCGATGGATTTGATGCCTGATATCTGCTCATCAAGCTTTTGTCGCTCACGCATGATTTGTTGCGCTTTAGCAGAATCATTCCAAAGGTCAGGATCTTCGACCAGAGCGTTCAGCTCCGCTAGGCGGTGTTGAGCGTTATCCCAGTCAAAGATGCCTCCTTAGCAGGCTGAGTGCCTGCTCAATGTCATCAATCGTTTGTTGAATTTCAGCGCGCATTTTCAAATGTCCAGATATCAAGTTCAGCCACGAGCATATGCATCACATAAGCCATGGGTTCAAGGTGGGTTGGGTGGTAATCGTTAAAAATTGCCAAAACCTGGGAAGGCACTCAGTACACGCCACCCGCACCCGATATAACAGCTCGATCTGATTCAGGAGCAACAGTAAGCGGTTGTCCAAAACTGTCCGTGTAGCCAATGATGGAATAATTATCCGGCGGTGCAGTGCCAGGCTTGAATGCTTCCATGATAACGCCTTGATCACCGCCCCCTGCACGTAGCCCTGTCGCCCGGTCAATGGGGATGAGTTTAAGGCCAGCAGGAATGCGAAATGGTACAGCAGGTAAATCTGCCAGAGCACCAATCATGAAATCTTTGAAAATGGGTGCTGCAAGCTGCCCACCGGTAGCGCCTCGGCCCATGGGGCGCGGCGTGTCATATCCAATATAAACCGCTGCAACCAAATCGGGAGAAAAGCCAACAAACCATGCATCTTTTTCGTCGTTAGTGGTGCCTGTTTTACCAGCAATTGGTTTGCCAACTTGCTTGACCACCCTTGCGGTGCCACGCTGTACAACGCCCTCCATCATGGAGGTAATTTGATAGGCTGTCATCGGGTCCAGCACTTGCAGACGGTCATCAATCAACACAGGCTCTTCCTGCCCAGCCCAGGAAATAGCATCGCAGCCTTCACAAATCCTTTTGTCATGCCGAAAAATGGTTTTGCCAAACCGATCCTGAATACGATCAATGAGTGTGGGTGAAATCTTCTTGCCACCATTTGCAAAAACGCTAAATGCACCGGCCATGCGCAGAGCCGTCGTTTCACCGGCACCAAGCGCCATCGATAGAACGGGTTGCAGATTATCATACACACCAAAGCGGCGTGCATATTCGGAAATCAGCGGCATGCCCATATCCTGCGCCAATCTAACGGTCATCACATTACGCGAACGCTCAATGCCCGTACGCAGCGTGGAAGGTCCGGCAAATTTGCCACCATAATTCTGTGGTCGCCAAATCTGTCCGCCGGAACGAATTTCAATCGGGGCATCCATAACAACAGATGATGGCGTGTAGCCATTATCCAAGGCCGTGGCATACACCACTGGCTTAAAAGAGGAGCCTGGCTGACGGTAAGCCTGTGTCGCGCGGTTAAACTCGCTTGCATCGTAAGAGAACCCACCGACAAGCGCTTTAACGCGCCCGGTATGTGGGTCCATCGCAATAATAGCRCCGTTAATTWCTGGAACYTGRCGCARTTCGTAGGAAGCATCGCTAYCCKTGATCTGCTCAACAAAAATGATGTCGCCAATAGCTATGACATCACTAAYTTTGCGAACWGATTTWCCTTTGCGYTTKCCCTTHGCCCACKTTGCCCATTTCAGGCTTTTCAGAGARATAATDCCAGTTTTTCGTTCRTCYGATTGCCCGCGYGAGCGRGTGGTTTCAGGACGAATRCCAATTGTCGCCTGCTTGTCGCTCATGTCTAAAACAACAGCCAARTCCCATTCAGGRACATCTGACAGCGGATCAAATTCCCCAACTACTTTYCCCCAATCGCTTGCAGCAGTGAGGTCAGCATTACCAACMGGRCCGCGCCAACCACGCGCYARGTCAAACTTCATYAAGCCTTTTTGCAGAGCRTTTCGKGCCATGACCTGTAGYTCAGGGTCCAGAGTTGTGCGCACAGACAAGCCGCCGCCGTAAAGTTTCTCTTCGCCGTAAATATCGAATATCTCGCGACGCACYTCTTCYGCAAAATAATCRGCGGCAAATATCTGCGCRCCAAAGGCRCGCAAACGCACCTCAAGCGGTAACGCCTGAGCCTGCGTGGCCTGCTCCTCAGTTATATAACCGTTGATTTCCATACGTTCCAAAACGTAGTTCCGGCGCTCAATAGCGCGGGCGGTTTGACGAAATGGATGATAGTTATTTGGTCCCTTTGGAAGRGCAGCAAGATAGGCAGCTTCCTCCAAGGTTAACTCATGTACGGATTTATCGAAATAATTCAAAGATGCGGCTGCAACACCATAGGCACCAAGCCCAAGATAAATTTCGTTTAAATACAACTCCAGAATTTTGTCTTTTGTATAGGCTTGCTCAATTCTAAGCGCGAGCATCGCCTCTTTTATCTTTCGGGTTACCGTACGCTCACTGGACAACAGAAAGTTTTTTGCCACTTGTTGAGTAATGGTCGATGCCCCGGCAAAACGGCGGTTAGAACCAAGAGCCTGTATATTTCGCGCCATCGCGGTCGCAATACCCACATAATCGACACCTTGATGACGATAGAAATTCTTGTCTTCGGCGCTGAGAAACGCAGCCTTAACCAAATCAGGAATTGCTGCAGCAGGGAGATATAGCCGACGCTCCCGCGCATACTCCGCAATCAAGACGCCATCGGCCGCATGAACGCGTGTCATAACCGGCGGTTCATAGGCACTTAGAACTTCGTAGTTCGGTAGCTCGTCAGCGTATTTTGTTAAAAAGTAGGCTGCCACCCCCACGCCACAAAGCGCCGTGACTGTTCCCAACGCAAAAAGGAAGCCAAATATACGTGCAAACATCGATCGTTTTGCCCTTTTTTTACGGTGGTTGCCTTCACCAGCCATCTTGTAAATTTTCCTCAATGTCGCGTTGCTGAAAAACCGACGATCCATACACAGTCATAAAACCTAAACCTGCAGCAATCGCTATAATGTATGTCTCTCGATTCACCCGACAGTTTATAAGATTTGGTTATGTTCTGATCAATTTGTGCAAATTTGGGCAAAACTTGCCAATTTTGGATTTTTGCAAGATTCGTATTGTTTACAATCACAATGACAAGAGTGCAAATATTGCGACTTCCCTGGGGTTTTAAAACTCTGGTTACATATTGTCTGGTTCCGCCAAAACATTTGGTGACTAACCTGACTTGCCATTCGTTACATTAAAAAATGCTTGGATAGCGGCCACAAACTTGTCGGCTGCTTTTTGTCGCCATTCCTCAGAATCCAGCAGTTTTTCGTCCTTACCGTTCGACAAATAACCCAACTCTACAAGAACAGAGGGAACGTCTGGCGCTTTTAGCACTCTGAAACCAGCCGATCGCCTTGGATTTTTATTGAGACGCATCGTCGGCTTCATTTCGCCAAGCAACCTGTGGGCAAAAGCAACAGACAGGTTTTTGGTTTCTCGCCGGGCAAGATCAATCAATATATCTGCAACTTCATCAGATTTATTTTTCAGCTCAACGCCAGCAATCGTATCGGACCGATTTTCTTTTTCGGCAAGGGCCTTTGCGACCTCATCAGATGCGGTTTCAGACAGTGTGTAGACGGTTGCGCCACGTACATATGATTCCTGAACCGTATCAGCATGAAATGAGACCATTAAAGCGGCACCCTTGCCCCGCGCAAATTCTACTCTGTCATCCAGCGAAATGAACTTATCATCCATCCGCGTTAGATAAATTTCAAACGCGTCGTTTTTCTCCAAAGCGTTCTTCACATTCTTGGCAAACTTCAGGACAAGATTTTTTTCCTTGATACCGGTTGGCCCAATGGCGCCATCGTCGATACCTCCATGCCCTGCATCCAGCACAATCACCATTTTATTGCTGCGCGGACGAATGGGTGCGGCGGGCTTTGCCAGCTTTGTTTCAAGCGTACCAAGAGCCTTCAATTTGCCAACACCATCAAGAAATGATTTGCGGCTGGTTGGCACCAGGTCAAAAACAATACGCCCAGGCTGATCCTCAACCGGCTCCAACACAAAGGCCTCATCAATTCTGGCAGGTTCTGCCAGATCAAGCACCATGCGGGACTTCCCCTTGGCGATCAGCCCATACCTAAATGTCCCGATCAACCCTCGCCCCTCACGGCTATGTTCTGTAAGGCCATCAAAATTGATTTCTGTAACGTCGATCACCACCCTATAGGGGTCTGCCAAGGTAAACGCCGCAAATTTCACGGCACCATCCAGATCGATAACAAACCTGGTTCTTTCCTGATTTCCAGCGGCTCTTGCATCCAAGGCGCGCACGACATCTTGAGCGTGTAGTCCTGCACAAGACCAGATCACCGCGAGGAAAAACACACAGCTACGAATAAATCTAGAATTCACGGAAGAATTAAAGGGATTGTTGGGTGCTAACGCCATTTTAGAAATTTTCAATTTTAAAGGGTTTTTAAATTTCATGTTTTTACAAGCGACTTATATTCTATAGCAGCAAGAAAACATGATGCTTACAATGCTCCAAAAGCTACATCATAACTTAGCATTGTTTACATTAACTAAAAATACCTCGTCTCTGAAAAGAAGGCGTTTTATTTTCATAATTTGCATTTTTGAAAGACGTGCTTGCCAAATTGCAACACCACTCTTATGAAGGTATCAGAGGTAACCTAAACTTTTGGTGCCACTTCTTTCAGACGATTCAAGAATGGATTGTACTGCTGCCCAACGATGCCATGGAAAACTGGCATTGCCTAAGGGATACGGAAGGTGCGCACTGTTTCTCCCAATACTACCTCTCTCGCAATACCGTTGCGTGTTGCGAATTCATTATTAAAGGTTTCGTTTCGGATGAGATCATATACCGCAGATGCGGCATACGAGGCTAGAGTTGCCAGCCAGATTGGCTGGCTTTCATATGTAGTAGCTTATGTTTTAAGCAGCTTCGTGATGCACGCCGCTTTGCGCTCATTGAAACGTTTTTTTCAAGTATCTAGCAAAATAACAGACCACCTTTTCGTTGCAGACGAAGCGCAGAYTTGCGCCCTGCCCGGAAAGGTCAATCAGGTCTGTGGAGACCAACGTCAATGGCAAATAAAATGCTTATCGACGCTTCCCACCCAGAGGAAACTCGGGTGGTCGTCGTTAAAGGTAACAAGGTCGAGGAATTCGACTTTGAAGCCGCCAATAGAGTTCAGTTAAGAGGAAATATATATCTCGCAAAAGTAACAAGGGTAGAACCATCGCTGCAAGCAGCGTTTGTGGATTATGGCGGCAATCGCCATGGTTTTCTGGCCTTTAGCGAGATTCATCCCGATTATTATCAAATCCCGGTCGCTGACCGTCAGGCGCTTCTTGATGAAGAAGCTGCGGATGAGATTGAAGCTGAAAAAGCTGATTCAGAAAACGAAAACGCWTCTGATGCTGTCGTATCTGATGAAGATKCYRRCRCAACWGATAGYGATGCTGAAAGCACTGAGGYCATCGCGGAAGCTGTGGTTGCCGGTGATCAGATTTCTGAACCWGTTTCAGAAGAAGCTGRMGMWYCTGCGTCTGAAGATGACGCTGATGCATCCACAGAAACAGATGATGAAGAAAATTCTGACGCTGTAAGCGTGGGATCTGTAGGCGCAGAAGATGCACTTGAAGAATTGCCTGAGCGCCGCCGCCCGCGCCGTCGTCAGTACAAAATTCAAGAAGTTATCAAGCGCCGTCAAGTGCTGTTGGTTCAAGTTGTCAAGGAAGAGCGCGGCAATAAAGGCGCAGCCATGACAACTTATCTGTCTTTGGCTGGCCGCTATTCTGTGCTGATGCCAAACACTGCTCGTGGTGGTGGTATCTCCCGCAAGATCACCAATCCAGCTGATCGTAAGCGATTGAAAACAGTTGCTAATTCTCTGGATGTTGCGACCGGCATGGGCGTTATTCTGAGAACAGCTGGTGCCAACAGAACCAAGGCAGAGATCAAACGTGATTTCGAATATCTCCTGCGTCTGTGGGAGAATGTTCGCACCTTGACCCTGCAATCCTCGGCACCTTGCCTGGTTTACGAAGAAGGCAGCCTTATCAAGAGATCAATTCGCGATCTTTACAGTAAGGACATCAGCGAGATTCATGTTGCTGGCGAAACCGGCTATCGTGAAGCCAAGAACTTCATGAAAATGCTGATGCCGAGCCATGCCAAAAACGTGAAGCAGTATTTGCAGGATAAATCCCTGTTTACCGCTTACGGCATTGAGCCGCAGCTTGATGCCATGTTCTCTCCGCAGGTAACGCTGAAGTCTGGTGGATACCTTGTCATCAATCCAACGGAAGCGTTGGTCTCGATTGATGTGAACTCTGGTAAGTCGACCAAGGAACACAACATCGAGGATACGGCGGTCCAGACCAATCTGGAAGCTGCTGAGGAAGTTGCACGGCAATTGCGGCTCCGCGACCTTGCTGGCCTCGTCGTGATCGATTTTATCGACATGGAAGAAGGCCGCAACAACCGTGCGGTTGAGCGAAAACTTAAAGAATGCCTGAAATCTGATCGTGCGCGCATTCAAGTTGGCCGAATCTCTGCGTTTGGGCTGATGGAAATGTCACGCCAGCGCATCCGCACCGGAGTGTTGGAAAGTACGACGGTTGTTTGTGAGCACTGTGAAGGCACCGGCTATGTGCGCTCSCCCTCCTCCATCGCRTTGCAGGTTTTGCGCGGGYTGGAAGATCACCTTGCGCGCCACAATAAYTACGACATTTGCGTCAAAGTACGCGCCGAAGTGGCGCTGTATATTTTGAACTCCAAGCGGRTTCATTTGGCAGAACTTGAGATCMGRTATGGTGTCAGCCTAACSATTGAAGCTGATGCCAGTATCAATGCGCAGGGCTTCCGGATGGAAAAAGGCGAACGTGCAGAGGCACGCGCCGCCAAAACTCCAGCGCAAACACCGCTGGTCAGCGTGGATACCATTATCCCAATGGATATTCCTGATGAAGCTGACGAAAGCGATGCTGAGCAGGAGCTGGAACAAGAGCAGCCACCAGAAGAAGAGAACAAACGCAAACGTCGTCGCAGACGTCGTCGGCGCGGCAGCGGTAATGGCGAAGCCTCTGAAAATACAGAGCAAAACGCTGAAAATGCTGAAACTCCAACTGAAACWTCTGACGAAAATGCAGATGCAGAAGATGCCGATCAAAACGCTGCGACAAGCGATGAAGATGGCGAACAGCCTAAGAAACGTCGCCGTGGCAAACGTGGCGGCCGTCGTAACAGACGCCGGCGCAATGGCGCGGATGACAATGGTGAAGCTGGCGAAAATGAAGCCGGTGAAACGGGCGAAACTGTCGAGGGCACTGAAGCTGAAGCCAGCGATGGCGAAAGTTCCGAAGCACCTTCATCTGAAGCCGAAGCGGCTCCTGCAGAGCCTACTGAAGCAAGCGCTAATGCGGCTGAAACTGTTGAAGTTACAGAAGAAAAAGCGCCGAAGCCAAAACGTCGCCGTACCAGAAAACCACGGACGCCAAAGCCAAAAGATGATGCTCCTGTGGCAGAATTTGAAGCTACGGCTGAAACGGCACCTGTTCAGGCCCCCGTTCAGGCCCCCGTTCAGGCAGAGGCAGCGGCACCAGAGGCTGTGGCACCACCTGCACCGGAACCTGTAGCAGCAGCGCCAGAACCGGTTGCTGTTGTGCAAGAAGCACCAGCGCCTGTTGTTGAGGCTGTGGAAGTGGCTAAAGAAGAAGTACCAGCGAAACCAAAACGTCGCGGTTGGTGGCGTCGCGGTTAAACTGGCTACACCTTAAAATTTGAGCATTAAAAAGGCCCCGTTCGATAAATGAACGGGGCCTTTTTGCATMTMGSNTCTGARCTMWATTGGAAGGCCTACTGCCCACAAAACCTTATTGAAAAGCGGTTTCCGCAAAGCTTCTAAGTTTGCGGCTATGCAGCCGTTCAATGGGCATTTCGCGCATCTTCTCCATTGCCCGGATACCAATGCGAAGGTGTTGTGCTACTTGGGTTTTATAGAACTCGCTGGCCATGCCGGGGAGTTTTAATTCGCCGTGTAGGGGCTTGTCCGAAACRCAAAGCAAAGTGCCGTAKGGCACGCGNAAACSNGAAGCCATTKGCGGCRATYGTGGCGCTCTCCATATCCAGYGCRAYMGCGCGGGATTGGSWRARMCGKWRYACMGGSYCRSRSTGMTCGCGYAAYTCCCAGTTKCGGTTGTCRATSGTGGCMACSGTGCCSGTSCGCATMAYKYTYTTSAGSTCATARCCAGASWAAYYGGTGATTTCCTCCACAGATTGCTCCAGAGCGACCTGCACCTCTGCCAATGGCGGAATGGGTACGGAGGTGGGCAAATCGGCGTCCAGCACGTGGTCTTCGCGCACATAGCCATGGGCCAGCACATAGTCACCTAACCTTTGGGAGTTACGTAAACCGGCGCAATGGCCCAGCATCAGCCAGGCGGCAGGGCGCAAAACGGCGACGTGATCGGTGATGGTTTTGGCGTTTGAAGGGCCAACACCAATATTGATCAACGTAATGCCAGTATGGCCCTCACGGCACAAATGATAGGCTGGCATTTGCGGCATACGCACATCGGGATTACCGCTACAAGGTTTACTATCCCCTTGTTTTGTAATAAGATTTCCCGGTTCGACAAAGCTATCATATGCGCCCTCACCGCTGGCCATTAGATCACGGGCGAACGTACAGAACTCGTCCACATAGAACTGATAATTGGTGAAAAGGACGAAGTTTTGGAAATGTTTTGGGCTGGTCGCGGTGTAATGCGTCAAACGATGCAGTGAATAGTCCATGCGCTCGGCAGGAAACGCCGCCAAAGGCATAGGTTCACCGCTGGGGGTTTGATGCGTGCCATTGGAAATGGAATCATCGGTGACAGCCAGATCAGGAACGTCAAAAACTTCGCGCAGTTCCACATCAAGCCGTTCTGAAAGCTCACCCTCGACATGCATGCCCTCAGGAAAGGCAAAATGCAGAGGAATGGGTGAATCACTTTCACCAATTTCTATCTTAACCCCATGGTTTTCCTGAATTTTTGTCAGTTGGTCCATCAGATAATCGCGGTAAAGAGCGGGGCGGCTAAAGGTGGTTTGGTAGGTGCCAGGCCCGGCCACAAAGCCGAACGAGGAGCGCGAATCYGACAGCGTAAACTTGGTCGTTGTCACRCGAATATAGGGRTAAAACGCCCGCATCCGGCCCACAGGATGGCCCTTTTTTAACAGCGCATCAAAGCCGTCTTGCAGGAATTTTGTGTTGCGCTCATAGATCATTATGAGCTGRTCAACAGCCTCTTCKATATTATCCGTCARGATCGGATGAATAGCTTCGGGGACCAGCAATTTCGTGCTCCAGTCCAAWTCATTTGTATCAGCCATAGACCCTCTTAAATCGTGTTGTGAACCGTTCATCATCAATGGTGTGWAGTGCGCCMAAAACCCTCGATTYTGGRAAAATYRTCRGTATTTATACYGACGCWGCCTCCACGGCYGCCAATGCYGAAATATTGACAATACCACGMGAGGTCACCGACGTCGTGACAATATGAGCCGGTTTGGCACTGCCCAGCAAAATCGGGCCRACRTGCAAMGCGTCGGTCATGATTTTTAGCAGGTTGAGCGAGATATTCGCCGCGTCCAGYGTCGGGAACACCAGAAGGTTGGCCTGCCCCTCCAGCGTGCTGTGCGGCATCACCTTTTCGCGCATCACGGCAGACAGAGCGGAATCGCCGTGCATCTCGCCATCAACCTCRAARGACACGTTCATGCCTTTCAAAATCGACAGGGCTTCCTGCATTTTGCAGGCAGAGGCAGATTCGCGTGAGCCAAAGTTGGAATGCGATAAAAGCGCGGCTTTGGGAKCGATGCCAAAACGGGTGATRTGCTTTGCYGCCATYACCGTCATTTCRGCAATTTCAAGCGCCGATGGGTTTTCGCTYACATTGGTATCGGTCAGAAAATAACCGCCATTGCTGTTGATCAGCAGGCTCAGGCTYGAAAAGCCRTGCGCGCCCTCYTTCAGGCCRATCAAATCGCKAATGWCTTGCACATGTTTGGCGTAACTKCCCTCCARCCCGCAAATCATCGCATCGGCATCACCGCGCTCCAGCGCAAGGGCGGCAATCACGGTGGTGTTGGTACGCACAATGGTTTTCGCCGCATCGGGGTTCACGCCCCGGCGGCCCACTTTGGAAATCAACAGCTCAACATAATCGCGGTAACGCGGGTCGTCTTCGGGGTTGATGATCTCGCAATCACGGCCCGGACGGAAGCGAAGGCCAAAACGCTCGGCCCGGCTGTCCATGACACTTGGACGGCCAATCAAAATCGGTACTGCAATGCCGTCTTCGATGATCACCTGCGCCGCACGCAAAATGCGCTCATCCTCACCATCGGCATAAATGATGCGTTTGGGGTTTTGTTGAGCGGCCGCAACAATCGGCTTCATCAACAATCCAGAGCGGAACACAAACTGATTGAGGCGCTCGATATAGGCCTCCATATCGTCAATCGGCTTTGTCGCCACGCCGCTATCCATGGCGGCCTGCGCAACCGCTGGCGCAATGCGCAAGATCAAGCGCTGATCAAAGGGCGATGGAATAAGGTATTGCGGSCCAAAAGTGTGATTAACGCCCACATGCGCCTTGGCCACGGCCTCAGTRGATTCTTCGCGGGCCAGCTCGGCAATGGCTTTAACCGCCGCGTGCTTCATCTCTTCATTGATRGTMGTTGCGCCCACATCCAGCGCGCCGCGGAAGATATAGGGGAAGCACAGAACATTGTTGACCTGATTGGAATAATCCGAGCGCCCTGTGCACAGCATCGCTGTTGGGCAGGCTTCAAGCGCCAATTCGGGCAAAATTTCAGGGTTGGGATTGGCCAGCGCCATGATAAGCGGTTTGTCGCCCATGGTTTTGACCATCTCGGCTTTCAACACATCTGGGGCGGACAGCCCCAAAAACACATCGGCACCSGGAATGACATCRGCAAGSGTGCGCAAATCTGATTTYTGCGCAAAAATGCCCTTCCATTCATCCATGAGCGCTTCCCGGCCCTCATAAACCAGYCCTTCAATATCGGTGACCCAGATGTTTTCGACGCGCACACCAAGCGATACCAGCATGTTGAGRCAGGCCAGCGCCGCAGCACCAGCGCCAGAGGCGACAACTTTAATCTCGTCCAGCTTTTTGCCCGCAAGCTCCATACCATTCATCACGGCAGCGCCCACGATAATGGCCGTGCCGTGCTGATCATCATGAAACACCGGTATGTTCATCTGTTCGCGCAAAGCGCGTTCAATTTCAAAGCATTCTGGCGCCTTGATATCTTCCAGATTAATGCCGCCAAATGTCGGCTCCATGGCACGCACAACTTGCACAAAAGCGTCGATATCGGTTTCATCAACCTCGATATCAAAAACATCAATACCCGCGAATTTCTTGAAAAGAACCGCCTTGCCTTCCATCACCGGTTTGGAGGCCAAAGGGCCGATCGCACCAAGGCCCAGCACCGCCGTGCCATTGGTGATAACGCCCACCAGATTGGCCCTTGCGGTGTATTTGGATGCGTTGGATGGGTCTTTGGCAATTTCCAGACAGGGCGCGGCCACGCCTGGGGAATAGGCCAGAGCTAAATCGCGCTGATTACCCAGCGGCTTAGTGGCGCTAACCTGAAGCTTTCCCGGTGTGGGATACATGTGATAATAAAGCGCGCTTTGCTCAAAATCATCAGAATTTCTACCAATGTCGCTATCAGATTTTTTAGTGGCCATTTTCAATTCCATGCAGGGTAAAATTCGAACTTTAACTCATAGATGAATTAGGGGCTGAACTCAATTGCGAGATCGTATTGGCGATGCATAGATTGCACCACAGAAAAGCTGACACCAAATCAGATCATGATGCCTTGGCAAAACCATCGTTGCGCACACGTTTGCCGCCGCGCAAATCAGAATCTTCCGTGGCCTCTTCATCATGGTCATTTGAGGTAATATCTTCAATTTGTGACACAACTTTTGTGTCCACAAAGGCATCAAAACCGCTGTTGTTCTTGCGCGAGGAGCGCACCAAATCGCAATAAACCGATGCCGGCAAAGCCGGTGCAAAGAAGTACCCTTGCGCGGCAGAAATGCCCAGGCTGCGCAGCCGCTGCACCTGATCAGAACTTTCAACGCCCTCGGCTACGATGCCCATATCCAGATTTTTGGCCAGATCTACAATGGTATCGACAATGGCCATTGTTGTGACRTCGCGGTTGAACGTATCGACAAACATCTTGTCGATCTTGATGATATCAATGCCCAGCTTTTGCAAATAGGARAAGCCGCCATGGCCRGTTCCWGCATCATCCAGCGCCACACTGGAGCCCAAATTCTGGATACCGGAAATGACCATGCGCGCAATATCAAAATCTTCGACGGGATAGCGCTCGGTCAGCTCAAACACCAATTGTTCGAAACTTGTGTTGGTGTCCTCAAAAATGATCCGGATATCATCAACAATCGACATGTCTTCAAAGTGCTTGCCTGTCAGATTGATACTAACTTTAAGGTCGGGRAARTCCTTGGACAGATCATCCATCTCTTCGGCAACCTTGATCATCARCTCATGGGTAATYTCCATGATAAGGCCAGTGGTCTCGGCATAAGTGATGAATGAATTTGGCTGGATGAGCTTGCCATCWTGCGACAGGAACCGCAGCAAAACCTCACAACCGACGATTTGGCCGTCATTAAGGTCCACAACAGGTTGRTAATGCGGGATRAACTCGCCCTGATCAAACACCGCGCTATARTCCAGCTCGGAGCGCRCAGCACGTGAGCGCCARGCGATCACGACCARCAGCCCCARCACCACAACGGCYGAGATGAGCWGCACCCKKATAGCGCCGCTTTCCAGCCGGGCATAAATCGCGACAAGCGCACCGGTATCTGCCTGCACTGAAATGAGAATCGGGAATGAATGAGAATTGACCGTTTTTTCAAAACGCCGTGGAAGGTCAGAAACCGACATCAGCAAATCGGCAATGGGCGAGATGGTCATGGCATATCTGCGCGACCCCTCCCAGTGCAGCCAGCGCTCTCCGCTGGTCAGCATCGCGTCATAACTCAAATGTGCCTGAATGACAGAAATGCCCATATCAGTTGGCAGCACGGATGGCGCAAAACGAATGATGATGCGGTTGTTCAGCCCCTTATTGATGACCAGCACAACGGGCCTGCGTTGCAGCTCTACATCTTCC
Organism: Hyphomicrobiales bacterium; assembly: GCA_002746425.1. GTDB lineage: Bacteria > Pseudomonadota > Alphaproteobacteria > Rhizobiales. The sequence continues at coordinate 26,827 of NVXB01000007.1, read as the reverse complement.
AGAACGGCCAATGTCAGCGGTGGGTCATTGAGGGTCCATAATTTGAGAAACCCTTGCACYGGATTGGCYGGGCGCAACACCGAGCATTCCAGCGTRCCATCGGCCTTGACCARCCCAACATCCTGCASATGCTCCACCGAGCCAACCATAAAGCGGCCAATACTGTGGAAACGCGGCGAGCACCCTTCGGCCCGGTCCAGCCCCAAATCYTGCACCATCTTGATAACGCGAGAGGCRTGCACATCAAACGCSGASGTAACCGCCTGCCCTATCGAYAGCATCTCATGATCRAGCAAAGCCTGCGCTTCTTCGCGCACAGCAATGTGGGCACGCCAAAACATGGTGCCRACAATSAGGCAGAACGCCAGCAACACCAAAGTGGTGGTGAGCAGACGCCTACGGAATCGCTTAAATAGTTTTAGCACGAGGGCACAACAATCCGGGGCTCATCTGAGGTTTCGGCAAAGGTTTGAAYATCCGTTCAATTACGCTGGCAAGAATAGCAGATTCRCCCTTAATTCASCGTTAACCATAACGCCGTGTATGTGATTCTCACAAGGCATGTCCGAATGCATTTTTGGGAYCACTTAAGATCGGTGTAATTGAGTGACATTCTTGCCCAATGCACCAATTGGCAATGAAGCGCCCTGCTCAGCAGGGCGCGATGTCGCCTCCACCAATGATCTTTTAAGCCCGGCTTCTGCCAATCTGATATAGGCCCCGGCGGGCAATGGTTTTGAGAACAAATACCCTTGAGCAAAATCAATTTGCATTTCGCGCAGGGCCACAGCCTGCCGGGAATGCTCAATGCCTTCGGCGACGATTTTCATACGCATATTTTGCGCAACGCGCACCAAAGCTTCGATGATGGTTTCAGAAAAACCGCCCTGCGAAATGCCATCAACGAACAGCTTGTCAATTTTCACGATATCGACGCCCAGCTCCATAAGGTATTGCAGGCCATTATGCCCGGTGCCCACATCATCCAGCGCGACGGAACAGCCAAGCCATTTCAAATCCTGAATGATTTGCTTGGCCTTATCCAGATCTTCTAGCGGCTGGCGCTCGGTGATTTCAAAGGTCAGTTGCTCGAATGCGATGCCCGAAGGCCCAAATATCTTTTCGATTTCCTCAGAGGTTTCCAGCCGGTTGAGATGGACAGGAAACAGATTAATCGCGACCTTCAAATCTGGCCGGTTTGCATATAGATCTTCAAGGTCATCACGAATTCGGCGCATCAGCACAATCGTCAGCGGTATCGCCAGGCCGGAATTATCGGCCTGCTGCAAAAACTGAGCGGGCGGAATGACCGTACCATCTGGCTTAAGCCAGCGCACCAGCGCCTCGCAGCCAACGATGTTGCCGTTTTTAAGGTCTATGATGGGCTGATAATAGGCAAGAATTTCGCCGTTTAGCAGCCCCTCCTCCAGATCACCAAGCGGCGTTCTGCTGCCCACCAGCATGTAGAACACCAAAAACAAGCCAACCGATGTGAGCAGTGATGCCAAGGCATAAACCAGCATCGTGGGAATCTGCGTAATGCTGATCAGCGTGTTTTCTGACAAGGTTAGCCGGATCGTCAGGGGCAGCGGTTTCAGGCTGACATCCTTGATCCGCATCGTGTCGGTTGCGCTGGGTATTGGCGCGCCGAGGCGGCTTGAGGGAAAGCGCCCGACATCAATACCGCCCACCAACGACAGCAGCACCAGCCCATTGTGCAACGCATCACGCGCGCCGCGCGAAGACAGCAGTACATTTGACAGGACCAGGGCGTTGAGATGGCGACCGGGGCTGATTTCCCGCGAGATAATCAACCCTTCAAATTGCGCGCTCGACATCTGCACGGCTTGCAGGGCAAAGCCTGGACGATCAGATGTTACGGGGTGGCCACGGGCGCGAAAAGCCTGGGCGTTGCCTGATGCGGCACACAGCACATTACCCGCCGCATCGGTAACAAGCAGATCTTCAACATAGATACGGCCAAAAATGTGCTGTTGCATCGTGGTGACAGCAATGGCATTGCACGGCCCCAATGACGTCGCATTGAAGGACGACAATGTGTTATGAGCTTCCTGAATAACTTCAGAAACCTGCTCCTGGAACACTTCTACGAGTTCGTTTGTGACTTTGGAGATTTCAGAGTCTCGATACAGGCCAAGTATAAATGGTGCGCCCATCACTGGAACAAAGGCCAAAATGACCCCGCAGACTGCAACCCACTTGTTGCGCATTGATCGCCGCGCTGCTTTCACCAAAGCACCCTGAATATATCGAAATAAGACCTCAAGGATCACATGTTGTGTTTAAGAATTAGTATACCAAAACATTGCTTTTTCACGACAATTCCGATTTTGGGGGTCTTTTGAAACCTTTACTTAACGTCACTATGCTTGGTATATTTTCGCTCTAACATATGCCAACATATTCGAACCGTTTGGTGTGATGGCGTCTTTAACAAGCGCCGCGCCGACATCTTTTTTTGTAATCTGTGCTTTTAAGCGGCGCAGATTGCCAAGCTGACCTTATCATAATACAGGATTAAAACATGAATGTTTTCAACAGACTATCAGGTAGTTTTCTCATATGCCTGCTTGCAGGAACAGCTGCTTTTGCAGCACCAGACCCATCGGCTGTTGCAGACCGGTTGATTGCCCACATTGAAAAAAATGGCGGGACAATCTCCTATGAAGAAGCTATTTATGATGCTGCAAGTGACGAAATCATCATCTCCAATGTAACGATGACGAATGAAGATGATAAAGTGAATATCTCCAGCATTTCCATCGCCGGATATGATGAAAGCAACACATCTGGCTTAACTGCGGACAAGTTGACGATTGTCGGCATTGGCTCAGAATTTGTTGATGGCGAGCTCTCCGTGGCATCTGTAACGGTTGATGATTTGAACGTTCTGGATTTCGATCTTAATCCTGATGACCCCAAAACCTGGAGAGGCATCGCATCGGGCCTTTCAGTGATGGACATTTTAATAGCGCCACCCAACAAATCGGCCGTATCTGTTGCCCGCTTTAAGGCGACCACCACGGTTGCTTCGCCCGACAGCATTTCCGGCACAACCACTTTGAAAATTGATGACATTCGCATTCCCGGCTCCTTGATAGAAGGCGAAGCGAAAATGTTCTTTCAGGCATCCGGCTATGAGCTGCTGCTGCTCGATGTGGACATTGATTTCAACTATGATGCAGCCAGCCAGAGCCTGACCCTGTCAAACCTCACCATTGATGCGGATAAAATGGGCACACTGAATTTCTCGGCAGCTTTTGGTGGCATCATCGAATCCATGCTTTCCGATCCGAGCCAAATGCAAGGCCTGATCGCCACAGCGACCATCAAAAATGCCTCGCTGCATTTCACCAACAAGTCCATCTTCGACAAAGCCCTGGAGTTTGGTGCGCAGATGATGGGTCAGGATGCTGAGCAGTTGAAAGAACAAGCACCGATGATGCTCGGCTTTGGCTTGGCGCAGATCAACAACGAAGCCTTTTCCACCATGGTAACGGGTGCCTTTAATACGTTCCTGGATGATCCAAAATCCCTGCATATCGAGATTGCGCCGACCAATCCGGTGCCAATCGCCCAGATTGGCGGCGCTGCTGCAACCGCGCCGCAGACTGTGCCCGATTTGCTGTCGATAAGCGTCGTTGCCAACCAGTAACGGTTTTTCGGCTTAAATCTGGGGATTTCCCCTAAAAACAATGGCGGCACTCGTTTGCCGCCATTTTTGTGACAATTTGCTGCACTTGTTTTCATTGTGCCAATGCGGCCTATAAGCTGATATAGCTCTGGCAATAGATTCTGAATAGTTCGCGCAACAGGCAAATATAAAACCAATCACGAGCCCAAATATGTTTTCAAGACAGTCTTCCTTTCTCCCTGCTACCGTTTTCGCGGCTCTCTTTGCAATGGCACCCCAGCTCAGCTTTTCGCAAGATGCTGATTTTGCCAAAAAGATTGGCGATATACTTGTTGAGACCATGTCGAAGGTAAGCGGCGATACGATCACCTACGAGAGCGCCAGTTTCTCTGACGAGTTGAACGCAGTTGTTCTGGAAAACGTATCCCTGCTGCGCGCCAGAGCCAAACGCCCCAGCCTGATTGTGCAGACCACGACGATTGTGGAACCTGMGATGATGGAAAATGGCGGTTTTTCGGCACAGGAAATCAAAGCCGAAAACATCAAAATCCAGACCMGAGCCTCATYCGGCATGGTGGCGTCKGCCAATGCCTCCAACGTCTTCGTGCAGCCSGCCGATCAGGTGGCCGAGGGCGCGCTTAGCCAGTGGTTCAAATACGACAAATCTGCCATTCGCAATATTCAGCTTGGCGGCACGGCAGATGCGCCRGTCCTGACCATTGARGAGCTGGACACCATTGTTTCSATCAATGACAAYAACATCCCGGTGAAAGGCGACGTTTCRCTCAACGGGCTTGTTGTGCATATGGACCGCCTRTCGAAAACCCGCGTTAAAAACGCMTTCGCTGATTTGGGCTATGAGCAGCTCAAAATATCGYTGAAAGCCAARGGCAGYTAYAMGCCCGAAGATAAGCTGYTGAGCGTKGAACAGTTCGTGCTGTCAGGYGAKGATTCCGGCACCCTGTCYATYRYRGCYGATATTGGCGGCATTCCAGAGAGCTTTATGGCYTCCCCGCTTGATCCACGCACCATCATCGCCACSGCAAGCATYGGCAAGCTCCTCATCGATTTTCAGGATCACTCCATTACCAACCGTGTGCTTGGCTTGCAGGCCAAGAAAATGGGCGTCGCGCCTGAGGCACTGGCCGCTCAGCTTTCCGGCGCGCTGCCGTTCTTCCTGATTGCGCTGCAAAATGAGGCGTTCCAAAAACAGGTTGCCGAGGCGGTGACATCTTATCTGAGCGATCCAAAGAGTTTCGCCATTACGGTGAACCCGGAAAAACCAACACCTTTCATCCAGATTTTCGCGGCCCTGACATCAGCGCCCGGAACGGTGGTGGATTTGCTTGGTTTGAACCTAACCGCCAATCAATAAAAGCCCGGAGGCATTTTCATGCATTTGCCCTTGTGCTTTCCCCGTCATTTAGAACGCATTTTGATAGCGGCCCGCATAGCGTTGCTATCACTGCTGGCAATCCTTGCTTTCCAAGCTCAGGCGCAGTCTCAAGTGCAATCCCAAACCGGCCGGTTTTTGAACTGGCTGAACAGCATTGACCAGCATAATGGTGCCAATGCATGGGCTGGCAGCACGCGTTACAACGCCGATGGCACTTTTACCGCAAGCGATGTCACGATCAACATTCCGGCCATCGAGCTGGTTGTGCACATCGACAAGGCTGTTGCTAACGGCTTGAAACCCACCTTTGAACCCGGCTTCAACACCAGCGCGCAAGCGCTGTTGTTTAGCGGCTTTAGCCTGCGCATTGGCGAAACAGAGTTTRCCACCAAYGCGCTGGAAATGAGTGGYGTGCTGTTGCCCGATTTGCAATTTGATTTTGCGCCKGGCACATCGCCCTTCGCTGCCAAAGTGCAATTCCTCAACGAGTTGCTSGGCCTTCAAGCCRAYAAGATWAGCCTGCCAAAGCTCTACATTCGCAAAYACGCCAAAAAGCGCGCTGAGCAACTGGCMGAAATGCTGCTGACCAACACGCGCATAAGCGAGYTGAAACACCATAGTTTAAAGAGCTGGAAAAGCAGCAAGGCCTCGCTTGTCAGCCCGCCGATTGAGCCRCTCATTCGTGAATCCTACAAATCGATCAACGTCAAAAACCTGAATTTTCAGAGCCTGTTGCGACTGTTTGATGGCAAGCAATCATTCAACCGCGATGCGCCGCTTTTTACGGCTCTGRCCATCAAAAACTATGTGGCCTCTATGGGCGGCATGCGCCTTAGCTTGCCCAAAATCAGCATTGAAAATTTGAACATTKCCGCCCCGGACCGGGAAACCGAAAAGGTGCTGACAACGGCGCTGGGCCACCCCAAAGGCTTCGATTCAATAGMGGAAGCCAARYTGCCWGCKTTTGCGCTGGAACTGGCGTCGCTGGTTTCCATCGGCGCGTTACAATTTGAGGATATGCGGGTTTCAGCACTGGGCATTGAGCAGTTTGACCTGGTGGAATTTTCGCTAAAAAACGCCTCTCTTGCCAGCATCGACGCCTTTAACATTGCAGGTTTCGGCATAGAGCTTGAAGACATCGGCGGGTTAAACTTCGGGAAATTCGCTTTTTCAGGCCTCAAACTGCCCTCAAAGCAAAGCATGATAGCAATGATTGCAGGCAAAACGCCGCCAATCTCTGCCCTTCTGCCAACGCTCTCCTCTTTGGTTATTAAAGGCTTCTATGCTCAAGGGGTGGGCCTGCCATCGGCAATTGAAGTCGCTGAAATTTCTATGGCGATTGGCCATAAAAACAGTTCTGGCCAAGAAGCTTTGGACCTCACCATTGACCAGCTCAAATTCCCGGCTTCCTTGATCCCAGCGCGCGGCAACCTTGCCCGCCTTAAAGGCATTGTGGATACGCTAGAGCTAAAACAGTTGGAATTTAGCCAGCAGCTAAAAATTGCCTATGACGCGGCAACCCGCAAACTGATTATTGCTGAATTGACCAGCGATTTGCCCCATATTGGCAAGCTCAGCGTCAATGCGGTCTTGGCTGGTCTTAGTGCCTCTCCCTTTGCTGATCCCACCCGCGCGATGAATTTGATCCGCAACGGACAAGTTGAAAGCGCCACCGTTCGATTTGATAATGACGGCGTTGTTGAAGCAGGTTTTGATGCGCAGGCAAAAACGCTTGGCACCAACGGCAAATTGCTTCGCGGCCAAGTGGGAGCGACCCTGCCATTCTTGCTGGGTGTGCTGCAAAACCCCGAATTTCAGAAACAGCTGGCCACCGCCCTGCAAGCCTTTTTGCCGGAGCCTGAGGGCATTATTGTGGCTTTGAAGCCAGCCAGTGCCGTGTCCATCTCAGATGTAGAGCGCCAATTGCGCAGCGACCCCAGAAAGCTCATCACCATGCTGGGTGTCTCAATACACAATGAGCCCGCAACCGTGGCGATACCTGAAACATCAGACACAAAAACGCCCGCTGAATAAGCGGGCGATAATTGTCATTCTCAGATCGTGTGATTGTTACGATTTGGCCGCTGGCAGCACCCGAATGTTCAGCTCTTGCAACTGGGCTGAGGTTGCCGCAGATGGCGCACCCATCAGCAAATCCTGTGCTTGCTGGTTCATTGGGAACAGCGTCACTTCACGCAAGTTCTTGGCACCCACCAACAACATGACGATACGATCCACACCGGCAGCCATGCCACCATGGGGCGGTGCGCCGAATTTGAACGCGCGGTAAAGGCCGCCGAACTGCTCTTCCAGAGTATCCGAATCATAACCGGCAATGGCAAACGCCTTGGTCATCACATCAACACGGTGGTTACGGATAGCGCCAGAAGCCAGCTCAAAGCCGTTACACACCAGATCGTATTGATAGGCGTTGATGGTCAGTGGGTCTTCATTTTCCAGTGCTTCCAGACCGCCCATCGGCATGGAGAATGGATTGTGCGAGAAGTCGACCTTCTTGTTTTCTTCATCCCATTCAAACATTGGGAAATCAACAATCCAGCACAGCTCAAAACGGTCTTCATCAATCAGTTTCAGCTCAGTGCCTACGCGGGTACGTGCGGAACCTGCAAAGGCTGCGAATTTAGCTGGTACACCTGCTACGAAGAACACGGCATCGCCTTCTGCAAGGTCAAGCTGGTTACGCAGCGCCAAGGTGCGCTCAGGGCCAATGTTTTTGGCCAACGGCCCAGCGCCAACAGTTTCGCCGTCTTCATCACGGAAGAAAATGTAGCCAAGGCCGGGCTGGCCTTCGCTCTGCGCCCAGCTGTTCATGCGATCACAGAACGCACGACTGCCGCCACCTTTTGCAGGAATGGCCCAAACTTCAACTTTTGGATCACGCTCGATCATGCCCGCAAAAATCTTGAAGCCAGAGCCAGCGAAATGCTCGGTAACAGCTTCCATTTCAATCGGGTTACGCAGATCGGGTTTGTCGTTGCCGTATTTGGCAATGGATTCTGCATAAGGAATGCGGCGGAATTCTTTTGTGACGGGTTTGCCATTGGCAAACTCTTCAAACACACCGCGCAGCACAGGCTCCATGGTGGTCAGCACGTCTTCCTGGGTGACAAAGCTCATTTCCATGTCGAGCTGATAGAACTCACCGGGCAGACGATCTGCGCGCGGATCTTCATCGCGGAAACATGGTGCGATCTGGAAATAACGATCAAAGCCAGAAATCATCAGCAATTGTTTGAACTGCTGGGGCGCCTGCGGCAGCGCATAGAACGTGCCTTCATGCAAACGCGATGGCACAAGGAAATCGCGCGCGCCTTCGGGTGATGATGCGGTGAGGATCGGTGTCTGGAACTCAGCGAAACCAATATCGGCCATCCGCTTGCGCATATCAGCGATGATTTTGGAGCGCGTCATGATGTTGGCGTGCAGTGTCTCGCGGCGCAAATCCAAAAAGCGGTTACGCAAACGTGTGTCTTCTGGATAATCCAGCTCGCCAAACACCGGCACGGGCAGCTCTTCAGCCGCGCCAAGTACTTCCACTTCGGTGCAGAACACTTCGATTTCGCCGGTTGGCAGGTTTTTGTTAAGCGCATCATCAGCGCGTGCTTTCACGGTGCCATCGATGCGAATGCAATATTCAGCGCGAATTTTCTCAACGGCCGAAAACGCCGGAGAATCGGGGTCGGCAACAATTTGGGTCAAGCCATAATGATCGCGCAGATCGATAAACAGAACGCCGCCATGATCGCGAACGCGATGAACCCAACCAGAAAGGCGAACACTTTTGTCTGCGTCTGACAAACGGAGCGCGCCGCAAGTGTGTGTGCGATAAATATGCATGATCTGTCCTGAAATTTTGGTGGCCAAACAGGCCGTAAACCCGTGTTTCTCTTTGCGCGGAAAAGCACATGAGCGGCACAAAATGTCAAGTACTAGTGGGAATGCCTGCACATGGCGCGTTCAATAGCACTGGGTAGCGCTTAAATACTGGACGGTACCACCTTTAAAGCCAACAGAGCCACCAAATGCAGTCCCATTAGTCGTGCACAAAAATGCTGAAACAGCAGATACTCCGCTCCCATTCAACGCAGAGGATGAGTTTCCGCTACCCGCGAGGGCATACCCACCCGAGCTAACATCAATAATCGCACCCGAAATGATGCCAAAAAAGTAGTTGTTCTGAATTGTAATTGGCTCAGCGGCACTGGATACGTTGGCGCCACTAGGAATGTGTATTGCATCGCCCTTACTGCCAAAAAGCAGGTCAAGGTTACCAATCTGGTTGTCTTCAATAAGAACATTAAGCAAACTGCTGCCCAAATTTACGCCGATATAGGATCTTTCAATGTGGTTTGCGCGAATAATATGATCCCGTCCAAATGGGGAGATCGTTATTGCAGCCGGGAAGTTGTCAAATGTATTTTGTTCGATAACTGTATTGCTAACATTCGAGCCAATTCCAACACCGACGCCAAAAAATAACGTAAAACCGCCAGTGCCAACGAATTTGAAACCTGCAATATGTGAATTATTTCCAGTTATATCAGCACCAGTTCTACTGTATGTAGTGGTTGTAAGGGGGTTTGTAATCACCTTTATTGTGGGGCGCGCTCCTGCTGCGGTAAATGCCACGACCTGCCCGGTATCGCGACCACGAACCAAAATTGTAGACCCGCCCCCCATAACCGTCCGGTCACCCCTCAGCTTAATTGGAGTGTAGGTTGTGCTGGAGCCATCAACAATTGTCAGGCTGTTGCTATTTAACAACGCGGCGTCCAAATCCAGCTGGTTGTCGACCTGATAAACAGTATTTAATGCGACATTGGTATCGTGATCATAGGTGAGCTCCGAGGCGCCCGTTGCTGAACCTTTGCTGTAAACGCCCAAACGGCGGCTCACTCGGTTCGACAACAAATCATATGCAGCGCCGTGATCACTGTGGCTCGCAGAAGTTCTCCTGCCTAACGCCATGCTCATTTTAAAGCTGGCCGTCAGGCCAAAATCATTGTCCTCATCCCATGACGCCCCAGCACCAAACCGTATTTCACTGTTGCTGAGAACCGAGGAGAACGGCTTGATGACCGCTTCAAACCCAATTTGCGCACTGTTTTGGCTGCCCAACTCATCCGAATAGAACGATGCCAGCTTGCCATGGGTCCACAACTGCGCTGAGAATTGTCCTGTATCGAATTGCCCGGCCAGAATACCAAGTTCAAGCTCTACACCTTTTAGAAAATGCTCTTCGCCGCCAAAGATCAGCAACTCGTTGCCAACAATAACGGCCTCAGAAGCCCCCAGCGCTGTTTCTTTATCGTCCAACGGCAGATAGCCATTCACACCCAGACGAAAACGCCCGGTTGCCACTTCAAGGCCCAGCCCTATTTGCGTTTGTATATCACTGTAAACAGGTTGGCTTAAATCCAGAAATCCATTGATGCCAAGCACGCCCCAGGAACGCTGAATACGATAACCAATACCAATACTGGCCGCATTGAAGGCAGTATCGCTGGCACTCAGGCTACCATCCAGAAAAACAAAAGAACTGCCATTTTGCAGCAAAGGCGCAAACACACCCACACCAAACGCGGGCCGCCCGCTCTCATAATTTGAGAAGATATCGACGTTTGGCAACAATACAGGTTCATAGGCATTAGCTGTGCTAATTTGCCCGCAATTTACGCTTAAAAAAAATACTGCACCGCAACACAAACTACGGGCACGGCGAAATAATGCCATTTACTGCTCAAATAACTATTTAAAACAGCAAAAGCCTGTTCTGGCAGTTATTAGTTAGCAAGCCCAAATCATATTTTATTCAAAAACTCTACCGTCACGGAAACAGTGCGACTTGTTTTAACCCTGTCATTTCTGACAAGCCAAACATTAAGTTAAAGTTTTGAAGTGCCTGCCCAGCAGAACCCTTGATAAGATTATCCAGCGCAGAAATAACAATAGCACGCCCCAGAATTCGATCTGCGAACACACCAATCAGGATGTTGTTAGAGCCGCGCACATGTTGAGTCGCAGGCATATCGCCCTCACTGAGCACATGCACAAAGGGATTTTTGGCATAAAATGCTGCAAGTGCGTTGCGCAAATCATCGACGGAGGCCCCCTCAGTACAGGTAACATAATGAGTGCACAGCTCGCCGCGCGACATTGGAATCAAATGCGGGGTAAAACTAACCGCGACAGACTGCCCGCCAGCAACGCCAATTTCCTGCTCAATTTCAGGCGCATGGCGATGAGTGCCCACAGCATAGGGTGACATGCCCTCGCCAGTTTCGCAGAACAGTGTGTTTTGCTTCAGGCCACGGCCCGCGCCTGACACGCCCGATTTGGCATCAATGATAATCTGCGACGGGTCAATCAGCTTAGCGCTGACCAAGGGCAGCATCGCGTTTAGCACTGCCGTTGGATAGCAGCCAGGGCAAGCCACAAGGCGGGCCTTGGCAATCTGCTCGCCATAATGTTCGGTAAGGCCATAAACGGCCTCTTTTTGCAGATCCATAGCGACGTGCGGATTGCCATACCACTGCTGATAAGTGTCGGCATCGCGCAGCCGGAAATCCGCCGACATATCAATGAATTTCACGTCAGGATGCTTTTTCAGCACATTTGCCGTGATTTGCTGGGTGGTGCCATGGGGCAAGCCGCAAAACACCGCATCCACGGCAGACCAGTCCGCCTCATCTATTTTGACCAAGTCCGGCAGGTTCAACCCACGCAAATGCGGAAACACCGCTTCCATGGGTTTACCGGCATGGGCGTTGGCGGTCAGCACAGTGATCTCAATGTTGGGATGACGGACAGCCAAGCGCACCAAATCGGCTCCGGTGTAACCCGATGCACCCAATACGCCTATTCTGATTTTTTGATCCGTCATGACCCTACTCACTTAGCCTGAAAATTGAGTGTTGCAGATAGAGCTATTGGTGGTGAAACGCAATCAGCTAGAGAGATTTCAAATTGTTTTTCAGTTTTTGTATCATCTTAGTTGGCTGTATTCAGCCGTTCCCACCTATCTGAACGCATTCTGAACGGCCAGTTCAGCAATGGTTCCGCCGCGCTCCCCTAAACCTTGATCAACGTCAAACAAACGATGTTCAGCAAAACCAAAACAACACACTCTTTAGGAGAGAAACCATGAAACGCTCAGTCCTCATCGCCGCAACAATCGCCCTCACAACAGCCTTTTCCGCACCGGTTATGGCAAACGGTATTTCCATCGAGCAGTTCGGCATTGGTAACGCTGCCGGTGGTGGCCAGGTTGGCATTAACAACCTTATCGGTGTGTTCCAGAATGGCGGCGGCAACGGTGTTTTAGCCCAGCAGTTCGGTAACGGAAACGTGGCAGCAGCAGGTCAGTCCGGCTTTAACAATGGCGCTGAAATCTGGCAGGCAGGCAATGGCAATCAGGGCGGCGTTGGCCAGGTTGGCAACAACCACAATTTCTTCCTCAGCCAGGACGGTAACGGCAACGTGGCCGCTGGCACTCAGCAGGGCAACAACTGTAACGCCGCGATTTCGCAGACCGGCAGCGGCAACACAGCAGCTTTCGTGCAGTCCTGCCCATAAGCAGACAATTTAATGAGAATGGCCGGGGCCTCCCACCTGGCCAATTCTCCTATTCCCCAAAACACTGTTTAAGGAGAATTCTTATGATCACGTCTTTTACCGGTGCCAAATTGGCCACCATCATCGCCCTCAGCGCGGCTACCATCGGCTGCGCCTCATCCGCCTTCAGTACAAAGAATGATGCCATGTATTGCGAAATCAAAGCCAGTGATATGGGCGGCATGATCATGCTGGAAAATCTGGTTCATGCCGATACAGCCATTCAGGGTACGTATCGCTTTAAGCTTAAAAGCACAGGCGGTGGTGGCTCGACCAACATCTCGCAGGGTAACAATTTTACCGCATCACCGGGCCAGCCAGCCACTCTTGGCCGCATGATGCTCAACAGTGGAGTGATCTATGAGGCCAAGCTTGATGTGACCGTCAATGGTGTCAGCTTTACCTGCGCCGAGCGTATCGGCGGTGCTATTTAATATAGGCTTTCACAATGAAGGGCTCTGAACCTCAGAGCCCTTTTGCACGCCGTGTTGCCAGCAGGCCCATATACATCTGTGCAACAGTGGCCGCCGCAATGCTTGTAATATCGGCATGGTCATAAGCGGGGGCCACCTCCACCACATCACCGCCGACAAATTCTATATCCGTTAAAAGCTGAAAAATCGCCATGATTTGCGCACTTGAAAACCCGCCAGAAACCGGCGTGCCTGTGCCCGGGGCAAAGGCTGGATCGAGGCAATCAATATCAAACGTCATGTAAACATTACGCCCGCCAGTGCGCGCGGCAATACGTGCTGCCAAATCAGATGCGGACATGTTGTGCGCGCTCAGCGCATCGATAATCTCAATACCGCAAGTTTTGGGCGCATGGGTACGAATGCCAATTTGCAGGCTTTTACCCGGATCAATCAGCCCCTCCTCCACGGCACGGCTGACAAATGTGCCATGATCAACCCGCTTCCCGTCATCATCCCAGGTATCCTGATGGGCATCAAATTGCAGCAACGCCAGGGGCCCATATTTCTCGGCATGGGCCTGCAACAATGGGTAGGTCACAAAATGGTCCCCGCCCATGGAGAACAGATGCGTGTCGCTCTCCAGAATATGAGAGGCCTGCGCCTTGATGCATTTGGCAATATCGGCAGGCAAGCCATAATCAAAACTGCAATCGCCATAATCAATCACGGCGAGCTGGGCAAAAATATCCAGCCCCCAAGGGTATTGCGGATCACCATCAAAAATCACGGAAGCACGACGAATACCCTGCGGACCAAACCGCGCACCAGGCCGGTTTGATGTTGCCGCATCAAAAGGAATGCCCCAAACAGCCACATCGGCCTGCGATAAATCGCGCGTATAGCGCCGACGCATAAACGACAAGGCCCCGCTATAAGTCGGCTCCTCGCTACCCCCTTTAAGAGACTCGCCCGCAAAGGCATTGTCCGTGGGGCGCGGCTTTGTAGGATCAGATGATTGTTTCATAACGGTCGCATAATTTGAAAAACACGCTGCACGATGGCAGAGTTATTGTTGTATCTCAACCACTCTTCGAAAGCACATTGTTCACCATATATGAACAGTACAGATACATTAGGCACTATTCCGCAAATACAGAAAAGCCCCATCTCCAATCCAACAACAATGAACAAGCTGGAGAAAGACCATGACAACTTCTGAAAACAGAACTGCGCCACAAATGATCATTCGCAAAGCGGCTGATCGTGGCCACGCCGACCATGGCTGGCTAAAGAGCGCACACAGTTTTTCGTTTGCGGGCTACAATGATCCAGACCATGTACATTATGAATCCCTGCGCGTGATCAATGATGACCGAGTTGCGCCTGGTGGCGGGTTTCCCACCCATCCCCATCGTGATTTCGACATTTTCTCCTATGTGTTGGAAGGCTCGCTAAAGCACGAAGACACGTTGGGCAATGGCTCCACCGTCACAAAAGGCGGCATTCAATATATGAGCACCGGCAGCGGCGTGTCGCACAGCGAGTTCAACCCCTCGCAAAGCGATCCGGTGCATTTCCTGCAAGTATGGCTGATCCCCAACGAAAAGGGCGTGACACCACGCTACGAAACACTTGCGGCGAGTGATCTGGACAGACGCGGAAAGCTTGCGCTTATCCTCTCGCCAGATGGGCGTAATGGCTCGATCCGCGTTCAGCAAGACGCACTGGTATTCGTAGCTTTGCTGAATGGCGCAGAACAGATCAGTTATACGGCAGAAAACGGCCGCAAGGTCTGGATTCAAGTTGCCGAAGGTTCATTGAGCATCAACGATGTTCAGGTTTCAGCAGGAGATGGCATTGCTATAAATGGCGGTGAAATCAACTTAACCAACGGCCACAACGCTAATGTGCTGCTGTTTGATCTGGCTTTGCTAGAAGACTGATAAGATAGAGGTTTGGAAACTTTCCCAAACAGAAAGGGCGGCCCTCGGGTCGCCCTTTTTAATTCTTTGATAAACGCGATTAGCGTTTGGCTGAGAGAGTGCCGCAGATTGGCAAAGGATTGGGTGGAATCAACCCGCTCAGCTAAAATTTGGTTATTGATCGCACATATCAAAATAATAACCCGACGGATTGCAAGGCTTTCAAGTCATTGAACGCGTTTCTAGGCGAACTCTGAGGCGTATTACTTACTTACAGCGTTTCAAACCAAAAACATTAAGTCAGAACTCTCGAAAAAGTGGCTGCCTTATTTAGCGCAAACATCTCGCATAATTCGTAATTACGTGTTTTTACTATTAGCACTATTACCGGGGAGGGTAATTTGCGAAATCCTATTCAGACACTCGTGACTGCACTTATTGTCACCACCATGCTCGCTTTCACTGGGCATGCAAATGACTGGATAGAGTCGGGGCGTGACCCTGCCATCCATCAGTCGCTTGATGGCAAAATCATCACCATTCGTAACGAAGCATCCGGCGGTTTCCTGCGCCAGGGCTATCGGGCATCGCGAGATGACAAGCGCAATGTAGAGGCGGACACTGGTTTGCTTACGGCCCCACGGGGGCAAGGTTACGATTGGGTTCTTCAGCCTGCGGGCGGTGATTTCTGGTTTATCATCAATCTGAAAACGGGCCTTTTCCTGACAAAGGACGGTAACGATCAGAATGTGTCAAACTGGGGCAAATCCGGTAGCGGCCATGACAATATGAAATGGCGATTTGAATATTCAACGCACCCCTCAGGTGTGCGAACTGACGACATACCCAATGACGGACAAGCACTTTTTGGCCGGAAAATGCGCATCTACAACAAGGGAAGTAATGCCCTTCTTACCGCCTCAAACGGCAATGTTGGCGTATGGGAAAGCGCACGCAGCAAAAGCAACGCTGCGATTTGGCGCGCCAGGGGATCTGATGCAACGGCATTTGAGAAACAGTTGCGAGAACTATCAGGCAATCCGAGCAAGTCCAACATGTCCACGAGCCTTGATGGTCTTTTCAAAGTGACCATCACCTCAATAAAAGCAATCAAAACATCAACGGGCCAGGACGGCGCGACAAAAGTGTTGTTTGCGGGCATTGATCTGGCGATTGATATTGGTATGGGCATTGCCTCGGGCGGGGCCAGCGCTGCAGGTAAGGCTGGGGCAAAGGCTGCATTGAAAGGCGGCCTGCGGGCTGTCAGCCGAGATGCCGTTGTCGCTGCAGCAAAAGCCGCCATTAAGAAAAAAATACGAAAAATACCTAAGAATTTGGCCCTGCAAGCTGGCAACAACTTGGCAGGTGATCCCAAGGGTAAGCTGCAGGAATATGCAGCTAGTCAATTGAGTTCAGGGAGTGGGCAAAGCAATATGTCAGACTCCTCCAAAACATTGCTTGCAGCCAATGACATGCTAAATGCGCTATCCAGCGAAGCCATTTTTAACAAGATATACCCCTCAAGCCCGGACTCGGTTGACATCCTTGTAAATGGAACTTCAATTTGGCCAAATGGCGGACGCTCTGAGGGCCGCTCCATGAAGTCCCAACAGACACGGTCGGTCAATAAGGAGTTCATTTTTACAGCAATTGATGGCCTTAGCATCCAGCTCTTCGAATATGATTACGCCAGCGATGATGATTATATGGGCCAGGCGGATTGGTATCCTTGGAAAAAAATCCGTCCTTTTCTCAAAATGATCCGGGGCAATAAACGCCAGGAATTTAACAACATTCTGATTTCAAATGACCATGAAGGCAGCCTTTATGAGATTTCGTATTACGTGGAGCCATTGGTTCCAGAAATTCTAAGCGAAGGAAAACTGCGCCAGAAATATGTCAGGCCGCGCATTGTCAAACGCGGATGCACTTCAGGGAGTGCCAGCGATTGTCTGGAACATGCAAAGATTCTGACCAACTATGTAAACTGGGCAAAAAACCCCAAATACCGCGATGTTGCCATCGATATTTTTGAGCGCGCCTGCAATATTGACAAGAACCCCTATGGCTGTGCTGAGCTACGTTCCGCTGTCAAACCTGCCTGTAAAGCGGGGCATAAAAAAAGTTGCCGTATTGATAAAGCCAACGTACGGGGATTCAATCTAACGGTTTGGCGCTTGAATTGTGAAGGCGGTAAGGCTTACCCCAAGGAATGCCTGAAACTGGCCAATGCTTTGCATGAAGGTTCTCGTGCGCCTACTAAAGAATGGGACGAAGCGCTGGGGCTATATGATGGTCTTTGTGACCAAGATCATGCTGACTCATGTGTAAGCCTAAAAATACTCAGCACCAAAATGTGTGAGGCCGGTGTCGGCTATGGCTGCGACCGGCGCGGCAACATGTTCTGGAGTGGTAACGGCGAAACACAGGATTTTGCGCAAGCAGAAAACTGGATGATCAAGGGATGCGATTTAAAGGATGAATATGCCTGCCTCAACGCTGCTGTATTGATACGCAAGAGAGCACTCAAGGCGACTGATATGGGACGGATTGATGGCTTCAAGAATGCCATTGAGGTTGCCGAAACAGGATGTAACCTTGGRCTACAAAAAGCATGYGATAGAGCGGCTGACTACACATCAAATCTTAATGATGAAAAACAGCGCCCCTATTACCGYTGYTCWGARAATCATGGCCCWTCCTGCGCTATTTATGGCAACGCCTTTCTTTCTRCCGGATTAAAATCAAAGGCAAGAGATGCCTTCGTTAAAGGGTGCCGATCAGRYACAACWCCARATGCWGAATCCTGCCTRSGTGCCGGTCTGYTGGAGGTTTATGAAGGCGTGRCCRAAAGYTGGGGCGGYAGCTGGTTTCAATATGGTTGCGATCTTGACAATGCACAGGCCTGTTTTGAGGCCGGCAAATATTAYGCMGACCCRGATTACARCAAATATTATGGTGCGGAYGCCAAAAAGGCTCGYTTGGCCTGGGCTAGAGGGTGTGATCTTGGCAATCAGGATGCCTGCGCRAACAAAGATGAYGCAACCTTATTCGGTGGCATCGAGATTRAGCGATCCAGTTGTTCGGTACGTCGGCAGCTWAAAACGACCATGGGTTTTGATGCAAAACAGACAAYATCAAATACCGGACCCGATACGATATACATGTTCTGGATTGATGAAAAAGGGACACCTGTCAATTATCAACGTGAACAGSGAAAACCAGAAGAAACAATAAAACCTTCARSYACAATCGTAACGAATGSRCGCATCGGCAGCGCATTACTCTTCACCGATATTCAAGGCGAATGTTATGGCACTCTTGTCATCRAGGATGACGGTCAAGGGAAACTGTATTCCTTGTCAAGTCATACGATATCCAGTGTTGGTGGAACCTATAAAGAGAACCAAGCCCAAACMRGCAACCAAACCGCCAACWCYAATGCTGGGCAGCAACAGACGAGTARTACAAACTCATCGCAGAATTCAGCCTCGAACACCGCTGCAAATAACAACTCCTCCGTTGGAAAACTCGATTCATGCGGCCAATTGGGACAAATCGCTTCCAACAGCAATGGGCAACAAATAACGCTGACATTGCAAAACTCCAGCGCCAGCACCATGCGCGTTTTTTGGGTGAACCAAAACGGCAATGAAGGTGATTTCAACGGCGGACAAGACCCGGTCTTCACCGTGAATGCAGGAGGTACCCTTAACGAGACAGTAGAGGTGGGTGATGTCTATTCGGTCTATGACAACAATGGTTCCTGCATCGGCCTCATACCAACCTTAAAGGCAGATGCGGCATACCTGATACCATCTGGCTCCGCGCAAACAATTGGGGCTAATGCCAACAATAATAACGGCAATAATAGCGGCACTGGAACCAACCAAAGCACCAACCAAAGCACCAACCAAAGCTCTGGTGCAAATAACAATTCATCTGTTCAAAATCTTGGTTCCTGTGGTCAGCTGGGGCAAGTCGTTTCAACCAGTAACGGGCAGAAAATCAAACTGACATTGCAAAATACCAATTCTGGTCCGGTACATATTTTTTGGGTGAACCAAAATGGAATTGAAGGTGATTTCAACGGTAATCAGGACCCTGTCTTCACACTAAATGCGGGAGAAACACGCACTGAAACCGTCGAAGTTGGCGATGTCTATTCAGTCTATAATGGCAATAGTGCCTGCATCGGCCTCATACCGACTTTAAAAGCGGATGCAACTTACGCCATGGTTGCTGGTTCCGGGCAGGTCACGAACAATAATAACCAGCAATCCGTATCCAGCTCACAAAACAATTCACAGAACAACGCCACGGTTGGCACCCAGATACAATCGACCAACAGCAACCCGGTACAAATTATGCTCCAATCCGGCGATGGTTGTGATTTGTGGGGACAGGTACAATCTCAGAAAATTACTGATGGCGCGCAGGTCTCGCTCACCAATGTTGGCTCCGAGGTCATTTATATTTACTGGATCGACGAGAATGGAGATTCAAAAAATTACAAACGGCAAGACAAGCCGCTGGCGAGGCTAAACCCGGGAGATTCAAAAACATTCTCTGGCTCTATCGGATATCATTTCTCCGCCCTCATCCTGTATAATGGTACTTGGAAATGTGAAGGCATACTGCGCGTGGCGGATATGAATACAGACGCGCATTTCGCCAGCACGGGCCAAAGTAGCAGCAGTGCAAATATATCGCAGAACAATTCCTCTGTTAACAACCAGACCCAATCCTCCAACGGTAACCCGGTACAAGTTATGCTCCAATCCGGCGATGGCTGTGATTTGTGGGGACAGGTACAATCACAGAAAATCACAGATGGTGCGCAGGTTTCACTCACCAATGCTGGCTCCGAGGTCATTTATATTTACTGGATCGACGAGAATGGAGATTCAAAAGATTATAAGAGGCAAGACAAGCCGTTGATGAAGTTAAACCCAGGGGATTCTAAAACAATCGCTGGCTCTATCGGATATCATTTCTCCGCCCTCATCCTGTATAATGGTACTTGGAAATGTGAAGGCATACTGCGCTTGGCGGACATGAATACAGACGCGCATTTCGCCAGCACGGGCCAAAGTAGCAGCAGTGCAAATATATCGCAGAGCAATGCGGCAAACACAAACAGCCAAGCCAGCGCCTCGACCAGCAATAGTGGCAACAATCAACAAACCACGCAAAACACCCAAAATACTCAGAACACTCAAAATACTCAGAACATTCAGGGCAACGGGCAAAACCAAATTGAATTACATTCAGGTTCTGGCTGCGAATTGCGTAATGGCAGCATGCAAAGCAGGTATGGTGCGGGCACCAGTGTAACATTTAACAATTATGGCTCAGAGGCAATCTATCTGTTTTGGGTCGATTATAGCGGCGAGGAAAACAATTACGATGGAGACGGTGGGCCTCTTTTTGAGATTGCGCCAGGCGAGACCGAGACGGTCGCTTCAAATGTTGGATTTATCTACTCGGCACTTGTTCCATCTGGCGACGATATTTACTGTATTGGCGCAACCCAAATCAGTTCCGCCAACAGCGTTTTTAACCTCTATAGCGACCACGGAGGCGTGCTGATTGCAGATGATTCTTCGCAACAGGATAGTAGCAACTTCAACCTTCAGGATTAGTATCAAGGCCGATACTAATTGAGCGGTATCACCCGGAAACGATATGATCGTGGTGGTGGCCGCTATGCAAGTGATGCCCCCCTACCTAGCCGTAGCTAAGCGTATTGGCAGGCCGCATACAACAAAACCGCGCGATGTCTGGGAAGCTGCTCTTTCCAGTGCTTCTCAAATGTCCAACACCCGGCGCTTTTCCCCAGATGTGCTGCTTGCTGAAGCCCACCTCCCCCTGCATGGCAAAACTTGTAGCTTCCTCAACATCACATCAGCACAGAAACACTGGATTCTGCCCTAATTTGCCCCCTAAACGCAAAAAAATGGGCTCGCCTAAGCGAACCCATTGTAATATTTGACGTTTTTGGCTTTTCAGCGTTAACGTTTGGAGAACTGGAATGACTTACGGGCTTTCGCCTTACCGTATTTCTTACGCTCAACCACACGGCTATCGCGGGTCAGGAAGCCACCTTTTTTCAGAACTGCACGCAGGTCTGGTTCAAAGTAGGTCAACGCTTTGGAAATACCATGGCGCACTGCACCAGCCTGACCTGACAAACCACCACCTTTAACAGTAGCTTTAATGTCGTACTGAGTGTCACGGCTAGCAGCAACGAGCGGCTGACGGACAACCAACTGCAGAACAGCACGAGCGAAGTAACCAACAAAATCTTTGCCGTTTACTGTGATCTTACCGGAACCAGGTGCGATCCAAACGCGAGCAACCGCATCTTTACGCTTGCCTGTTGCATAGGCGCGGCCATGCTCGTCAAGTTTTTGAACGTAGACAGGAGCAGCAACTGTTTCGGCAGCATCGCTGGCTTCCAGTGTGTTTCCCAGATCTTCAAGAGACTGTAGATCTTCAGCCATGATTAGGACTCCCTCTTATTCTTAGAGTTGAGCGCAGCGACATCCAGAACAACCGGCTGCTGTGCTTCATGGGGATGGTCAGTACCAGTGTAAACTTTGAGGTTACGCAATTGCTGACGGCCAAGAGGGCCACTTGGCAGCATACGCTGAACCGCTTTCATCACAACACGCTCTGGAAAGCGGCCTTCGATGATTTCGCGAGCTGTACGCTGCTTGATGCCACCAGGATAACCTGTGTGCCAATAATATGTTTTGTCTTCATATTTTTTGCCAGTCAGAGTGATCTTCTCGGCATTGATGATGATGACATAATCGCCGCAATCCATATGCGGCGTATAGGTTGGCTTATGCTTGCCGCGCAGACGCGTTGCTACCAATGCAGCAAGACGGCCAACGACAAGATCTTCAGCGTCGATCAAAATCCAATTCTTTTCGATCTCGCTGGCTTTCGCGGAATATGTTTTCATGAGTTCTGCTTAAACCTGCTTGGAAATGACGAGCAGATTGAGCAAAACTCAAATCACACCGTCATAAAACCACCAGATGGTACCGATTGCACCATCATTCGTTAGGCGGACATAACCAAGCCATGCTGCAACGTCAAGAACGAAGTTTCGTGAATCAGCGAAAATTCCTGTTATTTTGCAGTTATTTGGAAATACGGTAACATATTACCACATCAACATTCAATAACGTTTACCGCCAACCCGCCCTGCGATGTTTCTTTATATTCGGCTTTCATATCGCGGCCAGTCTGAAGCATCGTCTTGATGCAATTATCCAGCGGGATGAAATGATCGCCGCTGCCGCGCAAAGCAAGGCTCGCAGCCGTCACAGCTTTAACCGCGCCAAGGGCATTTCGCTCTATGCATGGCACTTGCACCAAACCGCCCACAGGATCGCAGGTCATGCCCAAATGATGTTCCAGCGCAATCTCGGCAGCGTTCTCAATTTGCGCATTGGAACCGCCAAGCACAGCGCAAAGGCCAGCGGCGGCCATCGCCGATGCAGAACCCACCTCGCCCTGGCAACCAACTTCAGCGCCCGAGATAGAGGCGTTGTATTTGATGACGCCGCCAATGGCCGCAGCGACCAGCAAGAAGGTTTTGACCCCCTCCTGCGTCGCGCCAATGCAATGATCAAGATAATAGCGTAGCACAGCGGGCACGACCCCAGCCGCCCCGTTGGTGGGCGCGGTTACCACCTGCCCGCCAGCTGCATTTTCCTCATTCACCGCCATGGCATAGACGCCAAGCCAATCCATGACCTTATGGGGATGAAACGCGTTACTGCTGGCTTCGGCTAGCAATTGCAGGTGAATTTCCTTGGCGCGCCGTTTAACTTTGAGGCCGCCCGGCAATATGCCCTCGCCTTCCAAACCACGCTCCATACAGCGCGACATGGCATCCCAGACGTCGTTGAGCTGAGAGTTGAGACTATCAAGGCTGGTCGTCGCCACCTCGTTCTCACGCTTCATATCAGCAATACTGAGACCGCTTGTTGCGCCCATAGCCAGCATTTCTTTGGCCGTTTTGAACGGATACGGCACCATATCCAATTCTGAATCCAGCTCATCACCGGCATCACTACCCGTCATTTCAGCTTCGCTAAACACAAAGCCACCGCCGGTGGAATAATAGGTTCTTTTCAGCAGCAAAGCCCCGGTCGACGACCAGCCATAAAACACCAACCCATTGGCGTGATGTTCCAGCGGCGGTCCGTAATCGAACTCAATAGCGGATTCAGGATCAAAAGAAAACGAGCCAAACCCTTCTGGTGAAACGGTTTTTGAGGCAGATACTTTTTGTAAAAAMCCATCAACCTGCGCGGGGTCAAGCGTATGCGGCTCGCAGCCGCACAGRCCCAAAGTGATGGCGCGGTCTGTGGCRTGCCCCTTGCCGGTAAAAGCAAGCGAGCCGTGCAGGCTAACCGACAATCGTGAAATCTCAACTCCAGCGGGGCGCGGCCAATCACCATCGCGGATATCACGAAGAAACCGGCGCGCGGCAACCATRGGCCCCATCGTATGAGAAGAGGATGGGCCCACACCAATTTTGAACAGATCGAACACACTTAAAAACATGCCGCAGCCTCTAGCAAAATCCGGGGATAAAACAATGGGGCATTCAAGCTTTCTTTTCCCAACGYCCAGCCTCGTTCTGRCGCCAATAAGTTATATCATGCTCACTATCGCGCAGTGATTTCCACTGCATGCGGGCATTTTGCAGCGCCAACTCTTCCTGTCCATCAAAAATCAACACAACGCGTTGATAGGGCAAATCATCTGGCATCGCTGCACCATGCACYAAAAACAGTACATCWGCACTGGTCGCMGCACTATCCTCTAGCAGCAACAAGATGGGTTGTTTTGCGTCATTYTCACTGCCATCGGCAATGCCRTGCGGCAGGAAGCTTTCTTCCTGRTAGGTCCACAGCAAAGCGTCCAGCTCGTCGAGATATTGCGGRCTGCCGGATTTGATGATCACCTTCCAGCTKCGCTCAAGGGAACGTTCCAGCAAGCCGGGCAGCACCTCATCCAAGGGCTGAGACTGCAAATGATAAAACAGAATTTCAGCCAAGGAAATCAGCCTTCATATTTGTCGGCAACCAACTGGTTGAGCAGATTGACCCCAAAACCGGAACTCCAGGATTTGTTGATATCGGTTTGCGGTGAGCCCATGGCTGTACCAGCAATATCCAGATGCGCCCAATCGACATCGCGCACATATCTTTGCAGGAATTGCGCTGCGGTGATGGAACCAGCSGAACGCCCGCCGGTGTTTTTCATATCGGCAAACTTGCTATCAATCATCTTGTCATAGGGCTTGCCAAGCGGCAGGCGCCAAACCAGCTCAGCACTGGTTTTCCCCGCAGATGTAAGCGCGTCGCACAGATCATCAGAATTGGAGAACATGCCAGCGTGATGATGCCCCAGAGCAACGATAACAGCGCCTGTCAGCGTCGCCAGATTAATCATGAATTTTGGCTTGAAGGTATCTTCTGTGTACCAAAGCAAATCTGCCAGAACGAGACGGCCTTCCGCATCGGTGTTGATCACTTCAATGGTCTGGCCGGAAAGGCTTGTCACAATATCGCCGGGGCGTTGGGCCAAGCCATCGGGCATGTTTTCCACAAGGCCGACAATACCAACAATATTAGCTTTGGCTTTACGCCCGGCAACGGCTTTCATCAGGCCAGATACAGCGGCTGCACCGCCCATATCACCCTTCATATCTTCCATGCCGCCCGCAGGCTTGATGGAGATGCCGCCCGTATCAAACACAACACCCTTGCCAACAAAGGCCAATGGCTTGTCTTTGGCGTTGCCACCATTCCACTTCATGACCACGACTTTGGAAGGCATTGCCGAGCCGACACCCACGGCCAAAAGCGCATTCATACCAATTTTCTTGAGATCGCGCTCATCGAGCACTTCCACTTCAACGCCAAGCTTTTCCAGGGATTTGAGGCGTTTGGCAAATTCTGTGGTTGTCAGGATATTGGCAGGCTCATTGACCAGCGTGCGGGCAAAAACGGTGCCTTCAGCAACGGCCTCTCTAACATCCCACGCATCGCGGGCATCGCTCACATCGCTGCAGACAATCACCAGATTTTGCTCAGAGGGCTTTTTATCGTCGTCTTTCGATTTGGTCTTGTAGATATCAAAATTGTAATTGCGCAAAAACACACCTTCAGCGAAAGCAGCAGCATTATCAGCACCACAATCGCCCAACACCACAGTTGCGTCTTTGTTTTTCAGCATTCCAGCAGCCCGGCCACCCAATTTGGTCCAGTCTGCGATGGATGTTTCTGCATCATCGCCAACACCCAATATAATGAGGCGATCAATTTCTGTGCCCGCTGGCACAAAAAGGTTTAGTTGGGTCTTCGCCTTGCCGTTAAAATCAGCCGCTTTGGCAGCAGCTTCAAAGGTGTTTTGCACATTTTCGAATTTCTCGCTCACCTGTTCTGGCAATTTCAAGTCAGTGCCACAGAGCGACACAATGACTTTAGGCGATCCGGTAACTTTCTTTTGAAATGCAAAACTGGTATTTGGCGACATAATATCTGCTTTCTAACGGGTATAATGGGAATCACTAAAAATGAGGGAAGCAATTCTTTAGGTCACAAGGTGGGACAGATTGGTAGGTTCGGCAAGAGGCAAAGCATAATCTTGCCATTGTCTTCAATACCTTCCATGGCGTTCCATAACCTTCAATGCCTTAATCTCGCGCACCTTCATAATGTAAACTGATTTAGCTACACCCAAATGGAACAATTTCGCGGAACAACTTGAATGGCCTTTGGTCTGACCACAAAAATTGAACAATATGTGTTCCGCAAAGGCCTCAGTGCGTTTCTGCTGACGACAATTGTGCTGACAATTATCATTTGGATCACCCAAGCCCTTCGCAAAATCGATTTGGTGTCATCCAAAGGCCAAACGCTGGAACTGTATTTAATTGTCTCCAGCCTTGCCGTTCCAAGCCTCGTTGTGGTGCTCGCGCCGGTAGCGCTGCTGATTGCCGTTATCTATGTGATCAACTCACTGCATCAGGATAGTGAAATCATCGTCATCGCCTCGGCAGGTGGCTCTCCCAAACGTGTTACACGCCCGCTTTTGTGGCTTAGCCTGTTGGTTGCAATACTGACCGGCGTTTTAAGCATCAGCGTTGCGCCCAAGGGTTTGAGTCAATTGCGCGGATATATCACGCAAATTCGCGCAGATTTGATCGCCAGCATTATGGTTCCGGGCGGTTTTACAGATGTCGATAAAGGCATCATGGTCCACATTAAAGAGCGGAATATTGATGGCAGCCTAAGCGGCATTTTGATCAGCGATACCCGTAATCCAGACGTTTCGTTTCAATACTTGGCCAGTCGCGGCGCCATTGTTGAGGCCGGCGTTGGAACTTATCTGATCATGCAAAACGGCAATATTGTGCGGCGAGAAAAATCCGCAAAGGCCGCGTCCATCATTGAATTTGACAGCTATGCCTTCGACCTGTCGCAATTCCGCGAGCGCACCACAAAGGTCAAGTTCAAGGCCAAGGAAACCCTGACCGCTGATCTGCTAAGCATGAAAATAGACGATGTCGATGCGCGTAATTTCCAGAAATTGCTTGGAGAACTGCATGGCCGGTTTGTCGCACCGCTTTATGCATTCACTTTTGCCACCATCGCCATGCTTTTCATGGCAAGCCCGCAATCCACACGAACAGGCCGCAGCTTTGCCGTGCTAGCTGCCGTTGTTGGGTCTGTTGTTGTCCGTGGCTTGGGTTTTGCTGCAGAAGGAT
>NVXB01000006.1 GCA_002746425.1 Hyphomicrobiales bacterium | reverse complement strand
CAGCTGATTATCAGCGCACCATCGACACATTGCTGTCTGGCGGTTCTGATCCGGTTATCTCCAAAGCGCCTGAAGGTGCCTGGACCCATGCCGTTATCGACAAAGCCATGATGATGATGAAATAGGCCTTTTTGGCAACAATCGATTAGCAAAAGGGCGGCTCTGGGGCCGCCCTTTTTTAATGAATATTGAGGCACTGGTCATTTGGTCGGTGCACCTTGTTTTGCCCCGAAGAGCACGAAGTTTCGCCGGCTCAAAAAAAAGGGCCGCCGATAGGCGACCCTTGTTGGTCAAGAACTTCAATCAATTACCCCAAAGCCATTTCAACCAATAAAGGTCGATTGATACCTTGAGGCGAACGCGTCCGCCCTTTGGACCACTGGCTTCGAGAAGTAGGGACGCCAACATAGCAATCCTCCTATCTCACAGCGTGGGGGTCCCGTAGTGTAGGCGGCTCCACGCATCAGGCCAGCTTACCGCGATGCCGTTTAGTCTTGTCGCTCGCGGCCAGCTCCGACTATTCCGTTGGGCTCGTAACAAATTTCATTACAAGCCTCTGTGATTATTATTTGGGGATTACATCCTAAAATTCAAGATGGTCCCCATAATTATTTAAACTTACAGTTAGTAGCTTCATTTTTACGGCTGAAGCAATTGATTACAGCTTGAACTCGGGTTCCAAATCACTACGCCCGGCAGCCCTTGCAGCGGCCGTTACTGTGTTGGACATCAACATGGCGATCGTCATAAGACCAACACCGCCCGGCACGGGTGTAATGGCACCGGCAGTGCCGATGACATCGTCATAATCCACATCGCCAACCAGCCGCATTTTGCCCTCGCCCTTTTCAGGCGCTGGGATACGGTTGATGCCCACATCAATCACCGTTGCGCCGGGTTTGATCCAACTGGCGTTGATCATTTTGGGGCGCCCGACAGCGGCCACAAGAATGTCAGCCGTTTTGGCCAATGCCTCAATGTTTTTGGTGCGGCTATGGGCAATGGTAACGGTGCAGCTTTCCTGCAGCAGCAGGGCCGCCATGGGTTTGCCCACAATGTTGGAGCGCCCGATGACAACAGCGTTTAGGCCGCTCAGATTGCTGCCCAACGCTTCCTTTGCCAGTAACAAGCTACCAGCTGGCGTGCATGGAATAAGCGCGCGCGTGCGGTTGCCCGTGCTGAGCAGACCGATATTGATCGGGTGAAAACCATCAACATCTTTTTCCGGCAGAATAGTCTCGATGATTTTGTCTTCATTGATGTGTTTTGGCAGCGGTAACTGCACCAGAATGCCATGAATATCGGCATCATCATTGAGGCTTTGTACCAGAGCCAGCAATTCAGCCTCGCCGACATTTTCATCAAGGCGATGGGTGCGAGACACAAAGCCACATTCTTCTGCGCGTTTGCCTTTGGAACGGACATACACTTGGCTGGCGGGGTCTTCCCCCACAATCACCACAGCAATGCCGGGTGTCACGCCGGTTTCAGCAATCAGTTTTTCACTGGCAGCTTTGACAACGCCCAAAACCTCTTCCGCCTTGGCCTTACCGCTAATGATTTTCGTCTCAGTCATAAAATGCTCCGCAATACCCAAATCTGTCTTGTCTTATTGGCTACCAAACACGAACGCCGTGCTATTGCAATCAAACGCCTCTTGCAGAGCTAAATGCGACACGGCATCATTACGCGCAAAGGAGAACAGTCATGCAGGAAACAATCAGAGCGGACATTCGGGCACGCATTCTTCAGGGCAAAGGCGAAGAGCCTGCCGATCTGGTGTTGAAGAATGTGACGACCCTCGATGTGATGACAGGTGAGGTCTTTGCTGGAGATATTGCCATTTGCGGCGATACAATTGTGGGCATTGCCGAGGAATATTCAGGCAAAACGGAACTCGATTGCACAGGCCAAATAGCTGTTCCCGGTTTCATCGATACGCATTTGCACGTCGAATCATCGTTGGTCACGCCGCTGGAGTTTGACCGCTGTGTGCTGCCCCACGGGGTGACGACGGCCATTTGTGACCCCCATGAGATTGCCAATGTGCTGGGCGCGGAAGGTATTCAGTATTTTCTGGATTGCACCGAACACACGATAATGGATTTGCGCGTGCAGCTTTCCTCTTGCGTGCCTGCAACCGGGTTTGAAACCTCTGGCGCAGAGTTACATGCCACCGATCTTGCCCCCTTCATGCACCACTCCAAAGTTATTGGCTTGGCGGAGGTGATGAATTTTCCCGGCGTTCTGGCCGGTGACAAGGACATGGTCGACAAGCTGGCACTGTTTGCCGACCGCCCACGCGATGGCCATGCGCCGCTGTTGGCTGGCAAAGATTTAAATGCCTATTCAGCAACCGGCATAGCAACCGAACATGAGGCAACCACCGCTGCTGAAGCGCGTGAAAAGCTGCGAAAAGGCCTCACTATTCTCATTCGTGAGGGCTCGGTTTCCAAAGATTTGCATGCTTTGGCCGAAATAATTGATGAAAATACATCGAGTTTTATGGCGTTTTGTACCGATGATCGCAACCCAATGGAGATCGCAGAGGAGGGTCATATCGATTATATGATCCGCACGGCCATCGCCCTTGGGAGGCCATTGCACCATGTTTACCGTATGGCCAGTTGGTCCGCTGCCAAGGCATTTCGGCTGTGGGATCGCGGCATGATTGCGCCGGGATACCGGGCTGATATTGCCCTGGTGTCATCGCTGCAGAAGTGTCAGGTAGAGCAAGTCTTGTCCGCAGGGCGCTTGGTAGATGATGCATTATTTGCTACCCGGAGTTGTGTTTCTCCCATTGGCCGCAGCAGCGTAAAGGCCAAAAAGGTAACGCCGCAACACTTCAATATTGAATCCACAGCGACAGGTGATAACCAAACGGTTGCGGTTATTGGCGTAAAGGCAGGGCTGATACTTACCCAGCACAATAGCCGTGTTGTTAAGCTAGCGAATGGTGCTTTGCTCGCGGACCCACAAAATGACCTCGCAAAGGTTGCAGTGGTAGAACGCCATGGCAAGACAACACCTGCGATACCTTTAAAGGGTTTGGGATTTGTGGAAGGTTTTGAGCTTGCGCGCGGGGCGCTGGCCTCTTCTGTTGGCCATGACAGCCACAACATTACCGTCATCGGGGTGAATGATGACGACATGGCAATCGCAGTCAATCGGCTGATCGACATGGAAGGTGGATTCGTGGTCGTATCCGCAGGAAAAGTGCTGGCCGAATTCGCTTTGCCCATCGCCGGGCTGATAAGTGAGCTGCCTTATGAGCAGGTTCACGAAGGTTTGATACCCCTGCGAAAAGCCGCGAAAACCCTTGGTTGCTGCCTGCCGGAGCCGTTTTTGCAGGTTGCTTTCCTGCCCCTGCCGGTCATCCCGCACTTGAAAATAACTGATTTAGGCCTTTTTGATGTGGATAGGTTTTGTCACATCACACTTTGAAAGGCTCATCATGAGACTTCTATTTATCATGGCCCTCACCTTGCTATCCACCCTCGCGGCAAAAGCGGAGGTTGAGGAGGCAATATTTGCTGGCGGATGCTTTTGGTGTGTCGAGTCGGATTTTGACCATGTCGAAGGCGTCATCTCCACCACATCCGGTTACATCGGCGGCGAGACAGATAATCCCACATACAAGAACCACGGTAACTCGGGACATCTTGAGGCGGTTAAGATTAGCTTTGATAATAAGCTGATTGATTTTCAGACGTTGGTTAATACTTTCTGGCGCACCATCGACGTTGAGGATGATAARGGGCAGTTTTGCGACAAGGGAAAYTCTTATCGCACAGCGGTTTTTGCCACCAGTGATGAACAACGTAAGATAGCACTTGCATCGAAGGAATCAGCTGAAAAGTCCTTGGGCAAGAAGATTTTAACCCGAATAATTGACGCTACGGCATTTTGGCCCGCTGAAGAGTACCATCAAAATTAYCAYATGAAATCAACAGCTCGGTATAATTACTACCGCCGCGCATGTGGTCGTGATGGACGGGTGCAGCAACTCTGGGGCGAACAAGCCTATTTGGGTGTAAAGTAACGCGAAATCACGCGCGAGAGTTGCATCATTAACACTTTGTTCGGTGATTTTACGTAGCCTGTTGTTACAATTTACAACGGGTATGGCATGACAGTCGATCTCACAGACAAATTGATGCAGCAAGCAAAAATACGCGTTCGCGATGGTTTCATTGCGATCGCAGTCTTTTTAGTACTGTTGCTTACACTCCGAATTGGCCATGAAGCTTCTTTGCAGTACTTCGCTGCGGAACAACGTGATGAGCTGTTGCTTGCGGACGAGGTTGTAAAACTCGATGGCGAGATAATGGAATCCATCAGAATGATCATTCAAACCAATGATCCTGCATGGTATGAAGCATACAAATCTCGATCCAGCACAATTGCCAATACAGCAAATAGCCTCGTCGGCATCGCATCGGAACCAGCAAAGAGCAATTTCCTACACGCCATGCCGAAAGCATTGAGTGTGCAGACTGCGCTTCATAAGAAAATTTTTGCTCTTGTTGATCGCGGCGAAGTTGAAACCGCCAATGAATTATTGGCAGGACAACAATACAAGCAGGCCAGATCTAACGTATTGGGCACGTTTTTCACCCTGGAAAAAGAGATTGAAACTAACCTCCAACAAAAACAGAGCACAGAAACCTTTTTTGCCAATGGCTTGACACTCCTGTTAATCGTCATTGGAGTTGGCCTAATTCACCGCCGCCAACAACATCTCCTTGAAGAAGATAAGAAGCAATTTTCTATCATCGCCGAGGATTTGCGCCATCTCAACGAAGAGAATGCTGTTCTGGAAACCATTTCCATCGACCAGCAACAACAAATCACCGAATTGGCAGCCGTTGCGGAAAAGACCTCCAATGTTGTCATTTTGCATGATGCAGATCAAAAAGTGCGATGGGTCAACAAGGCATTTAGCAACCTTACCGGACTGACGCTCAGTGATATTGCCGGGCGGTCATTTCCAATGGAGCCGATTCAAAAACAGAATGTAGAGGAAGTCCTGGCAGGCGCTGCCCCAACTGTAGACCATGTTGATGGTGAAGATCTTGCCTGCCCCGATATTTCAAGTCGGTTTGATTCWGTTATYTCCTCYGCCGACAGCTCTCCCATCTGGTTGGATGTTGACCGGCAGGTTTTCAAAGACGCCAGCGGCCATATTACCGGTTACATTACCGTTGGCACCAACGTGTCTCTGCGCAAGGARCATGARCTCAGAATTGCTARTTATGCCACTGATATGAAGCAATTTGCCCATATCGCCTCTCACGATTTGAAAGAACCATTGCGCCAGATCAGTGATTATCTTCGCATCCTGCGCGAAGCCGACAGCGCAGATGATGAAGAGCTTAAAGTGCGGTGCATGGATGTCATGGACAAGGCGGTTACACGCGGCAGAAACCTGGTTGGTGATCTGCTTCGGTTTGCMAAAATTCAAAACCGCTCACTGGAAAAAAATCTTGARCCGCTGGATGAAACACTTGAGCTGATTATCGAGCAAATGCWGGTCAGCAAATTTCGCGGYGATGTCTCCTTCGATATCSATATCCCRAGCGTCCACATCAACGCGGATGSCGCGTTGTTGCARTCCGYGATTCAAAACCTGATGTCCAATGCRGTTAAATACACCTCATTGGAGCGCCCYAACCTGGTGCAGATGGGCTTTGAAGATCGCGGCAGTCACTATTGTTTGTTCGTGTCTGATACCGGCATCGGYTTTTCGGCAGATCAGAACGAAGCCATMTTTGAGCCCTTCAAACGCCTGGTYRGCAAAAAGGAYTTTGCYGGCTCTGGCGTRGGCTTGTCYATCGTRTCCAGCATTATCCAAAAACATGGATGGACAATCACAGCCTGTGGCCAAGAGAATGTCGGYGCACGTCTGGAAATTCWTATTCCMGCGCGGGAYGTRTCGGCCAYTAATGTGGACGTAATTAATAAGAAGGAAGCGGCATAATGCCCATATTACCCAAAGAATTCTCGGACATGGTCATTGCCCTTGTTGACGACGACCCGGATGACCGCTTCATCATCCGCCGCTCACTTAATTACATCCCTCARCGTATCTCCATTGTAGAATAYGAAGATGGCCGGGAATGCCTTGATGCCTTTTTGAATTCTGCCGCGCAAAACGAGCACCCCGCAGAAATGATCGTGCTTGATTTAAACATGCCTAGAATGAACGGCCAGGAGTTTCTCAAAGCCTTCCGCGCAGATCGAAGGTTTGCAAACGTCCCAATCGTTGTGCTCACAACCGCAGATGATGCTGAAACCTTGCAATCCGTGCTGGATTTGGGTGCAAATGCCAGCATGTCAAAATCTGGCGATTGGAATACGCGCGGTGCGTTGTCCCAGTTTATTTCAGATTGCTGGATGGACGGACCTTTTGATTTTGATGAGCCACTTTTGGTCAAAGCCTGAGRCTKGTATKTGACTGCGAAGATGCAAGGCCCGCGCATGATTGTGTTCTGGCTTTGACATTTATGACTTGCAGCTCAAAATTCTCANTTTTTAAGCAGAGTTGACGCCAGCGTCCCTYTGCGATCCCCCAATTTTATACCAAAGCCCAGTGCCATCGCATGATTGGCACTGGTCGCTTTTGATTTCTGGCCATATACATGTGGCCAATCATTCTTTCCTATCGGCCWCACCCYGTTGGCCCCGTCATATTGGATAAATCATGAGCACAAATTCGCGCCGCAAAGAACCTGTTCGGCTAAATGATTATCAACCAACACACTATGCCATTACCGAAACCCATTTGAGTTTCAATCTGGCCCCGCAAAAAGCTAAAATTACCGCCAAGCTTCATGTTGAGCGCCGCGATGGTATGACGCCCGGCATGGCCATGAAGCTTGCCGGTGATGATTTGTCGCTTGTGGCGCTGCGGATCGATGGCAAAGAWGTTYCCGAAGATGCCTACAGCTGCGATGCCAGTCACCTGACGCTTAACTCTCCGCCATCAGACCCGTTTGTGCTGGAAATTGACACCGAGGTGAACCCGAAATCCAATAAGCAGCTCATGGGCCTTTATCGCTCTGGCTCGGCCTATTGCACCCAGTGTGAGGCAGAAGGCTTTCGCCGCATTACCTATTTCTATGACCGGCCCGATGTGCTGAGCGTTTATACCGTTCGCATTGAAGCCGATAAGGCAGAAGCGCCGCAATTGCTGTCCAACGGCAATTTGATTGAAAGCGGCGACATGCCGGATAATGCTGAGCGCCATTTTGCCGTTTGGCATGACCCCTTCCCCAAACCGTCCTATCTGTTTGCGCTGGTGGCTGGTGATCTAGCCTTTGTTGAAGATAGTTTCAAAACCATGTCGGGCCGCAATGTGGTGCTGCGCATTTATGTCGAGCATGGCAATGAGGACAAATGCGACTACGCCATGGATGCGCTAAAACGCTCCATGAAATGGGATGAAGAGCGCTTTGGCCGCGAATATGATCTTGATATTTTCATGATTGTCGCGGTGTCGGATTTCAACATGGGCGCGATGGAAAACAAGGGTCTCAATGTTTTCAACGACCGCTATGTGTTGGCCGATCCACAGATTGCCACCGATCAGGATTATGCGGGCGTCGAGCGCGTTATCGCCCACGAATATTTCCACAATTGGACCGGCAACCGCATCACCTGCCGCGACTGGTTTCAGTTGTGCCTCAAAGAAGGCCTGACCGTGTTCCGCGATCAGGAATTCTCCGCCGATATGCGCTCTGCTCCGGTGCAGCGTATTGGTGATGTTCGCACCTTGAAAGCGCGGCAGTTCCCCGAAGATCAGGGCCCATTGGCCCACCCTGTGCGCCCGGTCATGTTCGAAGAGATCGACAATTTTTATACGGCCACGATCTACAATAAGGGCGCGGAGCTTATCCGTATGCTCGAAACCATTTTGGGCCGCGAGGGCTTTCGCTCTGGCATGGATTTGTATTTTGAGCGTCATGACGGCGAAGCCACAACCATTGAAGCGTTTCTGGATTGTTTTGAAGAGGCCAATGTGGCCGATCTTTCGCAATTTTCATGGTGGTATAATCAGGCTGGCACACCAATTGTCGGCGTCAAGGAAATACAAAACGGTGATAACTCGCGCCAATTGTTCTTCACTCAGCGCTATTCGGAACTGCCGCACCTCAGCGCCGACCGCCCGCCGCTGGTGATCCCGCTCAAACTGGCCTATGTTGGTGAGGATGGTCAGGATATCGAATTGGATGTTCCTGAGCTGAAAGAAGGTTTTTACCGGCTTAAAAGCAGAATTTCAGACCTGACAATTAAAAACATTCCCCTCAATGCGCGGCTGTCCATCAATCGTGGGTTCTCCGCCCCGGTCATTTTGGAGCAAAGCCAAAGCGACGAGGATCAAATCTTCCTTGCTGCGCGCGATTCAGACCCGTTCAACCGCTGGCAGGCCTATCAAAACCTGGCGATGTCCTCCATCCGCCGGGTTTATGACGCCGTGCTGGAAGAAAAGAAGCCCGAAGGGCCCATAGCCCTTGCCACAGCGGCGGCGAGCCTGTTGCAGGACACCGAGCTCGATCCAAGCTTCAAAGCGCTGTGCCTGTCGATCCCGGCCCCACAAGAACTTGCCCGCTCCCTTAAAGAAAATGTCTTTCCGGATGCCGTGGCCAGCGCGCAGGCCTATGTAAAAGCCTATGTGTCGCTGTGCCTGAAAGATGAGCTGACCAAGCTCTATCACTCGCTGCACAAAGAGAATGATACGGCCACCGATGGCGAAACCGCCGCGCGGCGCTCGTTGAAAAATACGGTGCTTGATTTGATGGTTGCCAGTGACAGCAGCGACGCCGCCGATATTGCGGTGGCGCAAGTCAAATCTGCCGCCAATATGACAGATCGCATGGGCGCGATGATGGCGCTTTGCCGCCAAGGCCGCAGAGAGCGCGGGCTTGTACTGGCCGAGATGTATGACCAGTTTCAGGATAATGGGCTGGTGATGGACAAATGGCTCAGCCTGCAAGCGCTGGTCAACAGCACGGATACGCTGAGCACGGTGCGTGCGCTGCTGCATGATCCGGTGTTCAGCTACAGCAACCCCAACCGTGTGCGTTCCTTGATTGGTGCCTTTTCRGGCAATTACACCCAGTTCAACCGCATGGATGGCGGTGGCTACCAGTTCCTTGCACGTCAGGTTGGCATGCTAGACGGCGACAATCCRCAGATTGCCGCCCGGYTGCTGGAAGGTCTGAGCACATGGCAACAGCTGGAGCCGGGCCGCCAGGCTTTGGCGAAAAAGGCTCTGGAACGGCTTAGCGAGCAAAACGATTTGTCGTCCAACGTATCAGACATCACCCATCGACTGCTCGGAAACGATTAAAAAACAACGACATACCTATCCCCGAATCTKGAGAAWTTGGCGTTAACCATTTTTTTCATTTTGACTCTAGACAGAACGAATCACTTAGATTCAAATACAAGTGATTCGGTCTTGATAAATGGCTGATTTACTACAGTTTTGGGGATAAAATGGCGCGGGCAACAATAGCCGAAGCGTCACCTGACAGGCGCGTAAAATCGTCTGGCGGAGGGCGGACTCACATCTTCGATAGCCTCAGGGCGCTGGCACAGCCAGCMGACCGTAAGCTTTTGGGCCTCGACCCAATTCTTAAGGTGCTGATYCCKGCTCTGGTTATTTTGTCGCTGGGCGTTGTCGCCGTGATCCGCATCGATAGCCTGAAGCAAGATTTCATCGCATCGCAGGCCGAAGCCGAGCTAACCCTGCAAAATCTCGCTGTTGCCGTTGCTATGGGCATCAACAATCATGCAGCAAATAATCCATTGGGTGATGCAGGAGAAATCCTGTCAGAAGTGCTGCCCAAAGGTGCTTTGCGCCAAGGCCGCCGTTTTTATCTAACGGAGGCCGATGGCAAAGTCGTTGGCTTTGCGGCGCGCCAAGCATCACAAACCCAACCGGCCACTTTGGATGCCGAAATTGGCACCAATCAACCCCTGACAATATTGGGCGCCAGCGCGGGTGTGCTGCGTCTGCACCCCACCGAAGACTCCGATATTCTGGCTACCGTCCATCACCTTGATGCGCCCTATGCCTCGCTTGCTGTTGTGCAGCCCCACAAAGATGCGCTGGCCGCATGGCGATCTAAAAGAACACAGGATGTTCTGATCTTCATTGCCATGACGCTGTTATCGCTGGTTCTGGTCTACAGCTTCTTTGCCCAATCGGCGCGCGCCCATGAGGCCGATGAGATTTACGCCAACGCTTATAAGCGCCAGGAAATGGCCCTGGTGCATGGCCGCTCCGGCCTGTGGGACTGGGATGTCACCAGCGGCACGCTTGTCTGGTCCAGCTCGATGAGCGCTCTGTTGGGCTATACATCCAGTGACGGGCGTAAAGATTTCAGGTTCTCCATGGATGAGCTCAATGAGCTGATGCATCCCGATGACCCCAGCCTTTATGAGCTGCAAGCCCAACTATTGGCCTCCCCTGACACCGGTTTTGATACCCAGTTGCGTCTTCGCCATCGCAGCGGTGAATGGTTGTGGCTGCGCCTGCGCGGTGAGTTGGTGGAGAGCGAAGCCGGTGCGCGGCAGCTGATGGGCATTGCAACGGATATCACCGAGCAAAAGCTACTGGCTGAAAACACCCGCCTTGCCGATATCCGCCTGCGCGATGCCATTGAGACAACATCTGAGGCGTTTGTGCTGTGGGACAATAGAAACCACATCGTCATGTGCAATTCCAATTACCGGAACCTGCATAAGCTGAGTGTCGATGATGTTACGCCCGGCACGCCTTACGAAGTGATTTCCGCCAAGAGCAATCCTGATATCATTTCCACCACACCATTGCCCGATGATACCAGCGCGCCCGGTGCACGGACCTATCAAATTACCCTGGCTGATAATCGCTGGCTGCAAATTAGCGAGAGGCGCACCGGCGATGGCGGTTTTGTATCGGTTGGCACGGATATTACCGATCTGAAGCGGCATCAGGAAAAGCTGATTGAGGACGAGAAACAGCAAGCTATTTTGATCCGCGATCTAAGCGCCCACCGCCAGAAAATGCAGACTTTGGCCAGTGAACTGGTGATACTGGCAGATCAACATGCCCGTGAAAAAGAAAAGGCGGAGGCTGCCAACAACGCGAAATCTGAGTTTTTGGCCAATATGTCCCACGAGCTGCGCACACCGCTTAATGCTATTATCGGATTTTCTGAAATCATGCGCAGCGGTATCTTTGGCAAACTTGGCTCTGACAAATACGTAGAATATTGCGATGATATCCATGAAAGCGGCACGTTCTTGCTGGCCGTCATCAATGACATTCTGCAAATGTCCAAAATCGAGGCTGGCCGGTTCCAATTGGATTTCGAACAAGTGCCGCTGCATGACATCGTTCGCGAGTCCATTCGTGTCGTCAGTGTTGAGGTGATGAACAAGGATTTGCAGGTCACCATCAATGGCGACGACGAAATCAATATGGATGCCGATCGCCGTTCGATGAAGCAGATCATGCTGAATTTGCTAACCAACGCCGTCAAATTCACACCAGAGGGAGGCAAAATCTCCATCAACATGAAAGCTTCGGATTACATGATGCAGCTTTCGATTACTGATACCGGCATTGGCATTCCCGAAGACGCGCTCAAGAAGCTGGGCATGCCGTTTGAGCAAGTGCAAAACCAGTTCTCCAAGAACCACAATGGGTCAGGCCTTGGCCTTGCCATTACCCGCAGCCTTGTGGAGATTCACCAGGGCCGCATGATGATTGAATCTTGCGAGGGCAAAGGCACCACCGTGACCATCATGATGCCACTGGTACAAATGGCAGAGCTGGATGAAAACGCTGAGCTTAGCGCTTAAAGCCGCTAGGCCAATTGCTTTTGAGTGATGCTTGCAACCCGCTCCGACAGTTCTTTCAAATAAGCTTCGGCAACATCGATATCCGGCAATGAAAATGCGCCCAGTAAAATCGGCATAAAGCCTGTTTGGCTAAGGAAATCGCCGCCTGCCTCGCCGCTATCAAACGCCATGCGCGTTAATTGCTGGAGACTGGAATAGACATCTTCCGCTTCAATCAACGTGTCCATATCACTGCCTGATAACACTTTCGCGYCGCCTGCCGCCCTCAACMCCGCCTCGGTGTTGGCGACGAGGATGGATGGCAGGGATTGGCCRTGYTTKAGCTGCAARACCTGYGCAATGAACTCRATYTCGACRATACCACCGCGTGCGGTTTTCACGTCCCAAACATGTTTCGAAGGCTTTGCCTCCATGATCCGCCCCAGCATTTCGCGCGCATCGGCCGTCAGGTTCTCAGGGGCTGGGCCGCCTAAAATGTCGCGGATTGTATCGGTTAGCTTTTGTGCCAACGCATTACCGCCGCGCAAAGACCGTGCGCGTGTCAAAGCCATGCGCTCCCAGGTCCAGGCTTGATCTAGYTGATAGCTGACAAAGGTTTGATACTGCGTCGCCACAGGGCCAGCATTGCCGGACGGGCGCAAGCGCATGTCAATCTCATARAGCAGCCCCTCGCCYGTCGGCGCAGAWAGCGCRGCGATAAGGCGCTGGGTCAGCCGTATAAAATATTGCGAAGCRGGTAATTGYCGTTTGCCATCRGAYTGGCTTGTMGGGTCTTCAACATCGTAGATCAGGATCAAATCCAGATCAGAACTGGAGGTCATCTCGTGACTGCCGAGCTTCCCCATGCCCAATATGGCGATATCGGACCCCGGCACACAGCCATGCTTTTGCTCAAAATCTTTYCGCGTCACCGCCAGCATTTCAACAACRACRGTTTCCGCYAGYTCSGTATAGGCMCKMGCCGCCTCATCRGCCTTYARGGTGCCAGTTAGCAGGCGCACGCCAATGAGAAATTTTTGTTCCTGGGTAAAGATGCGGGCACGATCGAGCGAGTCTTCAAAACCTGTTGCCAGTTTTAATGTGGCGCAGAGGCCATTGCTGAAGTCATCCATTTTGAAGGATGTTTCGAAAAAAGCACGGTCCAATAGCGCATCAAGAATATGCGGTCGGCGGGTAATTGTGGCGGCAAGCCGCGGCGCTGCACCCAAGATAATCGACAGTAATTTGAGTAGATCAGGATTGGTTTTAAGCAGGGAGAACAGTTGCAGCCCGGCAGGCAGACCCGCGACAAAGCGATCAAAGCCGGACAGCGCCTGATCGGGCTGACCGCTCAGCGAAAACTGTTTGAGCATAATCGGCACAAGCTGCGTTAGCACGCTGCGGGCGTGGGAAGAGCGCGTGGCTGCGAAGCGGCCAAAATGCCAGCCGCGAATGGTGGCAATGGCGCTGGCGGGCTGTTGAAAACCCAAGCCTGTAAGGGTTTCAATCGTGGCGGGGTCATCCTCATCGCCGGTAAAAACAAGGTTGCCAGTTTCAGCGGCAAGACTTTCGGCTTCTTCAAACAGATCGGCATAGTGGCGCTGCACGGTGGTGAAAGTCTCAATCAGCGCGCGGTCAAATTCTGCCAAGTCTGGAATGCCAGAGAGATTGGCCAGTTTTTGCCGTTTCTCCTCATTTTCCGGGATGATGTGCGTCTGCTCATCATCCAGCATCTGAATGCGGTTTTCGACCTGGCGCAGGAACCAATAGGCCTTGGTCAGGTCCACACGGGCTTCTTCTGTTACCCAACCCATTTTGGTTAGCTCATTGAGGCCCGCCAGCGTTTCTCGCAGGCGCAATTCAACGTTTCGGCCACCGGCGATAAGCTGTTGGGTCTGCACAAAAAACTCAATCTCACGGATGCCGCCCCGGCCAAGCTTGATGTTGTGCCCGGCGCTACAAATGTGGCCAAAACCTTTGTGGGCATGGATTTGACGTTTGATGGAATGCACATCCTCAATCGCGGCGTAATCCAAATATTTGCGCCAGATAAACGGCGAAATCTCTTTGAGGAAATCATCGCCAAACGCAAGATCACCCGATACCGGCCGTGCTTTGATAAAGGCCGCACGCTCCCAGTTCTGGCCAAGGCTTTCGTAATATTGCAAGGCACCGGGCAAGGAAACAGCAAGCGGTGTGGAAGCCGGATCAGGGCGCAGGCGCAAATCTGTGCGGTAAACATAGCCATCGCCGGTGCGCTCTTGCAGCAGCCGAACCAGCCGCTTGACCAGCCGCACCCAAAACACCGATGGCTCCTGGCCATCGGCCAAAACAGGCGCTTGCGGGTCGTAAAGCGCAATCACATCAATATCGCTGGAATAGTTCAGCTCAAAACCGCCCTGCTTGCCCATACCCAACAGCACAAAACCAAGGCCCACCAGCGTATCGTCGGTTGGTTCAAAGGTGCACTTGCCGCTAGCCACTTCCTGCTTGATGAGATATTTTAAGGCAACCTCAACCGAAATATCTGCAGCCTTCGTTAATGCGGTGAGGATGATCTGCTTGTCAGTGGCATCGGCGATATCCCACAAAGCAATTGATAGCGCTGTCTTGGCCTTGTAACGGCGCAGGGCAGCCATGGCGGGCGCTTCGCTATCAGCCAGCGCCATATCGTCCATCAGCGCCTGTGTGGCCACTGTGAGAAAGTCATCGAGGCTGGACGACATCATGGCGTCAACCCAATCACGATCACGCAGAATCAGGGCGCGTAAATGGGTCGAATTATCGGCAACACCTTGTAGAAATTTTATCTGAGGTTTTGGCAGGCCCAACAACAGCGCATCGATGTCTGTATTGGGCGTGCTGAAGGGCGGAAACAGCTTGATTGCAGTGCCAAGCGGCGCGTTATCCTTTGTCAGCCTTTCCCAATTCACGTCTCTTATCCTTCACATGCGAGCACGGCGGAAAATAGAGCGATATGCTCAAACCACGTTGCATACCATCTTTCACGGAAGGGTTGGTATCTTGCAAGTCTATCTTTGCATCATGCAGGCTTGCCACCGCAGAAACCAGCGAGAGGCCAAGGCCGGAGCCGGGCTGCGAGCGGCTGTCATCCAGCCGGGTAAAGCGTTGTAACACGCGGGCGCGCGCCTCGGTATCAATGCCCGGGCCATTATCTGCCACCGACAATGTATAGCCGCCGCCAGCCTGCACAACGCTCACATCGATTTCGGCTTCAGAGACCGCAGCATATTTCAGCGCGTTGTCGATGAGGTTGGCCACGGCCTGACTGACAAGCTCGCGATTACCGCGAATAAGCGCCTTTTCCGGGGTGGTGATTTTGATGTCAAAACCGGTTTCCTCGGCCACTGGTTCATATAATTCCACGACATCGCGGGCGATGGCAGACAAATCTACTTCGCTCATCACATCGCCATTGGACTTGGCTTCTACGCGCGCAATCAGCAGCAAGGCGTTAAAGGTTTTGATCAATTGATCGGCTTCTTCAATCGTCGTTGTCAGGGTCTCGCGGTAAAATTCTGTGCTGCCATCTTCGGCCAACGCGGATTCCACGCGGTTTCGAAGGCGCGTGAGAGGCGTTTTCAAATCATGAGCAATGTTGTCGGAAACTTCTTTGAGGCCGTGCATCAGCTCCTCAATACGGCCCAGCATGGTGTTGAGACCCAGCGCAAGACGATCAAACTCATCGCCGCTGCCTGTCACCTGCAAACGCCCGGACAAATCGCCCGACATGATGCTGCGCGTCGTGTTCGACACCGCATCAATACGTTTTAGCACGCGGCTGGATACAAACAGCCACGAGATGAGGCCCAAAATGACCAGCAGAATACCGCCGATGACAAAGGTTTGGCGCACCACCGCTTGCAACGCATCACGCTCGCCAACATCACGGCCAACGAGAATTTTAAAACCGCCGCGCAGCTCAAAAATACGTACAACAGCTTCGTGCTGTGCCACGACGCCGCCCTCTTCAAGAAGACGGTATTTGATTTCCTTAGGCGAGGAATCGATATTTTCAAAAAGCGCGGGCGTGATGCGGGCAATGTTGCCAGCAAACACTTTTCCATCGTCATTGAGCAGCAGATACAGATTAGCGCCGGGTTGCCGCGAGCGACGATCTACGAGCGCGATGAGACCAGGCAAACCGCGCTGAGCATATTGCTCCGCCAGGCCCTTGATCTCGGCATTAATCGTGTCGTTAAGCTGCCGCGCCAGCAATGTTGAGGTGTTGGTGTTGAGATAAAGCACCAAAAACACAGCAAAACCGGCAAACACAGCGACATAAATCAGCGAAAGCTTGATCGCTGTTGTGCGAAAGAATTTACCTATTGTCGTCACGGATGACATATCCTGAGCCGCGCACCGTGTGCAAAAGCGGATTGCTGAATTCCTTATCGACCTTGCCGCGCAAGCGCGACATATGCACATCAATCACATTCGTCTGAGGGTCAAAATGATAATCCCAAACGTTTTCCAGCAACATGGTGCGTGTCACCACATGGCCCGCATGTTTCATGAGATATTCCAGCAGGCGAAACTCACGCGGCTGTAGCAGAATGTTCTGGCCACCGCGCTTAACAGTATGGCTGAGGCGGTCCAGCTCCAGCTCACCAACGGTATAGATGGTTTCTACATCTTCAGGCTTGCGCCGACGCGCCAGCACTTCAACGCGGGCCAAAAGCTCAGTAAAAGCATAGGGTTTTGGCAAATAATCATCACCGCCCGCGCGCAAGCCCTCAACCCGGTCATCAACCTGCCCGAGGGCAGAAAGGATCAAAGCGGGGGTTTGATTGTCGCGGCTGCGCAACTCTTCAATAATCGACAGGCCATCGCGCTTGGGCAACATGCGATCAACGATCAGCACATCATAATCCTGCGTCAGGGCCATATTGGCACCGGTATCACCATCGGCGGCATGATCAGAAACGTGTCCGGCTTCAGATAGCGCCTTGATCAAATATTTGGCGGCTTCCTGATCGTCTTCGATAATGAGTATTTTCATAAAATATGTACCGGATAGGGTTTTGGCTAACTGCAATATGGCATGCCAGCAGCGGTTTGTTAGCCCCTATTTAATAAGGGCTTGATGACGGGGCATAAAACACCCCGCCACCAATAGGTAGCGGCAATCGGGGCGACACGTTAACTGCCAGCTACCATGTTGTGGGGCGGAGGGAGTGACCACCG
The DNA here is from genome assembly GCA_002746425.1 of Hyphomicrobiales bacterium. Taxonomy (GTDB): domain Bacteria; phylum Pseudomonadota; class Alphaproteobacteria; order Rhizobiales. The sequence continues at coordinate 52,041 of NVXB01000006.1, read as the reverse complement.
CCCAACTCTTGTGGGTTAAACTTTTGCGAAAGGCACAGCCACGAAGCGGATGCCCTGCCGGCCCTGAATTTGCATCAGCACAGCGCTTCTGCCGTCTTCCTTGAGGCTGGCGACGCGCTTGGTCACATCTTCCACCGTCGCGACGGGATTACCATCGACGTTGAGAATGATGTCGCCTTGCGCAAGGCCCTTTTCAGCAGCCGGGCTATCGGGGTCAACTTCAGCAATCACAACGCCATTGTCGCTACCTTCCAGAGAGAGACCTAGCGAATCCAGCGAGGCTGGCTTCATCTGCATTGGCTCGTCGTCTTTGTCGGTATCGGCGGCAGCGCGTTTGTCCAGCTCGGTCAGGCTGCCAAGCTCAACGGCCATGCTTTGTTCGCTGCCATTGCGCCACACGGTGAGGTCAATTTTGCTGCCGGGCGCATATTTGGCGATCATGCGGGCCAGCTCTTTAGGGCCTTCAACTTCGGTACCATCCACTGCCAAAATGGCATCACCGGCACGAATGCCTGCCTTGCCAGCCGGACTGCTATCCTGCGGCCGGGTGACCAAAGCACCGCGTGCTTCGGACAGGCCGAGACTGTCGGCGATTTCTTCGCTGATGGACTGGATTTGAACGCCCAGCCAACCCCGTTCAACAGAACCATCATCCTGGAGGTCTGCGATGACGGTTTTGACGGTGCTGGCGGGGATGGCAAAGGCAATGCCGACATTACCGCCGCCCGATGGGGAGAAGATGGCGGTGTTCACACCAACCACTTCGCCGCGCATATTAAAGGTCGGCCCACCGGAATTGCCGCGGTTAACCGGCGCATCAATCTGGATGAAATTGTCATAGGGGCCTGAGCCAATATCGCGACCATGAGCGGAGACGATGCCAGCGGTTACTGTGCCGCCAAGGCCAAAGGGGTTGCCAACAGCAACGACCCATTCGCCAACACGGGTTTTGGTCTCGGCAAAGCCAACATAGATGAACTCACGGTCCACATTGACCTTTAGCAGCGCCAAATCTGTGCGTTTGTCAGAGCCGACCAGCTCGGCGTCATATTCTTTGCCATCTTCCATCACGATGGTGAATTCCTGGCCGCCATTGACGACATGCTCATTGGTAACAATCAGGCCATCGTCGGAGATGAAGAAGCCGGAACCTTGCGATTGGGTACGGCGCGGCTGTGGGCGGCTGCGGTTACGATCGCCAAAGCGATCACCAAAACGCTCATCAAAGAATTTGCGGAAAGGATGATCGCGGGGAAGATTGCGAAACTCTTTGGGCATCTGGAAATCACCGCGATCAGCAACCGGGCGGGCCTTGCCACTTACCTTAACGCTGACAACGGCGGGGCTGACGCTTTCAACCACATCGGCAAAATCAAATGTTACGGGGGATTGTACGCGAACCGGGTCTGCCAGAACGGGGCCCGTGCTGTTGACGAGCGCGCCAGCGGCCAAAATGCCGGATACGCCGAGCGCTGCAACACCTGCGCGCAAAGCATTCATGTGAAATTTTCTGGTTTTAGGGGCGGAATTAATTAGCTGAGACATGTTTGTCCTAATCTCCTGGTCGGGGCGCCGCCGGGCGTTGGGGTGCACCCAGCGGCTTAGAGTGTCTTGTGAGACATTACGTATTCGGGCGGTTTCGCCCTTACACATAGGAGATAAGGATTGTCACCTTACAGCCGCCTGTCGGGCGGCTTAAAGTTTTGTAATTTTGTCAGCTCTTGTATTCAGCGCAGGTTCAAGTTTGACCTTGTTGCTCTGGTGAAACGATTTTTGTGACGATGGCGGAGCTGCCCTGCATGGTTTTATGAACCGGGCATTTATCGGCTATTTTCAATAGCTTATCGTGCATATCGGGCGCGATATCGCCTTCAATTGCGATGCGCCGCTCAAAACGATCAATCTTGCCGCTTTTGGATTTTTGCTCATCGGTACAGTCTTCACAATCTTGTGCATGCACCTTATTATGCAGCACGGTGACCGAAATTGCGCCAATATCGAGCTTTTTGAAGTTGATATACATGCGCAATGTCATGGATGTGCAGGCACCCAAAGCCGCGCCGAGAAAATCATAAGGCGACGGGCCACTGTCCAGCCCGCCCATCTCTGTTGGCTCATCGGCCAAAAAGCGGTGTTTGCCACTGCGCACATAATTCTGATATTTGCCCTCGCCCGTTTCAGCCACCAGCACGCCTTCAACATCTGGCATATCGATGGCAGGCACATCGGGCGCAATAAAGCGGCTGGCCCAGGCGGCGATAATTTCGGCCGCATAGATGGCGTCTTCACTGCGGGTCAGCAGATGATCGGCATTATCCAGCGATACAAAGCTTTTGGGATGTTTGGCGGCGGTAAAAATGCGCGCAGCATTTTCAATACCAACGGTGGCATCAATCGGCGAATGCAGCACCATGAGGGCTTTCTTCATTTGGCCGATATGCTTTTCAATCGATTGAGTGCGCAGATCATCAACAAATTGCTTTTGAATTTTAAACGGGCGACCGGCGAGAGAAACCGTCGCTTCGCCGTCGCGCTCAATCTCTTCCAGACTGGCACCAAAATTATGCACCACATGCTCGGCATCGGCAGGCGCGCCGATGGTGGCGATGGCTTTTACTTCGGGGATTTGCAGCGAAGCACACAGCACGGCTGCACCGCCCAGTGAATGGCCCACCAAGATGCTGGGCGCTTCATAGTTCTCGCGCAGGAAACCAGCGGCTAGAACCAAATCTTCGACATTGGAGGAGAAATTAGTGTTGGCGAAATCACCGCCCGAGGCACCAAGGCCGGTAAAATCAAACCGCAGCACAGCAATGCCTTTGGCAGCAAGCTCAGAGGCTATGCGCTTTGCGGCCATGATATCTTTGGAGCAGGTAAAGCAGTGGGCGAAAAGGGCGGTTGCGCGGATAAGCCCGGCAGGTAAATCCAACCTCGCGGCGAGTGGCTCGCCCTTACTGCCTATAAATGTGATCTTTTGTGCGCCTGCCATGAAATGCCCCTTGAATATGCTTCGCGTGCCAGCCAACCCGGCGCGCAGAAATCCAAGATGGGCATTTAGAGGCTGCGCATCAATCGCCTTGCGATAAAATTTTCTTGAGCGCTGCGTGTTCTTCATCGCTCAGCGGCACATCGGCTTTGGTCAGCTTTTTGCGGCGGCGAAGGGTGAACACGGCAAACCCGCCGCCAATCAACAATATGGCGATGGGCGCGAACCATAAAACAGCGTTGCCAACCGACATGCGCGGTTTCAGCAAAACAAACTCGCCATAGCGCGCCACTAAAAAGCTCAACACTTCTTCGTTGCTGTCTCCAGCGGTCAGGCGCTCGCGCACCAAAATCCGCAAATCTTTTGCCAGCGGCGCATCGGATGAATCGATAGACTGGTTCTGACACACCATGCAACGCACTTCGGTTGAAAGGTCTCTGGCGCGTGATTCCAGAACGGGATCAGCCAAAACCTCATCAGGCTCCACAGCCAATGCTGGCAGGCTCAAAAGAGCGATCCAAAGGGCAACGAACAAATGTCTYATGGTTTACTCCGCCCRATYTAYTCWGCTGGTGCTGCMGCAATTTGCTTGTTGCGGTTYTTRTTTTTGGCCCGTTTGGGCGCACCAACGCGCAAGCGCCGGTCCGTCAGCGAWACAAGGCCGCCACCGGCCATAAACAGGCAGCCAAACCAAATGAGCAGTATCATCGGTTTATCATAGACCCGAATAACCACGCCGCCATCCTCGTTGAAATCRCCAAGCGTGGCGTAAAGCTGAGATGGCCCAATAGAAAAAATGCCGGATTCTGTGGTRGGGAAATTGCGCGCCTGATACAGCCGCTTGGTTGGCGACAACACGGTGATCAACTCGCCATCRCGGCGCACCGAWAGATCGGCCACCTGCTCKGTATARTTGGGRCCGCTTCKGGGATAAATCTTRTCGAGCGTTATSGTGTAGCCGGACAGCTCCATGGATTCGCCAGGGCGTTTTACCGCCACAGCTTCGCGCTCRTAAACRCTAACRCCGATRACGCCRAGCATGGTTATRCCAAGWCCGGCATGGGCCAGCGTCGTGCCCCACGCAGAGCGCGGCAGGCCAAACAGGCGCGACATGGCAACGCCAAACGGTACCTTGAACAGCTTTGCGCGGGTCAAGAGTTCCGCAACCGCACCAACGATGAGCCAGACACCAAGGGCCATGCCAAAAGGTGCGCCAATGCTAGATTTGCTCTGCACAGCGAAGGTCACCAAACCGGCAATGAAGGCAATACCCAAGACCAAGGACAGGCGCTGGGTCACCGCTTTGATATCACCGCGCTTCCACGCCATAAACGGGCCGAATGGCAGCGCAATCATCAGCGGGATCATCAAGGGCCCGAAGGTGAGATTGAAATACGGCGCACCAACAGAAATCTTGCTGCCGGTCAGCGCCTCAACCGCAAGCGGATAAAGCGTGCCGATGAGCACAGTTGCGGTGGCCGTTGTGAGCAGCACATTGTTGAGCACCAGCGCGCCTTCACGCGAGATGGGCGCAAAAATACCGCCCTGTTTGAGCGTACCTGCGCGCATGGCGAACAGTGCCAAACCACCGCCAATAAACAGCAGCAAAATCATCAGGATGAACACGCCGCGTGCCGGGTCGGAGGCAAACGTATGCACGCTGGTCAAAACACCGGAACGCACCAAGAATGTACCGAGCAGCGACAAAGAGAAGGTGAGAATGCCGAGCAAAATCGTCCAGATTTTCAGCGCGCTGCGCTTTTCCATGACAATGGCGGAATGCAGCAAAGCTGTGCCGCACAGCCACGGCATGAAGCTAGCGTTTTCGACCGGGTCCCAGAACCACCAGCCGCCCCAACCAAGCTCGTAATAAGCCCAGTAGGAACCCATGGCGATGCCGAGCGTGAGAAACACCCAGGCCGCAAGCGTCCATGGCCGCACCCAGCGCGCCCAGGCGGCATCAATGCGACCGCTGATCAGCGCGGCAATGGAAAAGGAGAAAGCAACGGAGAAGCCAACATAACCGAGATATAGCAGCGGCGGATGAATGGCGAGACCAACATCTTGCAGGATCGGGTTAAGATCACGGCCCTCAAAGGGCGCAGGAATAAGACGTTCAAACGGGTTGCTGGTGAGGATAATGAACGACAGGAATGTCGAGGCAATCCAGCCCTGCACGGCCAACACATTGGCCTTGAGCTGACGCGGCAGATTGCCGCCGAACAGCACCAGCATGGCGCTGAACAAAACAAGGATCAGCACCCATAGCAGCATGGAGCCTTCGTGATTGCCCCACACGCCGGATATTTTGAAAATGAGGGGTTTGAGCGAATGGGAATTTTGCCAAATATTCAAAACCGAAAAATCAGATACCAGATAGCCATAGGTCAGCGCGCCAAAGGCCAGCGCAACGAACACAAATGTGCCGGTGGCGGTGGTGTTGCCGACATTCATCAAGCGCACATCGCCGCGCCTTGCGCCTATAAGCGGGACAAGCGCCTGGACCACAGAAAGGGCCAACGCCAGAATGAGTGCAAAATGACCAAGCTCAGCTATCACTGTGTTTTTCCCTCATCACCCTGCCAGACACCCTGTTCTTTCAAGGCATCGGCCACTTCTTTAGGCATGTAGTTTTCATCATGCTTTGCCAGCACGGTATCTGCAATGAAAATGCCCGATGAATCCATCGAGCCTTCAGCGATAACACCCTGCCCTTCGCGGAACAAATCCGGCAAAATGCCATCAAATGATACTTTGACGATATTGGCGGTATCGGTGAGCGAGAACGTAACCAAAGAGCCTTGATCGCGCACTACACTGCCCTCTTCCACCAGACCACCAAGACGGATGAGCTTGCCGGGCGTGACGCCTTTTTCAACAATATCGGTGGGAGAATTAAAAAATACGATGCGATCGGTCAATGCATAAAGCACCAACCCGGCAGCGACGATCAAAATGGTGCCAGCGGTGCCGATAAGGGTGAGACGTCTTTGTTTACGGGTCATTTCTCAAACTCAATTTTGGTCTGGCGGGTCAATTGGAAGTCGCAGGCTGGGTTAGCCCGGTTATCGCCGCAATCTCTGCCAATTGGGCAAGGGCGCTCTGATCTGTTTCAAATGTCTGCAATGCTTTTTGCAACGCAGCTTGCGCGTCTTCAGTACGTCCTAAAACACCGTAGGAGCGAATAAGGCGCAGCCAATCTGGCAAATTATTGGGGTCTTCTTCAAGGCGTGCCGCAAGGCCAGCAACCATGCCAGCAATCATATCCTGCTGCTCGTCTTTGGACATGGCCATAACGGCGGCGGCTTTATTGTCTGGCTCAGCCTTTGGCAAACCAAGTTCGGCGCGGGCAATGTTGAGTTGCTCCAACGCGCCAGGTGCCCAAGCGGATTGCGGCGTTGCGTCTTCCAACAGCGCTTCCCATGCCGTTTTCGCAGCCTGGTAATTGCCTTCCTGGCCCAAACCAAGCGCTAGGAAATAGCGTGGCCGTACAGCGGTTTTATCCAGCGCTAGAGACTTTTCGAAAATGCCCTGCGCGCGCGCCGTGATCATACCCTGCTCGTTAAGCACCAGCGCTTCGCCCAAATCCGACAGGCGCTCGGTATCGTCGCCAGACAGGCGAATGATACTTTCAAAGGCGCGCACCGCATCGGCATAGCGGCTCATGCGCATATAAACGGGCGCAATAACCTGCCAACCCTTCACATCATCGGGGTTAGAGCTGAGGTGAGTTTCAACCTGCTCCACAATGCTGGCTACTTCTGTTTTATCAGTTGGCGGGCTCTGTTGTGCCCGTGCCAATAAGGGCTGATCGGGCTCGCTGGGATTGCCTTGGGATATATACAAAAAGGCCGCTAAAACTGGAATGCCGATAAACGCACCCACAGCGGCGATACGCCGAAACACCAAGCCCGACGCGCCAGAATTTTTCGTTTCTTTGCTGCTCTCTTCAAGYCGCTTRCTGGCTTCAATCAGGCGRCGGCTTACTTCAATYCGGGCCGAATCTGCRTCTTGCTCGTTCAGCACRCCGCGCTTGAGATCACGCTCAATYTCTTCCAGCTGATCCTTGAATACGGCGATATCCTGGCCATCAGAACYGGGATTGGCCAATGCGGCATCAGCAGTTTCATCATCAGGGTCGGCGGATTCTGCGCTGCGGCCAAGCGGCCATAAGACAAGCGCAATAGCTATCCCAAGCATCACTGCAATGGCGCTCCAGAACAGCATCAGCAATCCGATCCGAAAATAGGATRTTTTTCAGTTTGGTCCATACGTGATACTGCCAGTTTTCTGCACGTTTATTTAATTAGGTAGCTGGCACCCAAGTTTCAATCGGGTACCTTCGAAATACAAATTCAATAATTTGCATGTAGCGGTCGCTTGCGTTTAACCCGTGTGCCGGATTGCTGCAAGGAAAAGCTCTTTAAGCGGCAATCAAGGCAACATCGCCACCAAAGAAGAAAGGGCCAGCAAATGCCAGCCCTTCCTCAATCAATTCACCGTGAGRCTGCGAAATYTCGCKSSCCTWKGCGGTATTAGGTTGGACGCCATGTGCCATCTGGCTGGCGACAAGCGGTGCCTTTGGCGGTTTCCGGACGGCCATCAATGTAGATGGTGTGCGAATATTCGCGGCACTGCAAATTGTTGTTACGATAGGTTTTGGTTGGCGTTACTTCGCCATAATGGCCACTATCTGGGTTACGCCACACAACAGGAGAGCCAACACGGCCATATTCCAGAGCCTGATATTCGGCGTTCTGGGCGCGACGTCGATCCTGCGCATCCAGCGATTTGCCGATTGAGTTACCAATCAGGCCGCCAGCAATAACGCCAAGCGTCGTCGCAATAACTTTACCGCGACCGCCACCAAACTGGTTGCCAACAACGCCACCAGCAACAGCACCCGCAAGCGCGCCAACACCTTGTTTTGGTCCAACACCCTGACACCCGGCCAAAGCCAGTCCCATGGCTGTCATGCCAGCTATAACTTTGAGTTTCATGCTCATTTTCCTTCTTGCGCGACGCTGTTACCTCAGCGTGCCAACTCTACTATTCAGGTCATCTTTGTTCACATTATACTTGCCAAATACTATGGCGCAATTGTGATATTTGGCGCTTTTGCACCCAACAACCCATTACGAAACGCTTGGCAGGGTTAAAATGGCTTTAAGGCCACCCATGTCGCTGCGTTCCAACTTCATATTTCCGTTATACAATGCAACCGACTCAACCACAATGTTAAGTCCCAAACCGCTGCCATCAACAGACTCGTCCAGCCGTTCACCGCGCTTTAGTGCCGTTTCGCACTCCTGCGGTGTCATGCCAGCACCATCATCCTCAACGGTCAAAATCCATTGATTGGAGGATTTGCGATCTGTTGAGACGACGACTCTGGATTTTGCCCATTTGCTGGCATTGTCCACGAGGTTGCCGACGATCTCTTCCAAATCCTGCTTTTCACCGCGAAAAATGATGTCTGGACCCGGCAATTGCTCCACCACAAGCCCGCGATCCTGATAGATTTTCTGCATCGTCCGCACCAGGCTTTCAATCACCGGATTGGCCGGTGTTGCCGTGCCCACCGCCGCCAGTCCGGCAGCAGAGCGAGCGCGCGCCAGATAGTGGTTGATCTGATTGCGCATGATGGTGACTTGCTCGGAAATTTTCTTGTCAGTTTCCTTGTTGCCGCTTGGCTCATTGGCGATAACAGATAGCGGGGTTTTAAGCGCATGGGCCAGATTGCCGACATGGGTGCGCGCGCGGTCCACAACACCGCGATTGGCATCGATCAACACATTGATTTCATCGACAACCGGGGCAATTTCGCGCGGATAGGTGCCCTCAACCTTCTCTTCACGGCCCGCCTGTACCTCTCGCAAGGCCGCGCGGATTTTGCCGAGCGGGCGCAAGCCCATGCGCACCTGAATGTAAATCGCCAGCACCAGAAACAGCGAAAACACGGCAAAGGTCAGGATAAGACTGGAGCGGAACGATATGATATCGTTTTCAAGCACAGTGAAATTACCGGTAACCGCAATGTCGAATGCGCGATTACCGGGCAAATTGATATGGCCCAGTAAGAGCCGCACTGTTTCGCCATCAAGCCCCAAGATATTCACCGGCAGAGCGTTATCTATATCGCCGCGATTATTGCCAACCTGCAAGAGCTGAAGATCGCTGCCAATCAGAGAATCGGATGAGAATAAAACCTCATCAGAGCCTGTTTTGGCCACCTGCCAATACCAGCCAGATTGCGGAATAGAGAACAAGGAACCGGGGTTTTGAGGCTTTGAAAGCGCCTCGCCATCTTCTTTCTCAACCGTCTGGCCAGAAAAATCGCTGACCAGCGCTTCAATATGAGATTCCAAACGGCGGTCGAATTCTTTCTCGACGGAGTTTCGATACAGGCTGGTAAGGATAAGCCCCGCCACCACCAGGCCGATCAGCGTCAGCACAGCGGCGGATAAAATCATCTGCAGAGCAAGCGATTTTGGCCTTGGAAGAGGGGGGATTTTCGTCGCCACGGCGGTTTTTAGGATTCCTCGCCCATGCGATAGCCCATGCCGCGCACGGTTGCGATCAGGCCTTTGGGCAATTTCTTGCGCAGCCGCCCGACAAACACTTCAACCGTGTTTGAATCGCGATCAAAATCCTGATCATAAAGATGCTCGGTCAACTCGGTGCGCGAAATGACCTTGCCCTGATGATGCATCAAATAGGACAGGGTGCGAAACTCAAGCGCGGTCAGTTTGACCGGATTGCCATCAACGGTCACCCGGTTGCCCTTGGTATCCAGCAGCACATCACCGCAGGAAATATCGTTGGAAGAATGCCCGGCGGCACGGCGCACCAGCGCACGCAAACGCGCCAGCACTTCCTCCATATGAAAAGGTTTGGCAACATAATCATCAGCGCCGGCATCAATGCCCTGCACCTTGTCGCTCCAGCGGTCACGCGCGGTTAGCAGCAGCACAGGCATGGAGCGGCCATCGCGGCGCCAGTTTTCCAGCACGCTAATGCCGTCCATTTTCGGCAGACCAATATCCAGCACAACGGCGTCGTAAGGTTCGGTGTCGCCCAGAAAGTGGCCCTCTTCGCCATCGGTTGCGGTGTCCACAACATAGCCCGCATCTTCCAGCGCCTGTTTAAGCTGACGGTTCAGATCCGGCTCGTCTTCAACTACCAAGACACGCATAATTCCCCCTACGAAGCGTTTACAGTGACATTTTTCACCATATTATTCACTTTAACGGAAATCACGTAAACATATCCATTGCCCCTACGGCAAAGTTTTGCACCGACAATTTTACCGCCGCCGCGCAATGCCTGCGATTTTACCTGGGCAAGCGAACGCGCCTTGCCACTGCGCACAACGGCGCTGGCCTGGGAGTTGCTAAGGCAAGACTGGGCCTGAACTTCAGATACGCCACCGCCAATCGGCAGTGCCAGTATAAGAGCCATCATCAGTGTTTGGGCCGGTTTTTTAAGCTTTATCATCATGACAACATCATTAGCGGATTGTTTCTGAATGGGGAATGAATAGCTCGTATTGCGAGAGTTTTTTGAGCCTCTTTTCAAGCATACCGCCATTTTCCAGTGTTTTCCACATCCGTTATTATGACAGGTTTAGGTTTTTGTAATTGCAATCTATAATTGATTTACTATGAAACACCCACCGACCAGCCAATGCAAAACCCATATCTAGAGCAAAAAGGAACCAGGACGGCTCTCGACTGTTTTATCGTGCTCTACAGCATTACCAATTTGCTCGCGCCCATTGTTATTGGCGATATGATCAACTGGATCGCTTGGTTTGACAGGCTCATTYATTCCAGCGTGACGATGTTCCGCACCTACTTTTTGATATTTCTCRTCCCACTAGARATATTGGCRMTATTKKSCGCAAATATCTGGTTGGGATATCGTTTTGCRGMGTATCGCTGGATTATACTCGCAACCATACTGGCCAATCTTTTTGCGACTKCATTTTCGGGTGAATAYACCATTTTCMTGGGGTTAGTCACATGGTGGCCTGTATTAAAGTCAGACCTAACATGGCTCTGCTTTCATCAAACAATCACGAATTCCGAGACAGTTTTGCAGGCCTGCGATTGGCTTCGAGGGATTTAATCACAACCAAGATGCTTTGCCCAAAGGATGAAGTTCCCATGTTTCAAACACGAAAAAGACCGCTCCAATTGTCCGGCTTGATTGGCATTGTCCTTTTACTAATTTTAACGACACCCAAACTGAGGGCCGAAGAACTCGATTTGCCCGACATGATCGAACAGAGCATGCATGGCGATCGAGTATCGTTTTCACCTTTGGATGCATTGTTATTGGATGAAATCAATTTTGATGGAGCTGGTTTTTTAGAAAGTCTAAGCGAGGCTCAGCGTTTGATTTACGAAGCCCATATTGACGTAGGCCAATGTCATGATGCCCTGAGAATTCTAATATCCAAATTGGCACCAACTCATCCAGAACTGACTGAAGTTCTGCAAAGCAAAGCTGCCCAGCATATATTTTGGGCCAGTGAAGCGCGGGAGGAGTTTCAAAACCTTGCGCTGTGCTTTGATGCCCAAAATGCTCGCTTTCTGATGCATTTAGCCCAGCAACAAAACTTACAATTAACACCCATTATTGCGCGTCCCGATTTAGGGCTGTTGGAGGAACTGGCAAGCGTTGAGCCTGCTGGCACGAAACAAATACGATGGGCGCAGGTCCTTGTTGGCATAGCGCAGGATCAGCGAAATGCGGCACTTATTCTGGCTGAGGCTATAGTGCTGGATCGCGCGTTTGAGCATTCATACGCTGTCGCCTTTGCCTTGCTGGAACATGACTATCGCAGCTCTCATAAAAACTGGCGCAACTTGCCTCACCGTGCCCAAGGGCTTCATCGACTCATCCAAAAAAGCCTTTCAAAGAATGAAATGCAATTTGCAAATGATTTGCTGAATACCGGATTATTGAGCGAAGTTTTATATTCGGGAGATGACAAAATAAAAGAGAGACTGCCCAACCGTAAAGAATGAGAATTGGTTTATAAAGTTAGAAGTAATTTGCACCTCCAATTTGTGCAGGCACACTGCCATTTTCTAGTGTTTTCCACATCCGTCATTATGACAGGTTTAAAATGATAGAATTACAATCTATGACTGTTTTTTATAAACCAATCAATAACCAAAATCGACAATTAGCCGATGCAAAACCCATTTTCCGACAACACATCCTCGACACCAACGTCTACAAATTTCATTATACTATACAGTGTAATAAACTTGTTTGTGCCCATAACAATAATATTCATACTTGGCTTGATGGTTCTAATTGAAGTCAACATCTATCCTCAATCAATAATGTCTCGAAAACTTTCTTCGTTTAGCCTTGGTCCAATTTTATTTGTTTTGATATTCATGGCAAATTATTGGCTTGGATTACATTACGCCAAATACAGACGAATTGTTTTCCTAACAATTATTGGTAACTTTATAACGGTGGTCTTATCGGGGGAATATACCATGCTCACCGCTCTATTTTGGTATTCTATGACATAAACCACTGAATATCGACCATTGTTTGGCCCCACCCCGCATGCATTTTCCGGTGAAAGGCGTACCCGCGCGCGCGTAAACTTGAATGTAATAACAAGCTTGGGCCAAGTAGGTCGGGCGGCTAGGAAAGCAATTAAACGCCCTCACAAATTAGCGGTCTTTTTGTCCTCTAAAACTCCGCATCCACATCCATCTCATCGATATCGAGCCAGCCAAAGGCGGGTACTTGTTGGTCGATGATGGCGTGGGTGGTGCTCACGTGGTGCAGGCCGAGGGATTGTTGGGGGCCGTCATTGATGTCGCCCAAAACGCTGACGGTCGGGATGGTGCGTTTGGGGGTGCTCCAGGCCACCATGGGGTGCAGCGATACTTGCGCGCCAAAGGCGTTTTGGGTGCGGCCTAGTTGGCGGTCGCCGCCGCCGAGGCGTTCAAAATAGCGGCGGCACAGGGTCTCTTCTGTGCCTGCGGGGCGCGATTGGTAAGTGCCGGCGGATGGGCCTGAGACAAGTTGAACGGCGGTGATGTTGTAGCCGCCATCGAGCGAGATATCGCTCAGCAGCGTGATTTCGCAGGTGCCGTTGGCGAGCGGGACAAGGCCGGTGAAACTGGTGGAAACCTGCTCCCAGCCGCCAGAGCAAATATGGGTGATGAGAGATGCATCAACGCCGAAACTAATGTTAGCGCCGGTAGGGCCACGTAGCCAAAATGACAGAGCAACATCGCCCGCTGCAATCAACCGGTCGCCCTGCTCGACAATCTGTTTGACCACCACCTGATCGAGGGGTGATACGCCCGCAATTTGGCAATAGGCCGATTGTGACACCAAGCCATTTGGCACTGCCGGATCGCGGCTCATGGTTATGCTGGCTGTGCCGGTCGAGAACATTTTCCAGCGGTCCGCGCCATAAATGCCAGCGTTACCGCCAGATATTGGGCCAAGACCACGCTGCCAGATATCAAAGCCGCCATTGATGATGGCGTTTTGCGGTGCGGGTGCACCACCAACTTCTTGCCAACCACCGGCGGCAAGAACCAGCAAAATCTGCTCGCTTTCCACCCACGTGCGCCAGCCTTCTCGCGGAGTGCGAAACAGCCATCCGCCATCCAAAAATAGGGCAAATTCATTGTCGTGACTGGCCCAATCGCCACTGGCACCAGTGGCTACCAGATAGCGCTCACCACTAACCGGTACGGCGGGCGGCACGGAAAGACTTCGGTTGATCACGGCCAGCTGGACAATGGCATCAAGCAGATCAATCGCCTCATTATGGGTGACGTGTTTTTGCGCTTGGGAGGGCAAAATATGGGGCATTTCAAGGGAAAAACTATTGGACATTGAGGGTTACCTCCGCAGGCGTTCCATCGCCATGGGTTGCGCTGATTTGAAAGATTTTCACATCAAGCTGGGAAACAGGCTGGCCAAAATCGGTGATTTGATCGGCCAGCGAATAGATGGTTTCAGGAATTGTGGAGGATATTTGCCGCACCACAATTGCGCCGTTCAGCAGCTCTGTGCGGTAGGCTTCTGAGGCTTCGCCCAGCGGTACTTCCACCAAATCCCACGGGTCGCCATCCTCTCGGGTGCGGCGTATCCATACCAGCCGCAAATCGCCATTGGGCAGGCGTTTGGCGCGCACATGCACAGGGCTGAGCGGTTTTAACCCGCGCCCTTGCACCGTAAAATTGCGCGGCACAAAGACCGAATTGCCAAGATCAAGACTGGCAGGGCCAATGCGATAATTCAGCGCCAGGCCCAGCTCTGCCGATTGCAAATCGAGGCGTTCAACAGCGGTATCAATCAACACGCAACGCGCGCCGGTCGCGGCTCCGCTGGCCATCGCATCTTCGCTGCCCAATTGGCCGCGCAACAGGTGCGACAGGCGGTATTGCCTGCTCGCCAGCAAATCGGCATTGGCAAATTGCAGCAATTCCCACACACTATTATCGCAAAGCACGGCCAGCAAGTTTTTGCCCGCCAGCACATCGCTATCGGGCAGGGATTGCAGCGCGCCGCCGTAAAGCTGGATGTCAAAACCAGCGCCGCGACTCCAGCGCCCTACCGGACCAGAGCTGAGCGGCGAGAGCAATTCACCCATACGCGCCGGGCTTTCCACGGCTTGCAGCAGCGAAAAACCCTGCAAATTGGGCGATTGATAGACCGCCTGCGCGCCGGGCCAGGGATCTGCAAACACCGCAATATGCGGTTGATGCGCCGGATCTGAGCTGCGGATAAGCGGCAGATTGAGAAACGCGACCAACGGCTGACCATAGATCGGCGGCACCGATGGCGTGCCATACAGCGCCGATCCGGCAAAGCCCTGAGTGATGTCCGGCGCAGCGCTGCGCCCTTGCACTTTGCGGGCACCGGCATCTTCCAGCCGATCCAGATAAAGCGCACGTTTGCCGCTTGGCCGGTTGACGCTGATGATATCGCCCGGCTCAAAAGCCAAGGCGCTTGGCGGCAAAGCCAGCCCAAATTGCTCACGCGACAGCCAGGCATCTTGCAGCCAGCGATTGGCGATGTTTTCCGCCATGCCGTAATGCGACACCAGCGCCAAATCGGCGGTACTTTCACGCAGGGACTGCCCGACAAGGCGGCGAGAGCTGACCGCCGCACGGCGATAATCCTGATGCACATCGTTGAATTGCACGGTGATGAGCGAGGGCAGTTCCACCTCTTGCGCCCGCGAAATGGAGATGAGCGGCGTGTCGCTTTCGCGCACTAAATCATCTTCATCCAGCGCAGCATCTTCGGCGCGCCACCTCGGGCGAAAGCGCAACAGCGTGCCCGCATCCACCGCGTCAAACACCATGGCGCGTGCCAGCGGTTCCAGCGCAGAACGCGCCGACATGCGCCGATCGATGACAAAACCATCGATAACGCCGGATAACTCGCCCGTGGCAAAATCGTAAAAACCAAAATCTTCCAGCACGGCGGCGACCAGTTGATCCAGCCCCAACGCGCCCAGGCGTCCGGTTAGCCAGTGGCCGGTGCGCCAGTTTTCGCCATCGGCCCAAATATCAATAAGGCCGGGAAAAGCGGGGTATGGCCGGGCATCCCAGGTCCATAAATGGGTGTTTTCAGCGGCCAGCATCGGCGCGTTGTAGATGGTGGAAATGGGGTTTGCGCCCGGTGTATAATCGGGGTGGGCGCTATCCCAATGCGCCAGCGTGGCCTCGATGAAACGTCGTTGCATGGTGTCATCGCGCAGGCCTTGCGAATAATGCGGCACGGCGGAATTGGCGGATTTTGGGTCAACAAACACATTGGGCTGGTTCGCGCCCTTATCCACCGCCGGGCAGCCAGTTTCGGTAAACCAAAACGGTTTTGACTGCGGCACCCAGCCGGTGGGATTTGCAACCTCCACCCCGGCAACGCGGTTGATATGCGGGTTGGACCACCAGTTTTTGAGGTCTTTATAGCGGTAGACCCAAGACTTATTATACGCGCCATCGGTGATTGGCGTGCGGATTTGCGCATCGCGGTCGGCGGCGCTGGCATAGTACCAGTCAAAACCCTCGCCGCCGGCAATATTGCTGCGCAGATAATCGCGGTCATAAATGTTGTTGGCGAGACTGCCATCGAGATGCGCCCGCCCCTCGCGCCAATCGGCCAGCGGCATGTAATTGTCGATGCCAATAAAATTGATGTTTTGATCAGACCACAGCGGATCAAGATGAAAATGCAAATCGCCAGAACCATCGGGCGGTTGATGGCCAAAATATTCGCTCCAGTCAGCGGCATAGGAAATGTTGGTTTGCGGGCTGAGCATGGTACGCACATCGGCGGCGATGGCCTGCAAATGCTGGACGAATGGATAGAGGCCGGTGCCCGCGCGCAGCCATGTCAGGCCGCGCAGTTCCGAGCCGATGAGAAACGTGTCTACACCACCCGCCAGATCGCATAATTTAGCGTAATGCAGAATTTGGCGGCGGAGAGTCCATTCGGTGGGGCCGGAATAAGAGACCGCGCCAGATTGAATGGTGAAATCGGCGGGGCTGGCCTGCCCGACCAGCGCATCAATTTGCGCTTGAACCGCTGGGGTTTTATCGGGCGAGCCGACTTGGCCGGGTGCAGGATCGCAGGTGATTTCGCCGCGCCATGGATAGGTGGATTGGCCGATTTGCCCCGAATAGGGGTTTGGCAGCTGGTTGCCCGCCGGAATATCCATCATCAAAAACGGATAGAAGATCACCCGCAGCCCGCGCGCTTTCAAATCCTGAATGGCGCGAATAACGCTGTCATCATCGGGCGTGCTGCCAAAGGCGGCAGAGCCTTGCGAGGTGCTGATAAGCTTTGCGCTGGCGCGGGTTTGCCCGGCCACGCCCCACTGATTGCCGTTGGTGATTTTGGCGGCGATTTCCACGCCCGGCTCAACGCTGCATTGGCCGCAGCGAAGGTCAGAGCCGAACCACGACACCACCAAAGCCACGGATTCCAGATTGGGGCATATCGCCTGAAGGTCGTCCAAGGACGCGCTCCAATCTGTATCAGCAGCGGCGGTATGTCGGTTTTCGGGGATGGTCGTGCCGGGGGTTGGCTCGCGGGTGATCAGCTTGGTGTCATAGCCAAATTCGGTAGACCCAGGGATCATGCAAATGGCGCGCACGTGTTTTTCAACACCTGAAATGGGCCGGAAAACCTCAAAGGCAAGCTGCGGAATACGGTTGCCAAAACGCTCCAGCGGCAGGCGCTCAAACACCACATAGGCCAGCCCGCGATAAGCTGGCACATCGGTGCCTTGCTTGGCTTCAATCAGCGGGTCGGGTTGCTGGTTTTCGCTGCCGGTATAGACGCGGTATTGCAGATTTTCGGTGTCGAGCAATTTGCCATCAGCCCAGATACGGCCAATGCGACCAATCTCGCCTTCGCACAGGCCAATGGCGAAATTGGCAAAGTACGAATAACTGATTTGGGTGGATTGCGGCGCGCCGCCCTTGCCTCCGCCAGAGCTTTCTTCGCGGCGTATTTCTTCAAATTTGGTGGCCCAAATCATCTCGCCGGTTAGCCGCGCGCGGCCATACAGCTTTGGAATAGCGATGCCTTCGCTGGCAGATTGCACCTCTAGCGTGCCCAAACGCGGGCCTTCGCTGACCTGATCTGAGCCACCGCTGAGCAATGCCTGATCTATCGCGCGGCCTGCAAGCGCACCAATCGCGCGCCCGACAACAGCGCCGACACTGCCAAAGGTCGAGCCGATGGCCGCTCCGACGGTGGAGAGTACAAGAGTTGCCATGACAGGCCTCCAACTAAGGTAAGATTGGGTTATTTATGATCAGGAAAGGCAAAACCGTAGGCCAGCCGTCGCTGCCACCAGGGGGTGAGCGAGGCGTGAGACACCGCCGCGCCATCATGCGCATGGATGAAACGTGTTGGGCTGACGAGAATGCCGGCATGTTTGGCCGGAAGCCCGGCGCGCCAGCGAAATAGCATGATGTGGCCGGGTTTTAGGGCCGCGATATCCACTGGTTTAAGGTGGCGCAAGGCGGCATCGGCCAGCGTTTCTTGCGCGCTTGCCTCGGCCCAATTTGGCGTATAGGCGGGCGGGCGCTCTGGCTCAAAACCATAAAGCGCACGAAAAACACCGCGCACCAGGCCCAGACAATCGCAGCCAACGCCCTTGAGTGAGGCTTGATGTTGATAGGGCGTTTTCAGCCAACTTTCGGCTTCAGAAATAATGTCAACGCAAATTGGAGCCGTCATTGCCCTCTCCTTTATTGGGATAGGACAACATGAAATCTGTGCCCGGAATATGCGGAAAACCGCGATAATTCAGATGGTTGGAGAATTTTGCGGTGCAGGTGCCAAAGCGTTTGTCGCAACCCGCGCGCAGCTCTACTGCATCGCTAACGGAGATGGCGGCGGCCATGGGTTGCCACAAATCGAAGTGATCCAGACCGCCCTGCTTGCGATGTTGCGAAATTTCCACCGCGCGCCCGACATTGGCTCCGCTGGTAAAACGCAGCAAGCCGCCGGTGAACCAGCCAGCCTCAAACGCACCCAGTCCGGTGATGGCCACATGCGCGCTATGATCTGTTTGGGCCACTTGGCCAGTACCGCTAAATGCGGGCGCGGATAGGTTCACGGTGCAGCGCGTATCGCCCACATCGGCATCGCAAAGAGGTTGATAAAGCCGCCCCTGCTCCTGATCCAACGCCTGCGCCAGCCCGCGAATTTCGGCGCGAAAAGCACCGTCTTCGCGCACCACCTCGCCAATATGGCCGTTGCGCAGTAACTGGCGCTCGCTAGAATCGTTCCAATTGACCAAAAAGATGGATATTTCAGCGCGGTCATACAGTCCGGCCTGCAAATCTTCCTCCGAAATGCGATTGGAGATCAGCCCACCGGCCACCTCCATACCGCCGACGGAAAAACCGGTACGCGCCAGCATCTCGCTGGCTTGCAGCCCGGTCGCAGCTTCAAAAATCGTGCCGCCAAAGCTGATATCGCGGTCATGATCGGTAAAACCCAAAACAGCACCATCGCCGCGCGTCAATTGCCAGCAATGGCAAAGGCTTGTCGCGCCGCTGGCAAGGTGCAGCGCAAGGCCGGGGTTGAGCTGTCTCACAAGCGGATCTCCACCAATGGAATGTTGGGAATGTCCCCGGCGCTAAACGCGGTGAGGTTGATATCCAGCCGATCGCTGTCGAAACGCACCGGCACGTCAAACTCATAACCAGCGCGTATTTCTGCGCCCTGCGGGGGAATAGATGAGGGCAAAAAGCTGATCAGGCCGGTGGTGATATCCAGCGTGTAATCGGTGTTTTCCACCCGGGGCGTGCCTCCGACTTCCACCAGCACCGTGCCCGATACCGGCTTGTTGATGACCCGCGCATAGGGCGCATCGACGCCGCCATAGGTTTTGATGAGCGGATACGCGGTGGCAATGCCATCGCCAGTGCCAATCAGCTGATCTGAGGCACTGGGTGTTTGGGATGGCGGACAGGATTTCCAATCCACAAAATCGCGCCAGCGAAAACCATAAAGCTGCGCCCGGCGCTCTTCGAAAAAGGCGATGATGGCATGCAGATCATCCAGCGAGCGCACGCCGTAGCCCGCATCAAAATGGCGGCGGCTATCAGCCCAGCGGCTGTTGCGCTCTTCATGGCCAGAGCCCAGCGTGACAATTTCGGTCAGGCGCTGCGGCCCGCCGCTGGAGCCAAAGGCGATGGCAAGCGGAAACCGGGTTTCGTGAAAGGCAGTTGGAAAGGACATGTGTATGGCTCCTACATTTCGCGCTGGCCACGGCCAACAGCACGCGCCAGCATGGAAGACACCTGCCCTTGCGAGCGGCGAAAACTCTCGGCATCGCGGGTTTGAATATTGACAGAAATATTGATCGGCGCGCCGCCGCCTCGCACGCCAAGGCGGCCATCGGGGCCACGGGCCAGCGGCATAATTGCTTCCGGGCCCGCCTCGCCCATCAGGCCAAGCCCGCCGGACATGGGAAAGTAGCTGGGCGCAGAAACCACGCCGCCATCGGCAAAGGGCTGGATTTTGCCAGCGTTAAACGCATCGCCTTTGGCAAAGCTGGGAATGGACGAAAACAAATTGCCGAGCACGCTTTCCAACCCGCTTCCCAGCGCATTTTGCACCGGGTTAAGCGCTTGGCTCAGCACCGTTTTGGACAGGCTCAGCGCCAGATCTTTTAGCACCTGGTCAAAGGCCTTTCCGCCCAAAATCGCGCCTTCCATGGCGCTGGTAATCGATTGGGAAAAGTTTTGCGACAACTCGTTGAGCTGCTTTAGCCCGGCTTCCGCCGCCTTGGTGTCGACGGTTACGGGAATGGTGATGCCACTGCCATCATTCATGAAAATGCTCCTGCGGATGTATCGGGATAACGTTTGATCAGGCTGGAAAGATCAGATTTGTTCAGCGGTGCGGCAGGCAAAAGCGGGCCGCAGGCAGCGGCCAGCTCGCGCGGGGTCATCTGCCAAAAATTTTTCGGCGAAAGCCTGAGCACCCCCAGCCCCATCGCCATGGCTTGTTGCCAGGGAAAGGGTTTGGGATGCTCAGTTTTGGTGTTTTTTGGGGATGAGCCTTCGCACGCCGCACCGCTTGTTACTGGTTTATGGGCGCGCTTTCGGGAGCGTTTTGAGGCGGGATGATCACCTCATCGCTGGCAAAAGTCGCGTTGAGTAACTCACTCACACACGTTGCAATGCCCGTAATGCCGCCATCAGCGCGGATTTCCGCGACATCATCATTGCTCAGGCAGTGGCCACCACCGCGCAGGCCCGCACCCAAAATGCGGATCATGTCATCTGCGCGAAAACTGCCCTGACGAAAACGCTCGGTCAGATCCAGCAGATTATCAACCTCAAACGCGCTTTCCAGCTCGGCCAACGCCCCAAGGGTGAGGCATAAAGTGTAGGTCCGGCCATCGAATTTGGCGTCAATTTCGCCGCGATATTTATTCGCCATCATCAAATCCCCGTAAAGCTTAGCTCGCCAGCGGAGCGGATCGTCACATCAAAAGTGACCTCGCCATCATGCTGGCCGGAATATTCCAGCGATGTGATCTGAAATGGCCCTTCAACAACGCCAAAATCCGGGATCACCACTTGCCAACCGGGAATTTCTCCGCTGAAAAACACGTCTTTAACCGCCGCATCGCTGGCCGCATCTTTGAACACGCCGGAACCGGAAAAGCTGGCCTCTCGCGTGCCCGCTTGCGCCAGCATTTCGCGCCATCGCCCGGCGGATTCAGAATGGGTAATGTCCACGCTTTGGCTGTTGAAGGCGATTTGCTTACTGCGCAAACCGGCAACGGTTTCGAACTGGCTAGAATTGCTGGAAAACAGTTTCAAAAGCAGGTCTTTGCCTTTTTGAGCTGTCATGACAGTCTCCTTAAAAATGAATTTGCTTCAAATAGGTTCGGTTACAGCCCGGAACCTCAAAACGCTCAAATAGGTACGCCCGTCTTGCTCCCGGCCTATTTCCGTATTTTGCACGCGTAGGTTGATAAGATGATAATCGGCAAGGTTAACGCTCGTCGTGACAAGAACCTGTTCAACAGCTTCTGCAATTTCCAAAATCTGTTTTCTGCCGAGGTAACTTGACCAGATGCGAACCTGCACAACAAAGGTCGAGCCACCTTCCGTTGAAGTGCTCCAATCTGCGCCGCGATGTACTTCCAGCACGATATAGGGCAAAGCTTGCTGGCGCGCTGGCTCATCAAAAACCGCACCACTTCCCAGCAAAATCAACAAATTTGCATCGGCTTTGAGATTTGTGATCAAGGCGGTTTGCAGCTGCCAGGCGGCATTGCTCATCATGGTGCATTTTCCGATGGTTCAGCATCGAGCGCGCGCAATAGGCTGGAAACAGGGCCTTGGCCTTGAATTGAATTTTTGCCAAACTCCTCGACAAACAAGCGCGCTGAATTGATGCGAATGGCTGGGTTATTTGTCGCACGATTTTCAACTTTAACGTGTATATTTTCATAACCCAACACATCAAAATGTAATTTTATCCGCGTTGAGAGCGTTTTTAGCGCCTCTGTGGCCTTGGCGCTGGCAGCGTTTAGCACCTGTTGTTTCAGCTTATTTTGGGCGGTTATGGGCGTGTTCATTGCTCATCCTCCTTGACCAAACAGATTTGGTGGGCACCCAGTTCCTCGCCATCATGCACCGCCAAAATGCGGAAAATCCGCAATCCATTGACAAAGCGCATGCCGGATTTCACCGGCCTTTGCGGGTGGGTGCGCACGGTGATTTCGTGGGTGATTTCGCCGCCCAAATGGTGCGCACGCTGTCGCTCATGCGCGCCAAGCGGCTTGATTTCGGTAAAAACGGGACCGTAAGCGAGCCAGATTTGGATCAGACCGCCACCCACATCGGTGGTATTGAGTGCCGCTTCCAGCGTTAGCACCATGCGCAGGCACCCGGCGCCAACTGGCGCGCTCATAGCCGCACCCGCCGATGGAAATTCAGCAAGGCTTTGACACCATGAGGCATCGCATCGCGCAAAATGGAGCTGGCGGCCTCGCGGTGCTCATACCAATGCGCGACCAGCAGCGTGATCGCCTGGGTAATATCGCCCGGCACATCTTCTGCCGCGGGGCCATAACCAGCGGTGACTTCAATTTCATAACCGCCGAATTTGCGTCGTTCTGAGGCGGCGCGGCGCAGGCAAAAGCGGGCGATATCGCTGTCCAAATCAGCGGCGTAATCAAACGCGGAAATGCCAATCGGGCCGCCTTGCTCGGGGAAATAGCTTACCACATTGACGGCAATAATGGGGGCCAATGGCAATTCTATTGTTTCGCCAATTGGCAAATAATCGAAATTGATCCGCCATTCCTGCTCGATCAATATTTTGGATAAGCTGGCTTCCACATGCATGCGCGCGGCGGTGATATAGGCGCTGATCAAAGCATCTTCGAGCGCGTGATCAATACGCAAATGCGCCTTTATGCGCGCAAGTGAAACCGGTTCCAGCGCCGGGGGCGCTATGAGTGTGAGCGACATAATTGTCTCCTTTTATGGGGTGGAGATTGGTTTGGGAGGGCGGTGATTGGGGTTCATCTGGATCCCAAGATCAAGTCTTGGGATGACGGATAGGGGGGAAGGGCTGGAGGGTTTTTGGATGTGAGAGGTGCTTTCCAGTTCCCCTATCCGTCTATCCAACTCGTCATCCCAAGACTTGATCTTGGGATCCAGAGCAACGGTTGCGGCTTGCCATAAACTAGCCCTCAGTATTTTTGACAGTTTGATTCATAAAAATCACCTAACGCACTGAGGCAGAGTCATTTTCCTGAATCAATATAGCTGAGACACTCCACGCGCATTCCCCGGACTTGATCCGGGGCCTTCAGCGCCATCGTCAGAACCAGCGACCATTTATGGCACCTAAATTGGATAGCCCAGCGCGGAAGACCCCGGATCAAGTCCGGGGAATGGCCGCTCGGGAGGGAGACCTGATGTGCACGGGGCCCCGAGAGCTATATCTCGGGATCCTGCAAACCGCGTCAGCTTACGAAACACCAAACTTCAGCAGTTTGATCGCGTTGTAATCCAGCACGCCACCGCCTACGCGCTTCGTCGTATAAAACAGCACATACGGCTTTTTGGAGAACGGATCGCGCAGCACGCGGATGCCGAGACGATCAACAATCAGATAACCGCGATTGAAATCACCAAAGGCAACGGAGAAGGTGTCCGTGCCAATATTGGGCATGTCCTCGGCCTCGACAATCGGATGATTGAGGATCGACGCCTGAGCGCCAATGCCAGTTGGTGGCTGCCAGATGTAATTGCCATCGGCATCTTTAAAGCGCCGCACCTGAGCCTGCACGCCACGGTTCATCACCCAGCTGGCGTTTTGCCGGTAAGGCGCACGCAGCGCGTAGGTTAGGAAGATAAAGCTGTCGAACGGATCAGCGGCGGCAAAATCACCCGCCGTGCCGGTTGGCACATAGCCCAAATTGCCCCACGCCCAGTTCTGCTCGGCAAGGGTTGGGTAATCCAGAAAGCCACGCGGCTTGTTGACGCCATCACCGGAGATGAAGGCGATGCCCTCTTGCTCGGCAAAGGCGGTTTCCACCTCCTCGGCAATCCACTCATCAACATTGGTCGCCGCATCGTCCAGCAACGTGGCCGTGGCAGCAGGCATGGCGTAGAGTTCCATGGTGGGAAACTCAAGCTGTTCCAGCGTTGGCGTTAGCGTTTCAGGGCGCGGATCGGTTTCACCAACCCAACCGGTTTCTGCGCCGTTAATGGCAAACGGGCGTTTGTACATAGAGCCGGTGACTTGCTTGATACCGGCGATAGAGCGGATGGGAGATACCACCGACAGGCGGCGCGTGATCTCGGTTTCCAGCTCTTCAGGCACCAGATAGCCGCCATCGGGCAGCGATGCAACGCTCCAGGCTTTTGCCTCCAGCGCTTTCAAATTGCCTTCCGCGCCGTGGCGCACGTAGGAATGAAACGCGCGTTTATGCTCCAGCGCTTCGGTGGATGAAGCGATGCTGCCGCCCAGCGCCGGGCGTTTGGCTTTGAGCAACAAAGTATCAACCCGCGATTGCTGATTGTCGAGCGAGCGCTCAATGCGGTTCATTTTCTCAACGGTCACCACATCGGCGCCAACGCGTTGCTCGATTTGGGAAAGCCGCTCATCATTGGTTTCCTTGAACGCCTCAAAAGCGTGCATGAAATCATCAAAGGCATCGACCACCTCCAGGCTGGTCGGCGTGCCGGTATGGGCTTTTATTTCTACCGGGGTTTTGGCCCCCAGAGATTTGGACAAATGTTGTTTGCTCATGATTTTACCTGCTGTTGTGAAGAAGAGTTGTTGCCCGTTTCAGCTGCCCATGAAGGGCGGCAAGATTGGGCATTGGTGCAGTGGCTGCATCTCGCGAGCCGGACATTGCCTTGAAGCCGGAATGAATAACCGTGTTGGCCTCGCGGCGGGTTAGCCCAGCATCACGCGTGAGCCAGCGTTCAAATTCTCTTATTGAAGGGCGCTGCTTTTGATCAGCGATAGCGCCAACGCGTGCTTCTGGAAGCATCGGGAATGTCACGACTGAAATCTCCCAAAGGTCGAGCTGCATTAACGTGCGGACGCCCGACTTTTGGTCTTTTCGGCTTTTGATGGTTTTGAAGCCAATCGACAGGCCATCCAGCGCACCGGCCTGCATCAGCGCGCGCACCTCGTCAGCGCGGGCGACATTGGCGGCCAGCTTGCCGCGCACCATCAACCCGTGGGCGTCTTCGCGGATATCGAGCCATGTGCCGATAATCTCGTTGGGATCGTGCTGAAACAGCATTTTGATGCCGGAGATACCGCGCTCGCCAAGCGTTTTTGCGAAAGCCCCGGGCGCAATTTTATCCTGCCCCAGATCGACCTTATCGAACAGCGAGGCATAGCCGCTGAAAATACCGTCACCATCAACCATGGCCAATTGCGCGGCGGCGAATTTGATTTCCAGATTGGAAAAGCTCATTGCTCCACCCCGCTCTGAATAATCTTGATGGCTGGTTTGCCAAGCTGGCGTTGCAGATGGTGTCGAAAATTTTGGGCCGTTTGTTGCGGGCAAATTTTGGGCAACAGCCAGCGCGCCCGCACAAAGGGGAGTTTTTGCAAAAGTCGGATCATGAAATTGCCTTATCTATAAAGGGGGTGGGTCTGGACCCTCAGGAAAGATCGTCGTCAAACAGGCTGTTGATGCGGGCGATCTCGCGGATAAATTCGTTAAAACGGCGGTTGGATTGCACCAGTTCGCGCAGCACAAACAGCAGCAAAAAACTGCTGCTGATGGCCCATAAAAACAACACGAGGTGGCTCAAATCGCCGCGCGCGGCCACCAGCCGCAAGGCTTCTGCTAAGGGCAGCATCATTGCGCCCCCATGTTTGGGGAATAGCCCAACGCCTCGCGCTTTTCGGCCGTGGTGAGAAAACTTGCGCCCTCCAGCCGCCGCCATACCGCCTCGCGTTCGCTGGCCAATGCATCGATTTTATCAGCGTCATAATCGAGATGAAATTTTTGGCCATAAAGCGGGGTTAGCCAATGCGACATGGCCCGCAAAGTGCGCGCCACCATCGGCAGTACGGTCTGCCGCCACAAGGCGCGGTTGGCCTCGGCATAATTGGCAAAGGTGTTGTCGCCAGGAATGCCCAGCAGCATCGGCGGCACGCCAAAGGCCAGCGCAATATCACGCGCCGCCCCTGCTCGCGCCTCGGCAAAATCCATCTCGCGCGGCGACAGCCCCATGGGTTTCCAGTCCAGTCCGCCTTCCAGCAATAGTGGCCGCCCGGCATTGGCCCCGCCCTGATAGGTGTTTTCCAGCTCGGCCTTCAGGCGGTCAAACTGTTCTTGCGACATGCGCCCGGCATCATCACCGTGATAAACCAGCGCGCCAGAGGGCCGCGCCGAATTATCCAGCAAAGCCTTGGCCGATGCCGAAATCTGATTGTGCAAATCCAGCGCCATTTGCGCTGGCTCCAACGGCGCGAGGCCGTAATGATCATCCAGCGGATGAAACAGGCTTAGATGCAGGATTGGCGGCAAATCGGCGCTGCTTTGGTCAAACCGCAGCTTTTTGCCGTTGGCAGTGTACTCCCACGCCTCGGGCCAGCCGGAGCTGCCGGGCACCACTTTCATGCGATCGGGGCGCAGGGCATAAAGCTCGCGCAGTTCATCGCCCAGCACCACGCCTTCCAGGTAGGCATTGCCGGAAGTGAGCAAATGGCCAAACACCATTTCCAGTAAATCCGGCCCGCCAGCAGGGCTTCCCGGCTGCTTTAGAATCGCAAGCAAGGGGTGTGTGTCGAGTTCGCGATCATCCTCATAGGCCAGCAGGGTGAGCGAGGCCGCAGCCTCTGAAATCATCCTTATACAGCGATAGACAACGGGGTTTTTCAGCACACCTTCGCGGGTCAGCGCGGTATAATCACGCGGCGTCCAGCGCGGTTGAGTGTGGCCCTGCACGGCGATTAGCGCCGCCGTGCGCGAGGCTTTTACCTCGCTGGCCTCAGTCGTTTTGGGGGAAGATTTGGCGCGCGCAAATATCCGCGCCGCCCAATGGGGTGCAACCGCCATGGCATGCTCCTGTTAAAGTTACGAATCTGATTCAATATTTTCCGTTAAGATGCTGGTGGGGCTGGGGTTTTGTGCCGCAACCTTTCCCGTTCCCCGGGCTTGATCCGGGGCCTTCAGCGCCGCACGTTTGTCGATAAAACGCTGCGGGCAAGCTGGCTCAAATGTTGGCGTGAAAGATCCCGGATCAAGCCCGGGATACGGAGAGGTTGGGAGCGCGCGCCTACAATGCCCACATGCTCGGCTCCCTCTGCGAACTTCAGTTCACACAAGCATCCATCCACCCCACTCACCGTCATCCTCGGGCTTGACCCGGGGACCCACAGCATCAACGGATAGTTTGTCACAATCATAAGCAACTTAAGCTCTGCATGACTGTTGCATGGGTCCCCGGGTCAAGCCCGAGGATGACGGTTTGTGGGTGAGATGAAATGAAGGCATTTTTGGATTTCAGAATCACTTTCCAGCTCCCCAAAAACCTCTCCCCCACCCGTCATCCCAAGACCCTGATCTTGGGATCCAGAGCAACGTTTCAACCCATGCAAACCAACCCAAAACCTACAGCGCCCGCAAACCCGGCTCCTTCTGCGCGCTAAGGCATAATTCACTCAGCGCCCAGACCAGCGCATCCAACCGGTCGGGAGATTTTCCGCCCGGCAGGCCATCAATGCCAAACAGGCACATCTCGTCTTCCAGCGCGCCAAAGGTGCCAAGGTGATGCACCCGGCCCTGCTCGTACAGCGCGGCCACAGGCTCGGCGCGCAGCCATTTGCCGCGACGGGCATGGACCATTTTGAGCGGTAAATCCGGCTCAACCTGGCGCAACACCGCCGCCACCATTTCGCCGCCCTGATTAACTTCTGCCACCACGCGATCAGCCTCGTGGCGGTGAAATGCGGCCACGGCATGATGCGCCCATTTGCTGGGGCTGGCCTGCTGCACGCTGGCGTCTTCCAGCACATAGCCGGTGCCGTTTACCGTGACGCCCGCCACCACAATGCCGCAGGCATCGGCGTTTTCGCCACTGGAGGCTGGCGGATCGATGGCGACTACCACCCGAACTAGTTCCGGACGGCTTTCAACGCGCAATTGCTCCAACGCAGCACGGTTCCAAAGGGCTCCGGCGCGGTCATCCAGCAATTCGCCCATCAGTTCCTGGCGGCCAAGATGGGTGCCCTCGTAACGCGAGACGATTGACTTCAAAAAGGTTGGGGCAAGATTTGCCTCATTGTCGTAGGTCGTGGCGCGCGACACCACCACGCCATCCTCGCCCAAAAGGCGTTTTATGATCGGCACGGCGCGCGGCGTTGTTGTCACCACTTGGCGCGGATTATCACCCAGCCGCAACGCAAATTGCAGCATGTCCCAGCTGTGGTCGGCGCGCGGCCATTTGGCCAACTCATCAACCCATGCAGCGGAGAATTGCGGCCCGCGCAGGCTTTCCGGGTCATCCGCCGAAAACGCATGCGCCACGCAGCCATTATGCCATTCCAGGCGGTTGAGCGATGGCTTCCATACCGGGCGCTCCTCATTGCCATGCACGGCCAAAATGCCGGAAATGCCCTCCACCATAATGTTGCGCACCTCAGCAAAACTCTCGCCCAACAGGGCAATGCGCCCGGTGCCGGCCATCTCGCCCAGCGCCAATTCGCGCACCCATTCCGCGCCCGCACGGGTTTTGCCCGCACCGCGCCCGCCAAGCAACATCCATACGCGCCATGCGCCGGGGGGCGGTATCTGATCGTCGCGGCGGGTGAGCTGCCAGTCACCATCAAGAAGCTCCAGCTCTGCCTGGCTACAATGGCTGAGCAAGTCAAAAAGCTCATCTTGCGTGCTGCAAGCCAAAAAAACGCCGCGCAAGCTCGGTTCGCAAACGCTGCGTTTTGGTTGCTGAATTGGCGGTTTCATCGGCCAAATCCTCCGGCTTTTGCTGGGTTTGTGATTTTGGCGCGCTTGTTTCTTGTGGGCTTGTCTTGGGCTTAATGGCCAAAGTCTGTCCGCGAATTTCGGCCTGCACAATGCGATCGAAAGCGCGCGACAAGGTTTCCAGCGCATGGCAATCGCGCTCCAGATTGGCAAGCCGTTCTGGCCCATTACCCTGCTGCTCGATGATCATCAATTGCTGCTCAAAAAGCGCCGAGAGTTTACCGATCAGCAATTTGCGCCGCCCTGCCGGCACACCCACCATCGCGCCGGTCAATTTAGGCACGCGCATGGTCCAGCCATCGCGCTCGGCATGCAGATACAGCGATCTGTTGGTTGTGCCGTGGGCGTCGGCAATGTCAGAAACGGTGCTCTGCCCCGCCTCATACTCCGCGCGGATTTGCACCCACACTTCCTCATCAAGCTCCGGCATTGACGGCTCCTTTATAAGACTAGGTATTTTAACAGGGTGATTCAATCAGTAGCGATAAGGCGCTGGCATTGCTGGGCTAATTCTGAGCCGCAAAATGCCAATTTGGAATTACAAATTGGCATTATTGGCAAAATAAAAGGCAACGCTTTCGCGTCGCCCTATCTGCATGCCCACTCGTCTCACTGTAACCAAACCCTAGCAAACAAGCGTGACGATGTCAAGGATTATTTTCCTTATTTACACATTATGCGGATTTTTTACCTTCTCGCATATAGAAGTAAAGCGGCAGTGCAAGGGACAATCCAACCAGCAAATTGGCCGGAATAATCAGCCACCAGCGCGCAATGCCTTGCTGGCGGGCATCATGAAATGACCACACCCAAAACACAAAGCTGGAGAGCAGAATATCTGCCGAAAATCCACCTGCTGCACCGTTGACGAACAGCGCTTTGACGAAGGCGATGAGATTAATGCCGTTATCGGCGATGAAGGAGCCGAAGAATATGTAAGGAATGATGGTGCCCAGAACGGCCATGAGCAGATAGAAATTTTTCATCGGGGGTGGCTCCGGATGGAGAATAGGAAGCTTTTGCAAGTCAGTAGCAGGTATAGTGCTGACGACATAATGCATGGTTTTTTGGTTTATGGGGATACTCTCTCCGACAAGCGCCCCACAAAGCTCACTCCCCGGACTTGATCCGGGGCCTTCAGCTCTGTTCGTTTGAACCAGCGATGCTCCCGCGCAGCCAAATGCGCAAACGGGCGCGATAAAGACCCCGGATCAAGTCCGGGGAACGGCAGTGTGGGCGGGACGTTTGTCTCCGCGACTGGCCATTTAGACGCGCCATGTCCGTTGCATGGGTCCCCGGGTCAGGCCCGAGGATGACGGTTGTGGTTGGGGATGACGTATGAGTGTGCTTAATCGTGAAAGTAGGTGTTTGTAAGAACGCGTTGATGGTGACGCACCAGCAACCTTACCCTATTCATCATCCTCTTTGGGAATTTCCATCGGCCAGAACACCACGTGGTCCTCGTATTTCTCCAGCGGCACGCCGTCTTCGCTCGATACTTGCCCGCGCACCGAAATGCCCGCCTGATGCACCGTGTTCGGGTCACCAGACACCAACGGATGCCACCACAGCAGCGGCAAATCATCTCGMACRCGSGCATAGGCGCAACTGGCGGGGAGCCAGGTTATTTCGCGCACGGATTTGGGSGTTARCTGCAARCAATCRGGCACTTTGGCCTGGCGGTTTGGRTAATCYTTGCAGTTGCAGGCCTTCATATCCAGCAATGTGCARGCMAGATYGGTCCAGATAATYTCGCCGGTATCCCARTCCTCYACCTTGTTMAGGCAGCAGCGRCCRCAGCCATCGCAGAGCGATTCCCACTCTTGCGCRTCCATCTCATCCAGWGATTTGGTTTCCCARAASGGRAGYTTTTCRCCAYTATCATRGCTCGAATCAGNSMWTTTTTTACGNGGAANCTCCGRCGGTTTRAAGGCGAGGTATAAAGGCCTCACGCTGTGGACACAATTGCCCAGTTTACTWYACGCAAACCTGCAAAGCGRTTTGTCTTGCMGTATTTRCGCAATGCAGGCCCTTTTTACACATTGCAAGCCATGCGGGACTTGGATTTGGACAACAACTATGATTAACCTTAAYYRARACGGCATTGCATRATTTGGCCGGGCGCGCTGAAGACGCGAACGGTTTGAAATGCATAATTCTTTGAGCCTTTTTAAAKACTGGTTTTGAATATTGRTAATGTGCAGGGATATCRGTGCAAGATCCGTTTACAAATAGTCGAAAACGACGYGCAAAAYTTAGCTATCGCGAGMTTGATGCTTGGCTTGARGCCAATATTCATAGCGGGCTAAAGGTTTTTGGCCGGATATACGGTGCYTCCAAGCGCTTTTCRCAGCGCTTTCGCCTGCGCGGTGGCTGGCGCGTGTTYAATGARYTGATGTCKGAAGCSGCAACAATGGGCTTTGTCGGCCTGGTKTTTGCGCTRACMTTGGCYYTRCCCGCSTTTGAAGARACCAAGGGCAACTGGCAAGCGCGCGATGATTATTCCGTCACGTTTCTGGATGTTGAGGGCAATGTGGTTGGCCATCGCGGCATTATGCTGGACGATGGYGTGCCGCTTGATGACATGCCGATCCATYTGATCAACKCKGCKATTTCCACKGAAGAYMGGCGCTTTTTCAGCCATTTTGGCATTGATATTYTGGGTACAGCCCGCGCCATGGTGGAAAATGTGCGCGCTGGCGGCGTGGTGCAGGGYGGCTCGTCCATCACCCAGCAATTGGCMAAAAACCTGTTCCTGTCCAAYGAGCGCACGCTGCAACGTAAAATCAACGAGGCATGGCTGGCGCTGTGGCTTGAGCTGAATTTTACCAAGCGCGAAATTCTRAARATGTATCTCGACCGGGCCTATATGGGCGCTGGYGCGCATGGCGTTGGTGCRGCCGCGCAGTTTTATTTTGGCAAATCCGTGCGCGATTTAACGCTGGCGGAATCGGCGATGATGGCCGGGCTGTTTAAAGCCCCGACCAAATATGCGCCTCACGTCAATTTGCCGGTTTCGCGTGCCCGCGCCAATGAGGTGCTGACCAACCTTGTGCAGGCTGGTATTTATACCGAAGGCCAAGTGCTTGCCGCGCGGCAAAACCCGGCAACGCCGATTGATCGGCGCTCCGAAGAGGGTTATGCGAATTATTATCTCGATTGGGCTTTTAAAGAAATCAAGCGCATCGCACCTGGTCCGGATCAGGTGCTGAATGTCACGATCACCTATGATGCCAATTTACAGAAATTTGCCACTGAGACGGTGCAATCGATGCTGCTGGAGCACAGCGGGCCTTATGGCGTGGGTCAGGCGGCACTGGTAACGATGGCCAATGACGGGCGTGTGCATGCCATTGTCGGCGGACGCGATTATGGCACCAGCCAGTTCAACCGCGCGACCGATGCGCTGCGCCAGCCTGGATCATCCTTTAAGCCCTTTGTCTATGCCACAGCGATGATGAACGGCTACAGACCCGATAGCATCGTCGTGGATCGCCCGATCCGCCTAGGTAATTGGTCTCCGAAAAACTACAATCGCCGTTATGCGGGTCGCGTCACGCTGACCACCGCTCTGGTGCGCTCCATCAACACCATTCCGGTGCGGCTCTCACGCGAAATTGGCCTGCAAGCCATTGTCGATACGGCGCGCAATATGGGCATAACCACAGATCTGCCAATTTCCGCACCGCTGCCGCTTGGCGTGTCAGAAGTGCATGTCATCGATATGGCTGCGGCCTATGCCAGCATGGCCAATGGCGGCTTTCGGGCCACGCCTTATACCGTGCTGAAAATCACCAGTTCCACTGGTCGCGTCATGTATGATCGCACCACCGGCCCCGCGCCCGACCGGGTTTTGCCGGTGCAGGCTGTCGCCGATATGAACGGCATTTTGCATCAGGTCACCACGCGCGGCACCGGGCGGCGCGCCCAGATCGAAAACGTGCCTGCAGCGGGCAAAACCGGCACAACGCAGGCCTACCGCGATGCCTGGTTTGTTGGCTATACCGGCAATTTCACCACCGCTGTGTGGTACGGCAATGATGATTACACCAGCACCCACCGCCTGACCGGCGGTCGCCTTCCCGCCATGACGTGGCAGTTGGTGATGAGTGAAGCACATAAGGGCCGCAAAACCCTGCCAATGCCCGGTGTGGATATGCCAGTGGCCGAGGCCGTGGCAGTGCGACTGGCCGCGATGAATGACCCAAAAGCAGTTGAGGCCGAGGCGGCGAAACTTGCGGGCGGCTCCAGCGCGCTAAAGTCTCGGCTAACGCCCGCGACCATTTTGGCGCTGCAACGCATCAACTTGATGCTCGGCGGCAGTGGCATTCAAGCGTCAGACCCCGCTGCGCCAAGCGCTGCAAGCGATGTGTTGCCAGATGGTACGCAAGATGATGGTTCATCGGAGCGCGCATCTGTACCGTCGGATTTGGCACCCCAAAAGACAGTCACCGGGCAGGCAGGTTAGTCTATGTTCACTCTCCCGCGTATGCTGTTTGCAATGGGGCTTGCCGTGGCGTTGGGCCTGGGCTCTACCGATTATTTTCTGCGCGCCGCCTCGCCGGTTGGCACCTCAACACACAAAATGTGGACAGGCTGGCCCAGCATTGGCCTTGGCACGCAAGACAATGTCGACAACCCTTATTTGCAAGCCCATATCGGGCGTAATGGCTATCTGCCACTTGGCGTTGATGAGGGCATTGTGCTGCGCAGTTCGCATGATGCTGCGGGCGATGCATTGCAGCGCAATTGCGATTACATCGTATCGGGCGATATCCCTGCCGCGCTGCTTTGGACGCTGACGGTWTCRGATGCCGGGGGCAACGCRCTGCCCAACCCATCGCAGCGCTACGGYATTTCCTCGGATAATCTTYTGTATGATCCGCAAGGCAAATTCCGCATTGTYATCTCCAGAGATGTGCAGCCCAACAACTGGATTTCGATYGGCGATTTCCCGATTGATTCAGARGTTAGCCTGTCSACGCCCATTGATGAGGTCGGCACCACGCTGGATACTTTTGCCATCGCCCTTCGGCTTTATGGTGCCAGTATTTCRTCCGATACATCGCTGACAACAGTTTCATTTCYCACSGTTAYAAAGGGGAAATGTGTATGAGGTTTGGCACGCTCCTCACCGTCTTGTCRGTCTCCTTCATTTTGGCGGCGGTCATCCATATTTTCATCCTGCTATTCGCCCCGCGCCTTAGCCTGGAAAACACTTGGGAAGAATACGCGGTCCATCTGGAACCCTTCATCGCCTACCCCGTGGCCCACACCCGGCTAGACCGACTTGATGAGCCCAATGAGATGAACGCGGATGGCGAAGAATCCATCTATCCCGTGCGCATCCGCTCGCTGGACGCGATGTTCACCCAYGCCATTTGCCGGTTTAATCTGGATTCYGGCCCCGTGCTGCTGGCCACCCACGATCTGCCTTCATTCTGGACGCTSAACATTTTCAGCCATGGCGGSTTGAGYTATTACAGCACCAATGAGCAGGTTAATGCGGGCAAGCCGATGAATGTGCTGATCGCCAGCTCGCAACAAGTTGCCAGTATGAAGGCCAATGACGAAACCAGCCTGGATGATCTGGATGTTGTTGAGACCGATGAAAMCGATTCCGCCATGCTGTTCCGCGCCTACCGCCGCCACGGCATCGCCCTRCCCTCAGATTTCGACGAGCTACAAACAGTCCTGAGCTGCTCACCCTTTCAGGGCAACTGASTTTTTGTCRGTWGGTYKYAGGTKSSAACCCTACAGGGCGCACCAATGATTTCAATGGCTTAGCCAAATATTAATGCGAGCACAACGGGAAACATGCGACCAAACGTTCCTGAGGCATTCTCAAAGCGCGTTGCAATAGCGGTGTAGGCGTGCTGCAATTCCCAAAGTGTCAAGTTTTGTTGGATCAGTTACACCCTCATTAGGGGTGTTACTCTCATCGTCATCTGATGGCATTAGTCACTGTGCGTTCCAGGGAAGCCAAAATATTTCAGACTTTATGTGCCATTTTACCCATTTATGAGCAGCGCGGAACGCTATAAACCAAAAGGCACCTAGCAGCCCGCCTAATGCAAATTGGATCAGCGCGGCAATTGGTTCGCCATTAATTAGGCTTTGCACCGCAAGCCCTGCTGGTGCTATGAGAGCTACCAATCCCCATACTGCTAAAAGGAAGGCGCAAAATAATATCCGGAGCCAGTGGTACCGGAGAATGAGGCTTCCAACGCCAACCAATATTAATAATCCAAGAAATTCCATCGATCAATCCGCGCGTTCACGTCTGTTAATGCAACGTGAGGGTGAGAGATGATTTAAAAAGATGTCAAGTTTTGTCAGAAAAGACTCAACTTTTGTGAGTGCGCGCCATAGGCTACAACTTCGATCTGTGGTGAAATTCAAATATGAAAAGTAAGTGCTAATATGACTGACGTTGAGACCGTTACTGACGTTGAGATCATTGAAGGGATGTTGGCTGCATTTCTTAAATTAAATCCCAAAAGCAGTATATCAAAAATGGAAAGTGATGATGGCGGCATCTGCGCGATTGTAAATCCGTGGGGCGATAAATCAATTATAATTGAGATTGACCCTAAGGATCATAGCCTGATTAATCAGTTAAATGTGCTGGAATTTCCCGAGCAGTTATCTGCGATTTATCATACCAATGAAAATAAGCTAGAAGTGTTTTGGAGCGCCTATACGCCCAGTGACAATAACAAAGAGGTCATCGGACGGAGCTTTTGTTTTAGGTATTCCGGCAGGGATTACGAGTGCAATTTTGGGGATTCTAGCCCTTCGACGCTTGCGATAGCATCTAAATATCATGCGGTTGGAAACACGGAAACTGGTTGGCGCAATTTGATGTCGTTCAAATCGTATGCACTGCACGGTGAGGACGGCACTCCATTTTCCGGACCGCAGAGTTTCTGGATAGAGGGTGTTGAGTTGCGTGATGACAACTTGATTGATTTTTTACGCCACTTAAATTTTTATCTAACTTACTACGATGAGTTAAGTCCTCATGTTCTAATTCATCCTCTTGAGACCAAAACACCGGAAAGAAACACTCATCGATATTATCATGGAAATTTTCCTTCAATTATTCGTTCGTCGGATATTAGTTCTGAATTATTACAGTTTTGGCTAGCAGCTACTAGTCCCGACCCTTCGCAAAGCTTTCTTTTCAGCTATAGAATTATTGAGCATGCAGCTCATGTTTTTATATCCCAGTCAGCTAAGGATGCGGTGCAAAAAGTTCTAAAAATGCCGAATGCTTTGGATAATATTACCAGGAGTACAGATTTGTTGGTTTCCGCTGTCCGCACATCTACGCTTGATGACTATACACGCATGGAAAGACTCATCGCTGCCGCTGTAACGCCTAATATGCTTTCTCCAATAGTGCGGGGCTACAAAACCCAATTTTCAACAAAACAGGAATTTGATGGTGGATTTATTTTGGATCCACTTATAAAAGCAAGCAGTGATGATGTGGAATTTTCTGATGCTGAACTCAAAATTTTAACTAATTCATCTCGGAAAATTCGAAATGCATTGTCTCATGGGAGCGATGTAAAACAATCAACTGTTATTACTCCTACCAGGGCAAATTCAGAAAGGCTTCGGCCTTGGGCCGATGTAATGCGCCGTATAGCTGGCGATGTAATTATACATTGTGGTTATATCGAATGAGGCTTTAGGGGTTGTAAATAGTAGTTTTGTACCCTAGCTTGATCGTAAGATATAAAATTCAGCAATGGAGATCTCCATGTCCAATGGTGGTTAAATAAGGCCCGGTTTAACCGCCGGGTTTTTCATTTTTTACTTGGATGACGGTGCTGTTAATTTCATTAATCAAAACTCCGCTCCCTCAGCCTTCAGATATTCTGCCATCTTATCAATGCCATTGTCGGCCTGCGTTGTGTTGATGGCCACATAATGTCAGCGGGTTTATGCTATTGTTGATTCGCTGTGGTTAGCAACCGCCGCCATTTCGATATCGGTGGCCCCAGCATTGGCAAGCCATGTCTGATTGGTATCTCTCAAATCTTGATCTGTCAGATTTTCCAGCGATGGCATCGGCGCTGTAATCCACTTGCCGCCCTCGCCCATAATGCCAGCAACAGCGTGGGCGCGGACAAGCCTAAATCTCTTGCGATACAGATCCTCGGACCAGGGCTGGTTATGCTCTTCATTGATCAGTAATTGCGGCCACTGCACTTTGTTATCAGTGCGGCGTAGTTGCGCCTGGCTCAACCGCTCCAGCATGAACGGCAAAATTTTGATGCAACCAGCTTGCCGCGCTTAGCCTGGCGCTGGCTGCTGGTGGCCGCAAATAAAATCATATCGCCAATACCGTGCCGGCCAAGCGCTTCGGCGGTGAGGATCATGCATTCCACTTCCGCGATTGAGGCGGCGCGTACACAGGGTTCTGCCATGCGCAGCTGGATCCTTACGGTTGAAGCGGATGATGCTCTTGCGCTGGGCAAAGCTTAGCGCGGCGCGCAAGGTAGCAATGACAGCGCAACGCCGTGGCGCGCCAACAAAATGTGACCGGGTCAAAACTTATTTCTGCGGCACCGGATCATCAAAATTCTCAAGCGTGCTGGCATTCATATATCGGGAGCGGCGCACCTGCTTTACGGGTACCTCAGTAGCTCCAACATGCGCCAAATAGGCTTTTTCAAACACATAGACCAGTTGCTTTATCTGCCCCTTTACGATAGAGGCGCGGGCGCTTGGCTCTTCAATTTCCAGCCGGGTAACAGCGCGGGCGTAGCTTTCTATGCGGAAACGCACGGCGCGGTCGGCCCAATCGATAACTTCCTGGTTTTCGGCAATGCGCGCTTCAGCAGCGACATACATGGAGCGGGTTTGSGGGATCAGTGGRCGCTGCAAGACAGGCGGATTGGGGTTTGCCCCATCATAACGCATCAGCGCGTCCATRCGCAGCTTGTCGGTGGCGATGATTTGCGAGGCGCGGGCGAAGAAACCTGGCACCAGCACRGCATCYGCCGCGATATCTGCCTGCAAACGSGCATAGCGCCCGAAGGTGGAGCGAAAAGTGTCGGAGCGCAGAAAGGCGTAATAGGCATCGGGGCTGAGCAGATGATCAACCGGCTCTGYTATTTTGTAGCGCTGCACGGCGGTGGCAATTCTGTGCAGCCAATCGCGCGAATGGGGCGGCGCAACAATATGGCGTGCTTGCGCGCGCAGTAATTTCTCATCGTCRGTCAGGTTAAATTGYGAATTTGGCTGCTTGCGAAARCGCGCTGCAAAGCCGCCCAGCATCGGCAGAATTTTCTGATCKATGATRCCAGAACTYTGCCGCCCAAAATCGGCGCTCCAGCCCAAAGGGCAAAAARCAAGGCTGGCCACMAGYGCRATACACAGCYGTGATCCCAATTTAATCTGCATKCTCAATTTATTTATCCATTCTGCCTGCTAACCCRRTTTAGCGGTATCGCTCATGTCGTAAGTGTTTTGTTATCGTGGTATTCCACAAAAACGCCTTCAAACAGAACCACATTATTGCGCATCACCATTGCTGGTTTCTGTGCCGTGCTGTGTTGGGCGCGCGCCGCTGTAGCCTTAGTGTTGCTTAGCCTAATAGCAGATTTTGAACTGACAAAACTTTTTGGGCGGGAGCCGATAGTCGGGCTGGGGAAGGCAATTACCATTCCCATGGCGAAACTCCGTTGTTCGAGTGCGTGTCAAACCGGAGTGGATAAACGCCCGAACTGCCCCGGAGCGGTTTTAACATAATTATCGATAGCCGCATCGAGGTTAACAGTCTGCTAACGAATTCCTGCGATTTTTAAAGACAGTAATTCAGACCGAGTAGTTGTGTGTACGGTCAATGACCCATTTTGATAAAATTCGCCCTCGCAATATTTCTGCGGTTCAAGCCGGGCACGACGATTTTGATAGGCTGTCCCACCGGGCTGGCAATGAGAAATCGTCTGCGCTGCTTCGATCACTGGCTCTCCTTTTTACGCAAAATTCTGCGCCTAGTCTTTGGGAAACAGAACAGTTTCAGGAGTTGATGATCAACCTCCTGCCAACAGTAGACGTGAAGACGAGGGAAGACCTGAATGAAATGCTGAGCAACAATCCAAATACGCCCAGGAAAGTTCATGAAGCCCTGAAACCGGAAGCACGTCGCTTACCAGTACAGGAGCTCGAGCTTATGCCTGACGCCATTAGAGACGCGAATAGAGAAGCAATTGAGACAATTGACCCCGTAATGGGTGACCCGGTAATGGGTGACCCGGTAATGGGTGACCCCGTAATGGGGCATGCTGCTAAATTGAAAGAAAACCGATTCAAGCGCAAATTCTCAATTGAAAAACTGCGAAGCTCGCTGCCCTCCCAGATCCCGCAAATCATGGCGAATGTGGTTGGCTTGGCAGCGCGGCGCAATAACCGCCACACATTACGCACCGTTTTGTCGGTCAATCTGCGCATTTCGCGCGCATATGCCGACCATATTCTCAACGACAGCGATGGCTTTCCGCTGGCTGCGGCGCTTCGCTCGCTGCGTATGCCGCGCGATGTTGCCCGCGATGTGTTGATGGCTGGTAACGGCAAAATTTCCGCTAATCCTATAGATAATCCAGAAGCGCATCTGGACCAGTTTGACCGGCTCGACCCGGAAGCCTGCCGCAAGCGTGTGCTGGACTGGAACACTGCGTTTAACAACCGCATGGCCGCCAGCAAAGAAGATGCGACGCATCAGCCCATCTTCAACCGTGCTGGACTTGAG
This sequence comes from Hyphomicrobiales bacterium, assembly GCA_002746425.1. GTDB lineage: Bacteria > Pseudomonadota > Alphaproteobacteria > Rhizobiales. The sequence goes on along the minus strand of NVXB01000006.1, from coordinate 12,267 downwards.
CAGCATAAGCCTGCATCGCTGCGCGAGCGCCAAGCCGCTGTTATATCTGGTAAAAAACTAGCGTAACGCCCCTAAATATCAGGCCGTCACCACGTCTAAGCCACGATCAGGTCAAGACGGTGATGGCCTTTATTGTCTTCGACTTCAATCAGCCAAAAATCCGGATCGAAATTCTTTTGGCTTTGCAGCTTGGTTTCAGCCGCGCCCGCATCATCTTTGACCAGCAATTCAAATGAGCGCCCAGAGCCCTCAAAAGCGTCTTCTGGCACCAGGCTTTGCGGTGCCGGGCCATAAAGGTCTGTTGCACCCCCTGCCCCGATGATTTTGATATAGATGGCACCCGCTGCGCTGGAACCGCGCATGGCGAGATAGGTGAACGCGCCACTGGAACGGCATTGCCTTAAATAGACATCTACCCATAACTCACTGGTAATACGGGGCATTATGTACTCTTGCTTGGCTGTATTGGGCTAAATAGGGGTGTGTTTATTGCGGCATGTCGCGCATCGCGCCGGTGGTGATGAGATGCATCACCAAGGCATCGGATATTTTGCCATTAACCGCAAGTTTCTGGTTTTCCTGAAAATTGCGGACCGCCTTGGAGGTCTGCGCGCCAAACATGCCATCTGGCGTAACAGGGCCGTAACCGAAATCATTCAGCGCGGTTTGCACAGCCAAAATGGTTTTAGAGCTAATGCCTGGTTTATCGACAGAGTTGGTATCGGGCGCATTGGGGTCTGGATTATTGGCGGGTGCGCGTTCTGGCAAAGGCACGGYGSYGCCTCCTTCRCGGATCAAATCATCCATGCGCATGCGAGACAGCARGCTGGTGGAGGGYTCRCCSGTTGGATCAAGRCCAATGCCGCGCTCATATTCGGCAATCGCAGCGCGGGTTTCCGGTCCATCCAGACCATCAACCACATTATGRAAAAARCCTTTRACGGCAAGCATGCTTTGCACATCGCTRACCAAGGCACGGTCCATCACCAATGGCGGRAAATTCTGATCAATCCCGGCGGTGACCGTGCGAATATCGCGGTGCATCAACGCTGAAAGCTGGCCGCCAGGAACGCGGGTCTGAAACAGYGGCGCGGGGTGGCGGCTGGTTTGCAGRACCGTTGCATTAACGGTGACAACCACGGACATCAACGCACAGAAAATCAGCGCGCCGTTGCGCCCTGGWTTTTGCATGAAGAGCTGGATAAGTCGTTTTATCATCAGCCATGTCTCCGTTTAAGTTCTTGATGCACGCGATTGCCATTACCCATGCCCTTGCCAGTACCGGTGCCATTACCGGCGGATTGGGGTTCCAAAGCGGCACGTAAATGCGGCAGTTCGATGGTTGCGATGGTGCCTTCGCCCAAAATGCTATCAAGGCGCAAATGCCCGCCATGCAGCTCGGCCATTTCGCGCACCAGCACAAGGCCAAGCCCGGTGCCGCCAATATGGGTGCCATCAACGCGCTCAAAAGGCTGGCCAAGTCGGGCCATCGCCTCGTCGGGGATACCAATGCCGGTATCCTCTACCTGAATAAAGATATGCCCCAGCTTTTTGCCGAGCAATATGGTGGCAGTGCCGCCTGCATTGTTAAACTTGATGGCGTTGCCAATCAGGTTGAGCAGCATTTGGCGACAACAGCGCATATCAGCAAAAATGAGCTCCAGCACGGTGCTGTCATCAAAGATCAACTCAACACCGGCGTCTTTGGCCTGTTGGCTCATCACCGTTACACAGTCGCCGCACAGCTCCACCAGATCAAAGGTTTGCGGTGCGATGTCATAGCGTTTGGCTTTGAGCTGACCAACACTCAGCATGTTGTCGACAACATTGAGCAAATGCGTGCCGGACTGATGCACGATATCGGCATAGTCCTTGCGCTGATCCTCTTTGATATTGGCAAGGCCATTGGTGCCCAGCATTTCTGAATAGCCCAGAATAGCATTAAGCGGCGTACGCAGCTCGTGGGCCAAATGGGCGGCAATGCGAATAATATCAGCGCTGCCATTATCGGCATCTTTGCGTGCGCTCTCAGCCTCTTCCAGCGCCAGCTCACGGTCTATGTCGCGCAGCACGCCGCGGCAGCCATGAGGCGTTGGCAGGGCGATAAATTCATAATTGCAATAGCGCAGCGGACCCCGGCTAACGGCAACACTCAAGCGCACAGGCTTTGGCGTTAARCCATTGGCMGCGTCGGAAATTGATTTCAGGAAAGCRGGCTTATCGCTGATCAAAATACGGTCGAGCAAGCCGGTGCCRAACAGATAACCCGCCAGCTCGTTCAATTGCTCATGCRCCGTACCGGARTGATCCACGACATCGCCATTCTTGCTCAGGCACAGGATTAATTCGCTTTGCGGCATCAAGGCCTGATTTGCAGAATTATTGGCAAAWCCCTCTGCCGGTGCCGAGTTTTCGGCGACGGGTTGGGTTTCAAGGCGCGCATTGCGCCAGTTTTTGACCCAGGACCAACCAACACCGCATAGCCCGCCAATAGCGGTGCCTATCAGTAAAATGCCGCCTAGTTGGCTTAAATTCAGCGTGGTCAAKTGCATGGTCACCAGCAAAGCCGGCGCGCTTGCGCACGCCCCCATCAGGGCACCCATTACGGCTCCCTTGGCAGCAAACAGCATATCTCGGCTTAGCCGGGACTTTTGCAATTCGAGGCTTTTGGTTTCTGGCACAAGCGACTCACACGTTAAAATCTGCCCGTAGCTTGGCAGGCAAGGTTTACCGGAAGGCTAAGGCAGCGCGAAACAGAGTGCTGAAATTGCAATATTGACCGCGATTTGGTTGAAACCGAATTTTATGGTTAACAAWTRATGAACAAGGCGCTTTTTGAGCCCGTTTATGCCTGTCAAAACTACGCGTTTTTTGATGTAGATTTGCGCAACTGGCAAAGTAGATAAAATTTGAAACAAACTCGGTGACAGTTTGAAACAGCATTGAAGGATCACGGCGTCATAAAGGGCGTACTGGTTATTCGAACAGGTTTTTAAACTCATGTTTTTGCTACGATGCATTTTCTGGCTGTCCATTGTTGTTATGTTTTTACCCGCAGCACCGGGCGACAAAAATAAACTGCCCAATATCTCTGCATTTGAAGCATTCGGCGCGGCGGCGACGGCTGTGAAAGATATGTCCGGCTTTTGCGAGCGCAACCCTGATACCTGCGACACCGGCGGCAAAGCTGCCGTGGCGCTGGGTTACAAAGCAAAATACCAGATGCAACAATTGCTCAAACGGGTGAATGCCGATGATGATGTTGCGGTGATAGAAGCTGTTGATACGGTTAAAGCCGTTAAAGTCGTTAAAGCTGAGACCCCCGCAATAAAGTCACTTACGAATGAACTGCTGAGCAACCCGCAACTGGTCGCAAAATTGGCCTCAGAATTGACGCCAGAAATGGCCACTGCCGCCATCAACGCACTGATTAAGCTGCACCCATTGCCCGTACCTGCACCAAAAAGCTGATCATCAGCGCGTTGGTCCGTTTACTCCACGCCAAAATTGTATATATCTGCGGCCTGTTTTGATTAAGAAGCGAAGTGCCATGGATATCGAGGACATCATCGATAATTTCTCATATCTGGATGAATGGGAAGATCGTTATAAATACGTCATTGAGCTGGGCAAAATGCTGGAGCCAATGCCGGATGTGCTGAAATGCGACGCCAACAAGGTGCGCGGCTGTGCCAGCCAGGTTTGGCTTTCAACGCAAGTTGCCCAAAATGGTGGTGAAGATAGTGGCCCAAAAACCCTGCATTTTCTGGGCGATAGCGATGCGATCATCGTCAAGGGACTGGTGTCGATCACGCTGATACTGTTCAACGATAAAACCCCGCAAGCGATCATCGATACCGATGCTGAGAGCGTGTTTAAACGCATTCAGCTGCGCGAACACATATCCGCGCAGCGTGCCAATGGGCTGACATCGATGATCCAGCGCATTCGCGCCGATGCAGCTGCTCAGCTATAGGCTTGGCCGATAATTCTCTGCGCCGTGCTGGCGAATATTATTGCCTGACGCGGGATATGGCGCTTCAAATATCAGCCCATAATGGCGGGCCAAAGCCTGCAACCCCATTTTCAGGATAAGTTTGCCAGACCGCACGGGCCATTCTCTGGATTTCTCCACATCGGTGATGCTTTTTAGATAACAGCACACATCCAGCAGCGGATTGCACAGCTCGGGCCCCACGGCCGCCACAGCCTGCGCCACACGGGCGCGCGCATCCAATGCATTGTCACTGATGTGCATCGCGCCTGTAACGCCCCCAGTGCCAGACTGAGTGGCAAGGCTGGCACTCCAGTTCATGGTCACGCTTTGCTCCATACAGCCACGGGTGAAATCCGCGCGCAGGCGCTCCCCCGCCTCCACCAGCACTGTTGATAGGAACGGCTCACCGCTTTTGTCTTTTCGACGGGCAAGCCATGCCAGCGGGTTTTCAGAATCGACAATGGTAATGGCGCAGTGGCGATGGTCGTTGAGTGGCAATTTGATCTGCCGCATCTCGCCCTGCTGTGCACGAAAAGGTTCTTGGCCGTTATGGGCTGCGTTTTGGCGCGTCAGCCAATTGGCAGCTTCAGCGGTTAGGCTGAGCAAGCCATCACTGCGGCAAATCARTAAGCCCTGACTGCACAGGGCTTGAATAAGSGCGGGTTGGCATYTTATGCGCCGCTGTTTGCCGCGCGAWAYRAATACAATTTCCGCCTTGTTGTCGCTGCAAGCGCTGGCATCTTGCTTGAAACGGGCCGTTTCACTGTCGCGGATAGAGATAATAAGGGAAGCAAGGTTTTTGGAATGCTTTGTCAAAGTAAATCTTTCTGCGGGCAAGCCTATTGATGCGGCCAAAAGGGCCACSCAGCACACCCAGCTAAAATGGATTGCRAAAAAYTCAATATAGGATTATTTCTCTTTATAGGTTTTTATTCGYATTCATGTCAAGAAWTAATTGCACGCATGACTTGTATRAATTGATTTCGCACTCATTTTTGGYGCRCATGTTGAGCGCAGRGCACGAGCTTGCTGTTTCTCCAMGAAATMRCGCCGCGCATTTTTGCGCACAAAAAAACCCGCCAGGAGAACCTGACGGGTTTTTGAATAGTCAGCTTAGATGAATTGCGCGTTGTTACACGAGCGGCAATTCAGCTACTGGCAATAACTTACCAGTTATTTCTTTGGGCGTCTGCCGCGCTTTTGCAGGCCGCGACCAAGACCCATTTTCTTGGCAAGCTCGGAGCGTGCCAATGCATAGGCTGGAGCAACCATTGGGTAATCTGCAGCCAGACCCCACTTCTCACGATATTCCTCGGGAGACAGGTCGTAATGAGTGCGAATGTGGCGTTTAAGAGATTTGAACTTCTTACCATCTTCAAGGCAGATCAGATATTCCGGCGTAATGGAACGGCGAATTGTAACAGCCGGGACCAGCGGTTCTGGTTCAGGCTCGGAGCCAGCGCTATCAATGGTCTGCAATGCCTGATGCACACTAGTAATCAAACTAGGAAGTTCAGTACTTGGGACAGTATTGTTACTGACATAGGCAGAAACAATATCTGCTGTTAGGTCAATCAACTCTGCGTTGTTATTCGACTGTGTTGTATCCACGTCGGTCATTTTCTCTTCCTTTTGGAATCAAATTTCATATTTGCGTTTAGTCAACCAAATAGGTGATTGATGCGGAGATAACAATATATATATGGTCGATTTTTTTAGATTAACGACAAGAATTGTCACTTTTACGCATGCTCGCGTTAGGTAATTCTAGATAATTCAACTATTATGAAGTGAATTCTTACAATATCGGCAAGGTTACCTTAAGTAATTTCCCGCTACAGCTGTATCTGAGTATTAGCACTTATATATTATTTTAAGCGCTTTGGGAAATAAATCGCCAAAATTTATGGCTTATTTCAGCGTCCGCGTAAAATTGACGCAACTATTGCTTGCTTTGTCCAGGCCCATATTCAGCCATACCGCGAATATCAGTAGAGGGTTCTGGGGGGTATCCAGCCAAATAAGCAGCGCGTGCCAGCAGGTGAGAAGAGATAGGTGCTGTCAGCAAGAAGAACACAATAGCTGCGAAAGCACGGGTCACCACTGTTAATTCCTGAGAGAATACAGCTAGCGCCAATAGCAACAAACCAGAACCAAGCGTACCCGCTTTACTGGCCGCATGGGTGCGGGTGTAGATGTCGGGCAAACGCAATATGCCGATAGCAGCAATAAGGGCGAAAGATGCGCCAACAAGCATGAGTAACGCGGCAACAATATAGATAACGTCCTGCATCAGGAATCTCCCTGCACGGTTTGAGCACTCGCGGGCTGAGCACTTTGGGCGCTCTGGCGGATTTCAATTTCGATGATGTTATAATTACCTTCGGGGTCTCCGCCCTCATCCACCACAGTGCCGCGATTGAGCACGTAGCGAGAAAACGCCACGGTGGCGAGGAAGCCGATAAGCCCAAGCGCAATGGCAACATCGATATAAAGGAAGTAACCGGTTTTAATGCCGATGATGGCGATAAAGCCGATGCCAACCGCCACCAGCATATCCAGCGCCAACACCCGGTCCGGCAGGGTTGGGCCAATAACAATACGTACAATGGTCAGCAAAAAGGCCAGGAGCAGCATAACCAGCGAAATATCAACGGAGAGAATGAGAAAGTCCTGTGCGCTGATCATCGGAACGCCTCCATGATTTTCATTTCAAAGCCTTCGGCAATGTCTTTCTTCAGCGCTTCCTCATCCTCCACATTGATCGCGTGGATATAGAGTGTCTGGCGATCCGGCGACACATCGACCGACAATGTGCCGGGTGTGAGGGTGATGAGATTAGCCAACAGCGTGATTTCAAAATCCTTGTCGACCCGCAATGGGTAGGCGACGAAAGCCGGTTTGATGTTCATGCGCGGCTTCAGCACGGTTTTGGCAACCGAGAAAGCCGACAGCACCAGCTCATATAAGAACAGTATGATGAGAGAGCCAACACGGCGCGCGCGCCCCAGATAGCCTACTGTACCCACCTGCTCGCGGATTAGGCTCAAGGCAAGCGCCGACAAAGCAAAGCCAAAGATCAGGTTTGGCAGGCTGAACGATCCGGTCACAGCGGCCCAGGCAAATGCCATCAATATATTGATCAGGAATAGCGAGTTCATTGGCTTTCTCCCGAAGCGTTATGGGGTTCAGTCATATTTCCTTGCCCCTGCAGGTTGGCGGTCTTGCCCAACACGGCTTCAATGTAGCCGTCCTGGAAGATCAAGCCTCCGGCCCCGCCTGCGGTTATCGTCAGGAAAGGCCGTGGCAGCACGCCAATGGCAATCACCAACACGGTCAGGCCCATAACGGGCAGCAACAGCGCACGGCGTTGTTTGGGCGGAAAGTCTGGCATGGCGGTAAGGTCGATGGTCTCGCCATCGGGCGTTGTCGCCGGGCCGCCGCGCCAAAAGCTCATCACCCAAATGCGGCCAACCACGATGGTGGTGAAAAAGCCGTTGATCAGAATAGCGAAAGCCAGCCAGCCATAGCCGGTTTCGAGCGCCGCCTGAACCAGTGTCAGTTTTGGCCAGAAGCCAGAGAATGGCGGCAGGCCAGATACGGCCAGCGCCAAAATGAGAAAGATCGCCGCCAAGAGCGGGTCACGACCATAGAGTGCGCCAAGCTTGCGCAAATCATGAGTGCCCGCGCTGCGGATCATAATGCCGCAAACCAAATACAGAGCCGTCATCACAATCATTGAGTGAACAGCGTAGAGAATAGCGCCCATCAGCCCTAAATCACTGGCGATGGCGGCACCGGCCAACATGGCCCCAATGCCGGAGATAACCAGATAACCCATGGTGCGGCGAATATCGTTTTGCGCCAAAGCGCCCAACACGCCGATGATCAGCGTTGCCGCGGCAATCCATGCCAGCAGATCTGCAAACAGGCTGCGCGATTCAGGCATCAGCATTACGACAATACGCAGCAACGCATAAACGCCAACCTTGGTCAGCAACCCGGCAAAGACAGCGGACACCACCGAGCGCGGCGTGTGATAGGAGGCAGGCAACCAGAAAAACACCGGAAACGCCGCCGCCTTCATGGAAAACGCCACGAGATAAAGCGCAACGATGGTGTTGATCGGCGCACCCTCTGGCAGCATCCGAACCCGCACGGCGATGTCGGCCATATTGAGCGTGCCAACAAGAGCATAGAGATAGGCAGTTGCGATGAGGAACAGCGTTGTTGCGACCAGATTGAGCAGCGCGTATTTGACCGCGCCATCAAGCTGAGGACGCTCATTACCTAGGATCAGCAGGCCGAAAGAGGCGATCAGCAGAACTTCAAACCAGACATAGAGGTTGAAAATATCGCCGGTGAGGAAAGCGCCGCAAACACCGCCCAGCAGTAGGATTAAAAACGGGAAGAAACCGTAGCGCTGGCTTTGCTCATCAATTTCAGTAAGCGCATAAAGCCCGCAGAAGAGCGCCACCGTTGAGGCGACAAGCGCCATCACCGCGCCCAGAATATCCACGGCAAATGTAATGCCAAATGGCGGCAACCAACGGCCCATCGTCATGATGATCGGGCCATTATTGAGGACATGCATCAGCAAACCGGCGCACACGGCCACCAGCAATGCCAGAATGAGCATTGCCAACCAGCCCTGGAGCGCAGTGTTTTTGCGCTGGGTGAGCAAAAAGGCACCGCCGGTAAGGCACACGATAATCGGTGCCACGACCAGCCAATCGGCCAGGGCCGGTGCCTGGGTGATCATTGCAACGCTTAAATCAATGGGAGCGTGAGATGTTTCAGCCATAATCTTTTCCAGCCCTAGTAACCAGTTGGCGGTGCGGGTTCGTTGACAGGTTCTGCCACGCGCATATCGCCGGTATCATCGGTGCCCAATTCCTGAAACGCGCGATAGGCCAGCGTCAGGAGAAAGGCGAAGAATGAGAATGAAATAACAATCGCGGTCAGCACCAGCGCTTGTGGCAGCGGATTGGCGATGCTGACATCAGCAATCACCTGCCCTTGGGGCACAATGGGCGGCACTTCGCGGGTCAGGCGGCCACTGGTAAAGATCAGCAGATTGACCGCGTTACCCAGGATGACCACACCCATCAAAATGCGAATAACGTGCTGCGACAGCATGAGATAAATGGCGACGGTGAAGAAAATCCCGATCAGGGCAGCAAAAGCGACTTCCATTACACTGCCTCCCGCTCTTCAAGGCCAAGGGCAATGGAGGCAATCGTGCCCAGCACCACCAGATAAACGCCAATGTCGAAAACAAGCGCGGTGGACAACGCCACCTCAACGCCAAAGATGCTTGGTGTTACCCACAAAGCGGTAAAAAACGGCACGCCAACAAACAGCGATAACATGCCGGACATAACGCCCATCAGCAGGCCTGTGCCGGCAATCGACATGGGATGAAACACCAGCGCACGGCGCACCGGCGGCACACCACAGGCAATGCCGTAAATGGCAAAGGCAGAGGCGGCAATCAGCCCGCCGATAAACCCGCCGCCCGGCTCATTATGGCCGCGCAGCAGCACAAACACCGAAAACAGCAGCATCAGGCTTGTCAGATAAGGTGCGATGGTGCGGAAAATGACCGTTCTCATGCGCCCAACTCCTGTTTTGTACGCGGTGTCGGCTGGGCCGGTTGGCCACTTGGCACGTTGGCCTCCAAGGCTTTAGGCAGTGAGGGCTTTTTGTGGCGAATGCGCACCAGAGCCAAAATGGCAAGGCCGGTAATGGCCACCACCGAAATTTCGCCCAGCGTATCAACACCGCGGAAATCCACCAGAATAACGTTCACGATGTTATGGCCATGGGCGATGGCAACGCTGTATTCGCGGAAGAAATCCGACAGCGATGAGTTAAACGGTTGTTGCGAGACCGCCAGCAACAGCACGAAAAAGCCAAAGCCGACGAGAAGCGCCACCGTGCCATCAACAAGCGCCAGCGCCATCGGGCGGTGATCATCTTGATAAAGCGACAGGCGGGTCATCACCAACGCCAGGATCACAACAGAAAGTGTTTCCACCATGAACTGGGTAAAGGAGAGATCCGGCGCACCGAACAGCATAAACAACAGCGCCACGGCAAAACCCTGAATACCCAGCGCAGCAATAGCAGTGAGACGGTTTTTGGCGTTGAGCACAGCGCCAAGGCCAAGTACAGCGATGCCGATAATGCCCCATTCATAGTACATCATGTCTGGCATTTCAGGCATATCAGGCCATTCGTTAAAGATGGCCATGGGTGCCAGCAACGCAATGGCGGTCATGACAAAAACCACCTTCATGTAAATATCCAACCGCCCGCTTTGCAAACGGCGGGTGATGGCCGTTGCGCCCAGCACAAGACCGCTCATGAACTGGTCAAAGCCCTTATCAGGTCCCCAGCCAATGGCGGTTAGCAGCCGGTCCACTTTGGCGCGCAGGAAATCCACTTGCGAGAACAGCGCGAGACCCAGAATGATCGTCATGACCGAGAGAATAAGATTGGCGTGAATGGCGGTCGGCACCAAATGCAGATTGGCTTCAAGCGGTGTGCCAACAACACTGGATGTCATCGGGCCAATCAGATATTCGCCAACCCAGTGCAGATAGAACCCGGCAGCAAGACCGCCCAACGAGAGCACAACAGGCCCTGCAAGCAGCAATATCGAGCCTTCATGCGGCGCATGCGGTGCTTCCACCTTGCTGCCCCAGAACGGCTTGAAAGCGACGACAAACGCAATCACCAGCATCAAGGCATTGCCCAACACGGCGGTGATGGTCAGCGCAATGGCCAAGGATGACGTGTCCCAAATGCCGCTATACAGCTCTTCCTTGGCGACAAAGCCGATAAACGGTATCAGCCCCGCCATAGAGAAGGCCGCGAGCGCAGCAGCGCCAAAGGTAATCGGCATTTTGCGCCAAAGGCCTTTAAGCTTGGTAACCTCGCGTGTGCCGGTGCCGTGGTCGACCACCCCGGCCACCATAAACAGCGTGCCCTTGAACAGCGAATGCGCGAACAGATAAATCACCGCGCCTTTAATGGCGGTCTCATTGCTGGTGCCAACCAGCATGACCAGCAGCCCCAGCGAGGCCACGGTTGTGTAGGCCAGCATAAGTTTCAAATCGGTCTGGCGCAGCGCCAATACGGTGCCGACCAGCAAAGTGACACCGCCAAATAGCGGCAGAATTGTTGACCAAAGCATTGTGTCGCCCAAAATGGGCTGGGTGCGCATCAACAGATACACGCCAGCTTTGACCATGGTGGCCGAATGCAGATAGGCGGATACCGGCGTTGGCGCTTCCATGGCGTTTGGCAGCCAGAAGTGCAGCGGAAACTGCGCAGATTTGGTAAAAGCACCGCCCAGAAACAGCAGCAAAATAGGAACATAATACTCGCTGGTCTGTAGCTGACCCGGCTGGGTCAACAATACCGACAAGTCGGTCGTACCGGTTACGATTTGCACCAGAATAACACCCGCCATCAGCGACAGGCCGCCGCCGCCAGTAACCACCAGCGCCTGAATGGCCGCACGGCGTGAACGCTCTTTGGTGTGGTTGAAGCCGATCAGCAAGAAGGAAGTGATCGATGTCAGCTCCCAGAAGATGAACATGGTGATCAGATTATCCGAGACCACCAACCCCTGCATCGCGCCCATAAACAGGAACATGAAGGACATGAAGCGGCCAAGCTGCGGATGGCCTTTCAAATAGCCCCCCGAATACAGAATAATGAAAGTGCCAATACCAGTGATCAGCAGCGCGAACATGACGCTCAGACCATCGATCAGATAAGAGAGCGGCCAGCCATAGCCGGGCCACCAATCCCAAACAGCGGCGATGCCAAGACCACCGTCCAATTGCCCCAGAAACCCGGTATAGTGGTAGAACATGGCGGCAGGCACAGCGGCCAACACCCAAGCGGCATAATGGCCCAGTACCCGAACAAGAAACGGTGCGATGATTGCAGCCGCAAAGGGCGCTATAATCGCAAGAAATGTCCCGTCAATGGCTGCATTCACGCGTGAATACCTTCTGTTTTGCGGCCTCTATGATCACCAGCAACCAAAATTCCCTCGGGTAAATTACCTATCAGGAATTGTAGCAAAGCATCTGATAACATTGGGTTTTATTCACTTCGTCCCAATGAGAGGTCGCACCCTTCAATTACTTAAGAAGAGGTTAGGCGAATTGTCTTAATTTTCTGTCGAATTTATAGAATTGATTTACCGCTCGAACAAACCTGCGGTTGGTGTCTCTTTTAATTGATAAAAT
>NVXB01000112.1 GCA_002746425.1 Hyphomicrobiales bacterium | reverse complement strand
CGCCAATCAGTGGCGTCAGAGCTGCATAGATAAGGTATTCGCGCGCCAATGCTCGCACATTGGGTTCCGTCGTCATCACATCAATAATGAAGGGCCCGGCCAGCCAAAAGATACCAGCCAACAGCAATGCAATGACAAAGCCCCACAGGCTGCTTAGCCGGACAGTGGCAATAAAGCCCTTCTTGTAATTAGCACCAAGCGCGCGGCCACCAAGCTGCTCAGCCGCTGTTGCAAGCCCATCCAGCAGATAACCACCCATTATGAATAGATGCATCAGCACCGCATTGGCGGCGAGCAGCAAATCTCCTTGSCGCGCSCCTTGRGCGGTAAAAAARGCRAAGGCGAAAATCAGRACAAAAGACCTGATCATGATGTCGCGGTTAACCGCAAACATTTTGATTAAGGATGGTTTGTCGAAAATCCTTGCCCAACTGGGCCGATCTTTCACCTCGTAGCGCTTGCGCATTTGCCAATAAATCATCGCACAGCCAATCAGTGCGACAATGGCCTCGCCCAAAAACGTACCCCATGCGATGCCCGCCACGCCAAAATCATAGACCAACACCAAAACAGCGTTAAAACACATGTTGAGGCCATTCAGTAAGGTTTGCAGGAACAGGCCGGTTCCTGCTTTGCCAAGGCCCAAATACCATCCCAGCACAACGTAATTCACCAGCGAGAACGGTGTGGCCAACACCCGGATGGTAAAATAAGTGCGCACGGCCTGCGCCACTTCAGCGCCCGGCTCTATGAAATAAAGGCTGGTTTCCAAAAATGGTTTGTTGAGAACAATGACGAKGAACYCCAGGRCAAGGGCGRTGATCAACGCACGAAAATAAACCGCTTGCTGCTCTTTGGTGTCTTCCCGACCCAGCGCTTGCGCTGTCATGCCGGTGGTGCCGGAGCGCAAGAAGTTGAAACCGCCAAAAAGCAGATCAAGAATGATCGCCCCCACGGCAACACCGCCGATTAACGCCGCATTGCCAAGCTGGCCAATGACAGCCGTATCAACAATGCCAAGCAGCGGTGTTGAGGCGTAAGCCAGCGTCATCGGCACTGCGATGCTAATGACAAGGCGGTGRTTGACGATAAAGGGCGGYTTTTGAGTTGGGGATACGTTGGTCAATTCGAATCTTTCCGTATGGAAAGTTCACCCTATGTCCGTTTTGGCCCAAACGAAAGCGTRCAACYGATCAACAATTTTCATGTGGTCAGYAGGCCAACAAATGYATGGGGTGCAARYGGASGGATTAATCSCGCATATTGGACAKGCGTATCAACAGCCAGATCGGAATAACAATCACCGCACCCAGCRCGATATAGCCGATGAAACTCTCAAGCGAGTTGAACACGGTGATAAAAGCACGCTCGGCAAAGCGGATTAAGCGATGAACCAGCTCCAGCGGYTGCAGGTTAAACGCCGATAAAACAAAGCCAACAATCAGCGATAGCACRACAAGCCGCACCGCGACGCGCAKMGGCGTATCGCCCARAAAMACCTCTARTCCRGAKCGTGTRTCGGTGGTTTTGGTYTCTTGCGGATCGTATTGGGTCATTSSGCTGCCYTATGTATTTCCACCTGATGTGGGTACGGAATAGTGATTCCGCCAGTATCAAATGCTTCCTTGACGTTTTTCAGCAGGGCAAATTTGAATTCCCAGTAGTTTGCGCTCAGGCACCAGACGCGCAATTGCAGGTCCACGGAGGAGTCATTTAAATTCACCACCCGCACCCATGGCTCTGGATCATTTTCCGCCCGGCCATCCTTATTGACGACATCCAGAACGATAGCGATGGCTTTGTCGATATCATCGCCATAATCAATACCAAAAATGACATCAAGGCGACGGGTTGGGTAGCGCGAATAATTGGTGATGGTGGAACCCCACGCATCGCCATTGGCCACAATAATTTGCACGTTTTGAGGTGTCGCGAGCTGAGTAAAGAACAAATTCACCTCTTTCACCGTGCCGCTTTCACCGCCAATGTTGACATAGTCTTCCAGTTTATAGGGGCGGAAGAACATCAGCATAACACCGGCTGCGACATGGGACAATGTGCCCTGAAGCGCTAGGCCAATGGCAAGCGTTGCCGCGCCCAGAACGGCCACAAGGCTGGTGGCTTGAAAGCCGAATAGTTGCAGTACCGCAATAACTACTACGGTGACGATGGCGTAATAGGCAATCGATGAAAAGAAAACGCCGAGGGTATTATCCAGATTTTTGCTGGCCAGCACCCGCTTGCGCACATAGGCGCGAATTACCGACGCCACCTTGAACCCAACCACCAAAAATAGAATGGCCTTGCCGATGCTCAAAATAAACGGACCAAAATCTGAGGCCACAATCTGGATGGTACTAGCGGTGTTTTCCATGATGCTTACCCATATGTACGATAATGAACCTCTACATAAACGAGATCATGGGTGTTTACCATATTGCTTTGAGCAATGATTAAAAGCCAGCTCTTCAATAGGGGTGGAAATTCTTCCCGTGACCTAGAAGGCGACATTTACAGCAGCAGCACCCCGAATATTGGTGATCGTCTTACCAATGGTCGCTGAGCTTGATAGATCAAGGCTAACTGCGTTGCTCACTGCGATGCTGGCATCCATTCCGGCGTAAAACGCAAAACTGTCTTCATAGCCAGATAGGATATCCTGAGTGATGCCGAGGAGCGTCACTTCAGCGCTATCATCGCCCAAAGACATGCGGCGCAAAACGCCCGCGCGCGCAGTAAACAACGTGTTCAAAGAGCCTGCACCCAAAGTGCGAGATGCCGCGATTTCAAGCAGGGCTTCACCAATTGTGATTTTGCGCTCGCCAATAATGGCATTGCCAGAACCGTTTGTTGCTGGGCCGGTTTCGGTGGCACCATCCAGCCATTCCACGGCATAACGCAGTTTGGCGTTAGGGCTGAATGTCCAGTTGGAGGGGGTGGTGAACTGTGCTCCTATCGCTATTTCAGGGCTGATCCAGACACTGTCACCGCCACCACTTTTGGCAAATGAATTGCCCAAAGGTGCCAGATTATCGTTTACGAACCTGTCTGTTTCATTGCCCGTATTAATGCCCGTGCTTACGCCCAAATCGATAAACACTGCACCAAAGGTTTTTCGGCCATATCCAGCCGCAAACCAGCCAGCTTTTTCGGTCTGAAAGGCGTTGGCAAACCGGCTTTTTGCATCAGAGCGAGCATCAATATAGCCACCCATTATGCCAACGCGCGCGCTGGCACCAATATTGAGGTCAAAGCCCGCTGCAATGCCTGCCAGCGTGATATTGCGATCCAGCGTGGTTGAACCACCTTGGTACTGGCTGTGACTGGCCATGACTTGAAGCCAGACACCCAATTTGTCGAATGCTTTGCTGGGTTCGCTCTCATCTTTTGAAGCATCGGCATAACCGCGTACAACACCATTGATGCGAAGCTGCCCAACTTCCAGCCGCCGCTGCATGGTGCCGGATATCATAGCGCTTATGTCTGCCAGAGCTTCAATAGATGCCGATAGGCCTGAAGGGTCGTAGGTCGCAAATGTACCAGTATTGGTATCATAGAACCATGGCACGGAACCAGAGAGTGAATTAGGCATGTTCCCGATCATTTCCGAAGGTGTAAATTGCCAAAGCACAGAATGAGAAGGCCCGGTGGTGATGTTCAAAGTTGCATTATTACCAAGGTCAATCACGCCGCCGATAAATGCTGGTGCATACAGGTTCAGAGTATTATTTGCTTGGCGAAAAAAGAATGACTTATCTTGAGCCGAGACAACACGGCCAGAATTGGTAACCAGATTATTGGCGTCGAGCTGTATGCCTTCAGAATTGCTTCCGGTGGTTAAGATGGATCCGCTATTTGAAACAGTATTATTGTTATCCGCAAGAATGCCCTCAGCATCGGTTCCAACCGTTGTAATGGTGCCAAAATTATTGATCGTGTTGTCGTCGTCGATCCGAATGCCTTCGGAGTTGTTTCCATCTGTTGTAATGGTGCCGCTGTTGGAAATGGTGTTGTTGTTGTCGCCAAAGATGCCCTTAGAAGCCGATCCCCCAGTTACAATGGTGCCAGAATTATTGACGGTGCTGTCATCATTAATCTGAATGGCTTCGGAACTGTTCCCGTTAGTGGTGATGGATCCGATATTGGAAAAGACATTATTTATATTGCCCAAAATTCCCTCGGCTCCGTTTCCCGATGTTGTGATGGCGCCGGTGTTGCTAACCATGTTGTTGTTGCGAACTTCAACACCTTCAGAATTATTCCCGAAGGTCGTGAGCGTCCCATTGTTATTGATATTATTGTTATCAAAAGTCGCTCGAACAGCGTTGCTTGGTCCAGTATTAATTGTAATGGATCCAGCACTTGTGACCGTTAGATTATCACTGTTGAGAAGGTTGGCTGGAGCTGGTGCTCCTCCGTTGGTTAGGAGCGTTGCACTGTTCACAGTATAATCTGTTGCGTTAGCACCATCATATCCAGCGAGCATGCCTGCCAAAGCAACGCCGGATAGTAGAAATTGTGCAAGCGTAAAATGAAGAGAGCGTTGGTATCTTTTGACTACTTTAGTCGCTTGACGAATTAAACCAGTGATAGATCACAATTTTAATTGTATAATATCATTATAGATAAATACGCATGGTAAAAATACAAATACGACTCATTAGGCAAAAAATTAATAAAATCAGTAGGTTAAAAAATACAGCGTTGTGTCAAAATATAATTGACCAAGATTTAACATGGTTTTCGAAACACAACAAATAGTTGTTTAGGTATTTCTGCCATCTAGTATCAAAAGGTGTGACAATTTGTCGTGAATGGAGTGATCGCGGCGGTTACGCTCAATGTCCCGACGCCTAGAATCCTTATGCTTCAGCGCAGATTCAGTCCACATTAACCAGCATTTTATTTTACCGGGTAACCGGCTGTTTGATTGATCTGAGTCAAGGGTCAATTAACCGGCATGGGGCACACTCCAGCTAAGAGAAAAAGAGATGGAGAATAATGATGCTGGATGCAGGAAGCAGCAAGACAAGAGTGGAAAATGACGACATTACAAACAGGCAGGATCGGTTGCATCAGCTGGCGGAATTGCGCCGCGATCCCGATGCTATTCGCCGGGTATTTGAAACCGGGAAATACCCCTACAAAAAGAAATTACAACGCAAATCCTATGAACGCCAAAAGGCTGAGTTACAGGTAGAGTTGCTCAAAGTTCAGGACTGGGTGCGTTCCACTGGCCAGAAAATCGTCATCTTGTTTGAAGGCCGTGATGCTGCCGGTAAGGGCGGCACGATCAAGCGCTTTATGGAACATCTCAACCCACGCGGCGCGCGTGTTGTGGCTTTGGATAAACCCACCGACCGCGAGCGCTCGCAGTGGTTTTTCCAACGCTATATTCAACATCTACCCGCTGCGGGTGAGTTCGTGCTGTTTGATCGCTCGTGGTACAACCGCGCCGGTGTCGAGCGGGTCATGGGCTTTTGCACGCCCAATGAATATCTGGAATTTATGCGCCAAACGCCAGAACTGGAGCGGATGATTTCGCGTAGCGGTGCGCATTTGTTTAAATACTGGTTTTCTGTCAGTCAGGAAGAGCAAAAGCGCCGATTTAATTCTCGCGAAAATCAGCCCCTGAAAAAGTGGAAACTGTCGCCAATTGACCGGTTATCGTTGAACAAATGGGATGATTACACGGAAGCCAAGGAAGCGATGTTCTTCTACACCGATACCGCCGATGCGCCGTGGACGATCATCAAGTCCAACGACAAAAAACGTGCCCGGCTTAATTGCATGCGCCATTTCCTCTCATCGCTGCCCTATCCAGACAAGGATAATAGCGTCGTCAAAGGGCCGGATCCGCTGATTGTTGGCTCCAGTTCCGATGTGATTGGCCGTAGTGAGCATATTTTGGGCACGACCATGCACCCAAAGCAGCGCAAAAAAGCGAAGTAATTTTCGGCCCCTTACGATAATTTCCCCGGCAATAAGCCGGGGTCTTTAGCGCTCGCAATTTTTAAATTGATTTCTATACTGGCATTTCCGGTCAGCAGGCCCGATTAGCAGGAATGCGCCGTCCCTTGGATACAGAAATCACCCCAGAAGCAAATTCAGAGGCAACTCCAGACAGAAATCTGTTGCCGGACATTGTTGCAAACTGGTTTACTGCAAAAGGGTGGCAACCACGGCCACATCAAATGCAGCTGTTGCAAAAGGTGCAGGCGGGCCAGTCAACCTTGCTGATTGCCCCCACTGGTGCGGGTAAAACCCTTGCCGGGTTCTTGCCATCGCTCATCGATTTGCACTACGAGGATGGGTTTCGCCGCAAGCCGGGCATGGCGTTTTTTGGCCCACACATCCTGTATATTTCCCCGCTCAAAGCATTGGCGGTAGATATTGAGCGCAACCTTGGCGCGCCGATAGCTGAAATGGGCTTGCCTGTTACGGTTGAAACGCGAACGGGCGATACGCCGGTGCACAAGCGGCAGCGGCAGAAATTGCGCCCGCCCGATATTTTGCTCACCACGTCAGAGCAATTGGCGCTGCTGCTGGCCGATAAAACGGCGAACCGCTTTTTCAAACATTTGAAAACCGTGATTTTTGATGAACTGCATTCGCTTGTTGTCTCCAAGCGCGGCGATATGTTGTCACTGGGGCTTGCGCGGCTGGTGCGCCTAGCTCCTGAGCTGATAAGCATTGGCCTGTCGGCAACCGTCGCCAACCCGGAAGATTTACAAGCCTGGTTGATGCCGCAACAGCGTCAGATCGGCGGTGTCGTCAGTGAGGCTGGCCTGATTGAGATCAAGGGCGGCGCCAAGCCGGATATCTCCATTTTGGAAAGCGAGCAGCGTCTGCCATGGGCGGGCCACACGGCGCTTTACGCCATTGATGATATTTACGCGCATATCAAAGCGCACAAAACCACATTGCTGTTCGTCAATACCCGCTTTCAAGCCGAATTGCTGTTTCAGGAATTATGGCGCGCCAATGAAGATTCCCTGCCAATTGCCATGCATCATGGCTCGTTGGATGTGGCGCGGCGGCGCAAGGTGGAAGCTGCCATGGGTACCGGCAGCTTACGCGCCATTGTTGCCACTTCCACGCTTGATCTGGGCATTGATTGGGGTGATGTCGATCTGGTCATCCATGTTGGTGCGCCCAAAGGTGCCAGCCGTCTGGCCCAGCGCATTGGCCGCTCCAATCACCGAATGGATGTACCCTCAAAAGGCATATTGGTGCCTGCCAACCGGTTTGAGGTTTTGGAGTGCAAGGCGGCGCTGGATGCCAATTATATTGGCGCGCAGGATACGCCGCGTCTGCATGATGGCGCGCTGGATGTGCTGTGCCAGCATGTGCTGGGCATGGTGGTGGCCGGGCCGGTGAGCGCGGATCAGCTTTATGAGGAAGTTACTTCCGCCGCGCCCTATGCCGCGCTAACGCGTGATGTTTTTGACCAAATCATGCGGTTTGTCGCTACCGGTGGCTATGCGCTGCGCAGCTACGAGCAATATGCCAAAATCCGCAAAACTCCAGATGGCACGTGGCGCATCAGCAATCCTCGTGTTGCCCAGCAATACCGCATTAATATCGGCACGATCATTGAAAACCCTATGCTGCTGGTGCGCTTGACAAGCCGGCGAAAAGGCAAAAGCGGCAGCGGTATCATGCCGCTGCGCGGTGGTCGGGTGTTGGGCAAGGTAGAAGAGCATTTTCTGGAAACGCTGGAAACTGGCGATACGTTCTTGTTTGCAGGACAGGTTGTGCGGTTTGAGGGTATTCGTGAGAATGAGGCTTTGGTGAGCAAAAGCTCTGCGGAATCCCCAAAGGTGCCAAGTTTTGCTGGTGGCAAGTTTCCACTCTCCACCTTTTTGGCCGATGGCGTGCGCCGTTTGCTTTCCAAGCCCGCGCGCTGGAAGGAGCTTCCGGATCAGGTCGAGGAGTGGCTGCAGATTCAAAAGGTAAAATCGGTGTTGCCCAGCCGTGATGAGTTGTTGATTGAAACCTTTCCGAGCGCTGACAAGCACTACCTCATCGCCTACCCCTTTGAGGGCAGGTTGGCGCATCAAACCCTTGGTATGCTGCTCACGCGGCGTCTGGAGCGCATGAAGGCGCAACCGCTGGGTTTTGTGGCCACGGACTATTCGCTGGGCGTGTGGTGCCTGCGCGATATGTCGGCGATGATCAAACGCGGTGAGTTGAGCCTTGATGAATTGTTTGACGAAGATATGCTGGGTGATGATCTTGAAGCATGGCTGCGTGAGAGCTTTTTGATGAAGCGCTCATTTAGGGCTTGCGCGTTGATTTCAGGGCTGATTGAAAAACGTCATCCCGGCAAGAAAAAATCGGGCCGCCAAGTCACAGTCTCGTCAGATTTAATCTATGACGTGCTGAGCGAGCATGAGCCGGATCATGTGTTGCTTAAAGCCGCGTGGGCGGATGCCTCCACCGGTCTTTTGGATATTCGCCGCCTTGGCGATATGCTGGCCCGGATCAAGAATCACATTCGCCACATGCCGCTGGCGCAAATATCGCCGCTGGCGGTTCCTATCATGTTGCAAATTGGCAAGGAGCCGGTTTTTGGCAGTGCAGAGGATGCCATTTGGGCGGAAATGTCGGGTGCTGCGCAAAACGCCGACACCATGATTGAAGAGGCAATGCGGTTGTGAGCGGGATATTTGAACGATGAGCCATGCAGAGATGAGCGCGCAGCCTCAATGCCCCGGCAGTATTGCTTTTACGCTCAATGGTGAGAACCTCATCGCACATCGTGCGGGTGTCTTGTGGTGGTCGCAAGAGGCGACCTTGGTTGTGGCTGATCTGCATTTGGAAAAAGGCTCCAGTTTTGCCCGCCGAGGCCAGTTCCTACCGCCCTATGACAGCCGAGCGACATTGGCGCGTCTTGAAAGTGTTATTGCCGAGTTATCACCGCGCCGCATCATTGCCCTTGGAGATAGTTTCCATGACCGTGAAGCGGCTATGCGTCTTGGGGCCCAGGAGCGAAATACTTTAGCCAAGCTGCAAGATGGTCGAGAGTGGATTTGGGTGTCGGGCAATCATGACCCAATACCGCCAAAAGATTTGGGCGGGCACCCTTGCGAAGAAATGACCATTGGCAATCTGGTTTTCCGTCATGAGCCGCAAATTGGTGCCTTGGGAGAAATTGCCGGGCATTTGCACCCGTGCGCCAAAATACGTAGCCGATCACGTTCAATTCGGCGTCCCTGTTTTGTCGGAGACTCCGATAGAATGATATTGCCCGCATTTGGCACGCTAACCGGCGGATTGAATATTCGTGATAGTGCTTATGCAGAATTACTAAGAAATACCAAAAATACGCTGGCCTACACACTGGGAGATGAACAGGTACATGCTTTGGCGTTCGTTGATATTATTCCCGATGTAAAACGCGCTAGAGCAAGCTGATAGCGCCAAACAGCAGACACGTAATGGCAAGGATTGTGAGCTGTATACGCATATGGCCAAACCATATGGGCAGTTCAGCCCTGCGTGTTGCACGCATATCGATGAATACTTGCCAGGCATAACAACATGACAGTAACAGCAGTGCCGCAGCTGGATTTGGCACCAGAACGCATATCCAGCCAAAGAATGGCGGTAAAATACTCAGTACCATTTCCCAATTTTGACCCGAACTATCAGAACGTGACAGTGCCGTTCCCCAACGAATTCCGCCTAAAAAAGATAATATAACAGCGCCATAGCCGATAAGAGTTGCTCTAAACAGGCCGCTCAAAAAAGGGTCACTTGCCAGAAAAAACACCGCCAATGACGAGATAACAAAAGGAACAGAGCCCAAATAACTCAGCCATTTTGCAGCTTTGGGCATATTGGGGTTGGTCTTTATCGGGTGGTTTGACATGATTGTCATGGCGTAAAACCTCACAAATAGAGTTTAGTCCCGGCGAAAAATAACACCACCAAACCAACCAGTGAATAATGCAAGTAAAACTGCAACCACACCAAACGCAATGCTTTGATTTCGGCTATAATCATAAACGATTTGCTCAAATCCGGCTTTAGAAACCTGAAAAGTATTTTTTGTTTCGGCCAATAAGGACCCCTGATTGAACAAATAAAATTCAATCGTATATTCTCCTACTGGAACTTTAGCTGGAATATGAAACGTACTTTTGAACAAATGGTTGGTTAAGAAATCAATGCTAGAATTATCGACTTGAAACAGATTGTCATTGGCCTTCAATCGTCGATATGCCTCAATATATTCCTTATCGGCCTTTTGTTGCTGTGCTGTGCCACCATTAATAAGAGAGAAGGATATATTATTCATTCCAATTTGTTTTTTTGCCAGTAATTTTTGTGATGCCAGATCAGCTGTAAGTTTATTTGAATGCAGGGCATAAAAAGTTGGAATGCTTTGAAATGAGCGCGCCTCGCGATTGATCCAAATACCAAAAATACGGTCTTTTTTGCGTGTTACAACATGCGCTGGTGGACCCTTCATAATAATAGCGATATCATAGCCTGCACCGCGCGATACCGTCGCGGCATCACGCTCAATACTGCCGAATACCACCATATCAGTGCCGATAAAATTGGAGTTTATTTCTACTTTTTCGGCGGAGAGCGCAGAGATAATTCGTTCAGCCCGCGCTGTGTCGAGGACCAAAACTGCTAGTAAAATTGCCAAAAAACTTCGCATTACACACCTCCCAACATGGAGATTACGGAATAAGAAAACAGCTCATCTGGTTTTAGAATAAGATTGATAGCGAAGCGCAGCCCAACCGCGAGCACAAGCAGCCCAAGTAGGGCGCGCAGATGCTCACCGCGTAGTTTTTGCCCAAATTGAGCACCAAATTGTGCGCCAAAAACACCACCAATCATCAGGGATAGCGCTAGAAGGACATCGACCGTTTGATTTGTGGTGGCATGCAATACTGTGGCCACAGACATGGTTACAACAATATACATCAGCGATGTGCCAATAACCATCGCAGTTGGCACGCGAAGCAGGTAAATAAGCGCGGGAACCATGATGAACCCGCCACCAATACCAAGAACAGATCCCATAAATCCTATCAGTATACCCAGCCCCAGGACGGGTAAAATGCTAACGTAAAGCTTGGATTTTCGGAATTTCATCTTAAGCGGTAAGCCAAGAATCCAGTTGTGTTGACCCGGCATTCTGGCAGGTGGACGTTTGCCATCACGGTTTTTAATCATCACCCGAATGGCTTCACGCAACATTAAAAAGCCGATTGAGCTCAAAAAAGTCAAATAAGACAGTGAGATAATGAGATCGAGTTGGCCAACATCGCGTAACAATCGGAAGACAAACACACCCGCCGCCGATCCAGTGACACCGCCCGCGATAAGGACAGAGGCCAGTTTCAAATCAATCGCCTGTTTCCGCCAATACGCCAGTGCTCCCGAAGTGGAAGAGGCTACAGTCTGAGACGTAACAGTCGCCACCGCCACAGCTGGCGGTATGCCCGTAAAAATGAGTAGAGGCGTTAGCAGAAACCCGCCACCAACACCAAACAGCCCTGAAATAAAACCCACAGCCGCTCCCATACCAAGCAGTAACAAAATGCTAACGGGTAGTTCAGCGATTGGCAGGTAAATCTGCACGGGCGGAGACTTCATTTTGGAGCGCAGCAGCGCTGGTTACAAGGTTGGTGATTA
>NVXB01000111.1 GCA_002746425.1 Hyphomicrobiales bacterium | reverse complement strand
CCGCCGTACTAACGCAGATGAAGAGCCTCATCCGGCAACCACCAGTGCTGACTGGATCCCAAGATCAAGTCTTGGCATGACGGTGGAGGGTGGCATCAATGGTGCAGTGGTTTCACCCTCCCTCCGTCATCCTCGGGCTTGACCCGGGGATCCATGCAACATCTCCTCGCTCAAAAGCATTTGCTGGATGAGCGTTGGTGACATGGCAACCGGATGTGCTAATGGGTCCCCGGGTCAAGCCCGAGGATGACGGGGGAGAGAGATGTGCGCGAATATCCCAACGTTGATCTCGCCCACCAACCACAATTGATGAAAGCATAAAAATTAATCATGAAACGTCGACTTTAAGTCGTATTTAACTCAGCGTAAGGTCGCCGCCGAGCATCGTGGTCATGAGCCGGAATTTGCCGAACTCACGCCCGCATCCCCGGAGACCAATATGCGAGATTTTTCGGCGTTCAGGCAGCCCACTACCATGGGCATCGCCACCGCTCTGTTCTTTTCGGGCATCACCTTTGCCGCCACGCTGCCTTATGGCGCGATTGTTGGCATTGAAACCCTGCACATTCCCAAGGAAACTTATGCGCTGCTGCTTACCGTCAGCGCCCTTGCCGGGGCGTTTGCGTCTGTGGTGCTGGGCTATATTTCAGATCGTATAAGTGACCGCCGCGTTCTGGTGCTTGGCTGCGCACTGATGGGTGCGCTGGGCTATGGCCTTATCTACTTCTCGCACACGCAATGGGCGTTTTTTCTGGCCCATGGGGTCATCATGCCGTTTGGCTTTGCGCTGTTCAGCCAGACCTTTTCCTTTGCACGCACCTTTTACAATCTGCGCCACCCCGATCAGGCCGAATTTATGGTGTCGGTGCTGCGCAGTATTTTCGCCATTTCATGGGTGATTATCCCGCCCATTGCCGGGTGGGTTGCGGCGCAGGGGCAGGTGTTTGATGTCTATGGCATCGCCGCGCTGGGCTATCTTGGCGCGGCGTTGATTTTCGTGTTGATGATGCGAGATGATCGCACGAAAGTGGGTTTTGACAGCAAGCCAGTGGATGGTGGCAGCGTGGAAGCTCCGGCGCGCGGCATTGCTCTGCCCATTGTGTTTGGCCTGCTCGGCATCACGCTGATCAAGACTGCGCTTGGTCTGCATATCATCACTATGCCGCTGGTGATTATTTCTGAATTGGACGGTGATTTAACCGATGTCGGCATCTTTGCCAGTCTTGCAGCGTTGATTGAAATTCCTTGCATGCTGGCTTGGGCCTTTGCGCTTAATCGCTATTCTAATCACGCCATTATTGCGTTTAACGCATTGCTTTATGCGCTGTATTTGCTGCTGCTTAGTCAGGCGGAAAGTGTGTCGACCGTGTTGTGGCTGCAGGGGTTGAATGGCGTGTCGTCCGCTGCGCTGCTGTCGATTACTATTAGCTATATGCAAGATGCTATTCGTGGGCGGGTGGGGCTGTCTACCTCGTTGATGGATGTTGTGCGGGTGATTTCCGTCTCTGTTGGCGCGGGCATTTTTGGGCTGGTCAGTATTCGTTATGGGTATTTGGAAGTGTTTGTCGTTGCCGGTGCTCTGGCGGCGCTTGGCGGGGTGGTTTTGTGGTTGGCTCATGCGGGTAAGTGGGCGCATTAGAGCGGTTGATGCCATCCTCTTACCGTCATCCACCACCATCCCATCATAGCACGTCATCCCAAGACTTGATCTTGGGATCCAGTCAGCACTGGTGGTTGCCGGATGAGGCTCTTCATCTGCGTTGGTGCGGCGGGATCGTTGCTCTGGATACCAAGATCAAGTCTTGGCATGACGGAAGAGAAGAGTGAATGACGGTTGAGGATGCTATCGCCGCTTACGCTGCAAAAACATATGCAAAATGAACCCGCCAATATAAGCCGTCAGCGCGAAGAAAACCAAACCGGGGAAGCTGAATTGGCTCACCAGAAACAACAGCAGCGGCGTGCCGCACATATTGCCCAGATTGCCCATTTGCGCCATGGCACCGTTGGTAAGCGCTTGCGCCTGGGGCTTGTTGTTGAGCTGGGGGATGGCGGCGAAGCTGGCGCCTTGAACCAGGCCCAGGGCGGCGAACAGTAAAATGCAACTCCACGGTGTTGCGCCGGTTAGCAACAGCACAATCATCATCACGCCAGACAGCGCAAAGCCCAGCAGCACAATGTTAATCGCTGACGTATAGCGCAGCAGCAAAGCGCCAAGAGACATCGAGGCGATGATGCTGGCAATGGGCATGGCACCGGAGACAAAGGCGCGGTCCTGCGGATCGAGATAACCCGGCAAAATTGTCAGCAAGGCAACAAAGGTCAGCGCGTAAAACAACCAGCCAAGGGCCGGGGCCGAGATGAAGGGCGAGCGGTAGCTCTCGACATGGCGGCGGATGATTTCTGACAGGGCCAGCGATGGGCGCTCACCCTTGCCGCGGTTAAGTGCGGGCAGCATGAAATACAGCACAATGGCCGCGCCGATAAGCCACAAGGCATGGGCGTAAAACAGGCTGGCGATGCCGTGAATTTCGATCATTGGCAGGCCAAACCAGGCGACAATGGTAAAGGCGACGCCAAAAAAGGTACCCCATAACGTCATGGCGAAGGGCCGCAAGCGATCCGGGCTTATTTGTGCAATCAGGGTTGGGGCAGCAACCACGATGATCAGATGGGAAACACCCTCCAACACGCGTGAGCCGAGCATCAGTGGCAATGGCGGCAGGCTTGCCTGATACAGCGACACCGCCGCGCCCAGCAGCAGCGCAAAAAGCAAAAGTTTGCGAAAGCCCAACCGGGCCACGAGCATGCCGGCAAACAGGCCCAGCACAATGCCCAAAAAGCTGAGGAGCGAGACCATAAAGCCCAATGCGGAGCCTGCATCGGCGTAATAGTTTTGCAAATCTGGAAAGATCAGGCTGATCTTGGCGAACTGCGCCGCAGCGCCCAAACCCGCCGTCCAAAGAACCAGAATAAGCGCGATAGATTTGTTACGTGTCATGTGTGGCTAAGGTTTTTCAAAGGTTCGAACAATTCGTGCCGGGCTGCCCATCGCCACAACATGATCGGGCAGGGAGCGGGTGACAACCGAGCCTGCGCCAATTGTGGTGCCATCGCCAATGGTGACGCCGGGCATGATAATTGTGCCAGCACCAATCCAGCAACGGTCCCCGACTTTTATCGGCTTGGCAAATGTGCTTTTGGAGAAATCCGGTATGCCATCGATCAGTTCTTTGGGAATACGCTCATAAGGATCAATGGGGTGGCTGGGGGTTAAAAATTGCACGTTCGGGCCAATCGCCGTGAAATCGCCGATGGTGATGGTGTTGCAATCCAAAAAGGTTGCGCCGGTATTGATGAAGCAATTACCTAGATGAATATGAGTGCCAAATTCCACGAAAAACGGCGCGACAATTGCTGTGTGTTCGCCCACCGACCCGAAGATGCTTTTAATCGCAGCCGTGCGGCCTTCATCATCATCCGGGCGCAAAACATTGAAATCGGCAAGGCGCAGTCTCGCCTGCATTTGTAGTTCCTGAAGCTGCGGCGCGTATCCGAGATAAAAATCACCCGCCAGCATCTTTTCATATTCTGAGCGGGTGTCCGTCATCTTTATTCCGCTGGTGCAGGCGCTGCCGCCTCGCTCGGCTCTTCATCCAGCACAGATTTTTGATCGGTTTTGCGCAGCACGATGCCAAGCAATGGCGGCACGGTCAGCAGGGTCAAAATGGCCGAGGCAGCAAGGCCGCCAACCACAACCGAACCAAGCCCGCGATAAAGCTCAGAACCCTCGCCGGGGAACACCACCAAGGGCAGCATACCGACAACACTGGTGATCGTGCTCATGAAAATCGGGCGAATACGGTTGCGCGTAGCTTCCACAATCGCGGCCTTTGGTTCCATGTCTTCTTCGCGTAGATGAAACAGCGATTGATGCACAATCAGAATCGCGTTGTTGACCACAATGCCGACCAGAATGACGAAGCCAAGCAGGGTCAGCATATCCAGCGGTTGGACCTGAAACAAATTGAGCGCCAGCAATCCGCCGACACCGCCAGCAGCGGCGACAGGCACAGAAATAAGGATCACCAATGGCAGCACAAAACTTTCAAACAGCACGGCCATCACCAAAAACACGATCAGCATGGCGATGACGAGGTTGATCGAAATGGCGTTCCAGGTTTGCGTTAGCTGATCGGCGGTGCCGGACAGCGACAAGCGCACACCAGGCGGCATGCCGCGCTCTTCAAGAATGGCGACAACGTCAGTTTCTAGAATTTTCAGCGCGGTTTCCAGCGGCAAATCATTGGAGGGGCGCACTTCCAGCGTGACCGTTCGCAGCCGCTCGCGGTGGCGAATTTCTGTCGGGCCAGCGGTAATGGTGATCTTTGCCAGCGCTGCCACCGGCACAATCTGGCCAGATTGGGTGACCACCGGATAATTGCCAATATCTTGCGTGCGCTTGGCGCTGGCGTGTTCTTCATCGCCCTTTAGCGTCAAATCGATGCGCTCGCCATCCACGGTAATCTGGGCAATGCGCACGCCATCATTATAGGCATCAACTGTCATGGCAAGGTTGCCCGCGCCAACGCCCGCATCAGCCAGTCGCAATCGATCGGGGATCAGGCGCACTTCCGGCGCGCCAAGCTCAAGCCCTGGTATGGGGCGGAATTGGTGGCCTTCAGAGCGCGGCAGGCGCCCGGCGACAATGCCCGCGGCCTGCTGCGCAACAACAAGAATATCGTTGAGGTCAGGGCCTGAAATGTTCAGCTCAATCGTGCGGCCGCCGCCAATGCCGCGTCCAAACAGCGAGGGCTGGGTGATGAAGCCAAAGGTGCCAGGCTCGGCAAAAATTGGTGTGGAAAGGATCGGGATCAACTCGGCCACACGCTTGCCATCCCATGCATTGGCCCCGACAAATGAGTTGCTGGGCGTTGCCACGAAAAAGAAATTTTCAATGGCGGGCGGGCCTTCAGGATCGTCCGGATCTTTGTTCCAAAGCTTTTCGGCCACCGCCTCAATACGCCGGGCAATGCCGGTGGTGGTTTCCAGATTATAGCCGGGCGGCGGAATGATAATGCCAAAGATCAAATTGCGGTTGCCCTCGGGTAGATACTCCAGTTTTGGCAGGAAATACCAGGCGGACGACAGCGCGCCGCCGCCAATGACCACCACCATGATAATGCCGATAAGCCGGTTGCCAACGGTGGCGCTTACATAGGCCAACACCGATTTGGTGAACCAGCCCGCCAGATGATCAATACCGGGCAGGCGCATGGGTTCCAGCTTGCTCTGGCGGCCCAAAAGGCGGCTCGACAGGGCAGGCACCACGGTTACCGCCACAATCAGTGACAACAGCACGGAAACGGAAATCGCCACCGCAATATCGCGGAACAATTGGCCCGCTTCCAAATCCATGATGAGAATGGGAATGAACACCATAACGGTGGTCAGCGCCGACACCAAAATAGCGCCCCAAACCTGTTTTGCGCCCTCATAGGATGCGCGCGGCGAGGAGTAGCCCATTTGGCGGAAACGATAGATGTTTTCCAGCACCACAATGGCGGCATCCACCACCATGCCAACGGAAAAGGCGATGCCCGCCAGCGAGATAACATTCAGCGTGCGGCCCATCGCAGCCATGGCCACAAAGGTGGAGACCACGGAGACCGGAATGGCCAACGAGATAACCAGCGTGGCGCGCGGCGAGCGCAAAAACAGCATCAGGATGAACGCTGCCAAAATGCCGCCAACCCAGATGTTCTGGATCACCAGATTAATGGCGCTGTTGATATAAATCGTCTCGTCATAAATTTGGCTTAGCACCAGACCAGCAGGCTCAATGTCCCTTTTCACCAGCCGGGCAATGGTTTTGCGCACGCCCTCCATGGTGGAAATAACATTGGCACCAGTATCGCGCACAGCGTTGATGGCAATGGCGGGCTGGCCGCGAAAACGAATGCGCGCGCCCGGCTCTTTATAATCAAAACGTACGGTGGCGATATCGCTGACCAGCACCCGGCCAAGCCGTAATGTGCCCTGATCGGTACGGCTGCGCAGCACCACAGAGCGCACAGCTTCCAGCGAGTTCAACTCACCCTGCGCACGCACCACATAGCGCCGTTTGCCCTCATCAATATCACCGGCGGAGAGCGAAATGTTTTCAGAACGCAGCCGTGACACCACCTGCGGAATGGTCATCTGGAATTGCGCCAGACGCTCGGGATCGATCAGAATTTGCAACTCGCGAGAAACGCCGCCAAACACGTTGACGGCAGAAATACCTTCCACGCGCTCCAGCTGTTCCTTCAGCACATCCTCAATAAAATCGCCGTAATGCGCGATGGGGCGGGTGTTGCCCTCGGCGCGCGTCAGACCAAACCATGCGATGGGACTGTCTTCAGAACCAGAAGTATTCAGGGTTGGTTGGCCAGCTTCATCGGGGTAATTATCCACCCGGTCCAACCGGTTGGAGACCAGCAGCAAGGCGCGGTCCATATTGGTGCCAATGGCAAATTCCAGCGTCACCTGGGCGCGGCCTGTGCGCGATTGCGATAGCATGGTTTCCAGCCCATCAAGCCCGCGCAGCACATCTTCCTGCGGGTTGACGATTTCGCGCTCAACCTCCACCGGGGCCGCACCGGCCCAATTGGTGGTGACGATGATGATCGGCTTGCGCACATCTGGCGCGAGCTGAATGGGAATGGTGCTGAGCGCAACAAGCCCAAACATCACCGCCATCAGCACGGCGGCGACAACAGCTATCGGTCTTTCAATGGCGTATCTGATGATGTTCATTGTGTGGTCTCTGGTGCATCAGCTTTTGGCGCTTCAGTTTTTGCCGCATCAGCCATTGGTGTCTCGGGCTTTTCCATACCAGCTGGCATTTCAAAGCTGATATCCTGCCCCGGTTGCAGCCGCTCATTTCCGCGCACAACAACCAATTGGCCTTCATCCAGCCCGCCCAAAACCTCAAAGCGGCCACCAACGGCCCCGCCAACGCTCACCGGGCGCGGCTGCGCTTTGCCTTCCTCGGCAATATACACAATCCAGCCGCCACGGCCTTGCACCAGCGCATCTTTTGGCACGGTCAAAACTTCGCGTTCTTCAGAGATAGGCACCAGCACGCTCACCGATTGGCCAACAGCAAATTGCGCGCCTTCTGGCTGCGCGCCTTGGGCTGTAAAGGGCGCTAACAAGCGCACAGGGCGGGTGCGGGTTGAGGCGGTTTCACGCGGCAACACGGCGCGCACAGTGGCTTCATAATCGGCTTTGCCGTCAATGCGCACATTCACGACACGGCCCGGTGTCAGGCCCTTAATATAGGCGGCGGGCACATCGGCCACAATTTCCAGATCATATTGATCGAGCAGGGTGATGGCGGCGTTGCCGGTGTTGATAAACTCGCCGGGTTGCGCCTGACGCTCCAGCACGGTGCCGGAAAACGGCGCGCGAATGCTGGCATTATCCAGATTATACTGGCTGCGCGCGATGGTAACATCAGCGCTGTTGATGCGCGCCCGCGCCTGCTCAATTTGCCCCAGCGCCCGCTGCAAACGGCGCTCCAGATCGTTAAGCTGACCTTCGGAGAAAGCGGGCGAGTCTTTAAGCCGCTCAATACGTTCAAACGCCTGACGTGCCAAGCCATGATCGGCCTCAGCAACCGTTAAGCCAGCCTCGGCCTCGCGGCGTGAGGCTTGCGCCGCGCGCAGTTCAATTTCCAGCAGCTCAGTATCCAGCTGTACCAGCAAATCTGATTTTTGCACCTGATCGCCGACCTGCACCGAGACACTGGCAATCAGGCCTGGCACACGGGAGGCCACAACAGAGCTGGTGGGCGCAATAAATTCACCCAATACAGGCGAGGTTTCTTTGAACAACCGAATTTCGACCGCCTCAACCACAACACCAGCTGCACGGCCTTGCGCCTGCGCCTGGTCCATTGGCAGCAAGTTGGCCGCGATGCCAAGCGCACCTAACAACAGGCCCGCAAGCGCTGTTTTGCGCAACTTAACCGTGTGAAATGAGGCGTAACGAAGGTTTTGGGAGAAAGAAATTCGCGTCAAAATAACCCGTCCGATATTTAGTAAATTGGAAAAACTACAATAGCAGCAAACATATACAGCCCTTTGGGGCCACACGACAAGGGAAACCACCTGTTTCCCTATGCTGAACGATTGGGGCCTGCTATCAAGAGCGTTACAATGTCACCTATGGGAAGCAGTTCTGCGCTATGGAAATCATCATACTTGTACTTGTTGTGGTCGTTATTGGCTATTTGATCCTCGCCTATAATGGCTTGGTTAAAGCACGGCAAATGGGCAAGGAAGCCTGGAGCGGCATTGATGTGCAGCTCAAGCGCCGGGCCAATCTCATTCCCAATCTGGTGGAGACCGTTAAGGCCTATGCGGCCCACGAAATGGACACGCTGACCTGGGTAACAGAGCTGCGCGGCCAGGCCGATGCGGTGCCATCTGATGAYGTYGCSGGGCGYGCSGCAGCGGAATCSATGTTTGGMGAGGCGCTGGTCAAATTGATGGCCGTGGCCGARGCYTAYCCKGATTTGAAAGCCAATGAAGGCTTTGGCGATTTGCGCGATCAACTGAGCGAAATTGAGGGCGAAATTCAAATGTCCCGGCGCTACTATAATGGCGCTGCGCGCGCSCTAAACGTGAAAGTGGAAAGCTTCCCCTCCAACCTYATCGCCAATAATTTYAGCTTTGAGCAGATGGAATATTTCGAGATCGAAAAYATCGCAGACCGCGCCGTGCCCAAAGTTGAGTTTTAAGATTCTTATGAGTGCCWTGCGGTTTTTTRTGCGCGCTTTTATCTGCGCGATCACCCCATTGTTGTTCTGCCTTGGCCTTTTGGGTGCYGCCCATGGCGAAGAGAAAATTYTGAGCTTTGACAGYSARGTGACGATTGCCAAGGACGGCACSTTGCAAGTGCATGACACCATCGTCGTGCAAGCCGAGCGCCGCCTGATCCGCCGCGGTATTTTTCGCGATTTCAGCACCAGTTTGATCCAGCCCAATGGCGAAACGGTGCGCGTGGGCTACACCATTAAAAATGTCCAACGCAACGGCGCGGATGATACTTACCATACCGAAAAAACTACCGGAAACCTGCGGCTTTATATCGGCCATCAAGACATCTTTTTGGGTTCTGGCATCTACCGCTATGATATTTGGTATGAGGCCGACAGGCAGTTCATCACCACCGACAGCCAGGATATTTTAAACTGGAATGTCACCGGCAATTTCTGGCCCTTCGACATTGAAAAAACCAGTTTAAAATTGTATTTGCCCGATGGCAGCAAAGTGGAGAATTTCAAATTCTTCACCGGGCGTGAGGGCAGCAAAGCCGCGATGGGCATCGTCGAAAAATCCCCCGATGGCAAAGCTCTGGGCGTAGACGTTTTTTCCATTTTGCACCCCGGCGAGGGTTTGACGATTTTCCTTGAGCTGGAAAAGGGCAGCATTAACCCGACCACTGTCGTGCAAAAACAGCTGTGGTTTTGGCGCGATCATCTGGAAGAGCTGTTAATCGGCGTCATTCTGGTTGTTGTCAGCCTGTATTATTTGTTCGTCTGGGTGCGCGTGGGCCGCGATCCGCCGGGCGGCGTTGTGGTGCCGCGCTGGCGTATTTCCGATCATATCTCGCCTGCGCTGGTGCATTATATTCATGAGCGCGGCTTTGGTGCCTTGCCGTTTAAGGCCATGTCAGCGGCTATTTTATCGCTGGCRACCRAAGAYATGATTGYSATTGAGGGCGGYGATAAAAAGATGTCGCTGGCCCGCCATAGCCTYGGCGGTATTGTTCATGAGCGCCGATTGCCCGCAGGCGAGGCCGCCATTTATGATGCGCTCGCCGATGATCATGAGCCGATGATGCTGACCAAAGACAATGGCGTCAGCGTTATGGCGATGGTTAAATCATTCCGCGCGKCGGTGGAAAAAGAGCATCGCAACAAGTATTTTCTGGTCAATCGCGGCTACTGCGTTTTTGGCATCATACTCTCGGTGCTGGGCGTTTTTGCATTGCTGGCAAGCGCGGAAGGCGCCGTGTTGGAGCTCATCCCGGCCTTCCTCATTATTGCTGTGGGCACGATGATACTTATCGTGATGGTGATAAAACTGTTCCAGGCCATGCGCAGCAAACGCGGCCAGCCCTGGCGCATTATGTTGCCGCTTATTCCTTTCGCCATCTTYTTTGTGGGCGGTGCCACCTTTGGCGTGGAATTAATGGGYAAGATGGGTGTGGATATGCCCTTTTTGCTGTTCGGTCTGGTGGGCCTGTTTGGCCTCAACGTGCTGTTTTTCTATCTGATGCGTGCACCAACGCCGATTGGCCGCAAAATTATGGACGAGATTGAGGGCCTGTCGATTTACCTCAATCTGGCCGAGAAAGACCGCTTGAATTTGGTCGATGTGCCGGATATGTCTCCGACCCATTTTGAGACCTTGCTGCCAATGGCCATTGCCCTTGGCGTAGAAAAACCATGGTCAAACGCCTTTGATACCTGGCTGAGAACAGCAACGGCGGCACAAATGGCCCAGATGGCGGGTGGGACCTGGCATGGACACAGCATTGGCAATCCGGGGAGTTTGGGCAGTGAGTTGTCGCAACTCTCCCGCTCATTGGAAAGCGGCATGAGCCACGCCATGCCCGCGCCAAAAGCCTCATCCTCCTCCTCTTCTAGCGGCGGCGGCTTCTCATCGGGCGGCTTTTCTGGCGGCGGTGGTGGCAGCAGTGGCGGGGGCGGTTGGTAACACTTTATCAACCAGGTTTCTCAGCCAGGAATTAACTTTGGCGCGCTAGAATTGCGCCATGGAAAAAGCCCAAAACAGTGTTGTGACCATCCAGCGTATCGGATTGGTCCTTGCGATTATCATGCTCGGCATGGCCCTGACCGGCTGCGCCAGTTTTGGCTCGCGCGTGCCCTATCCCCATGCCAAAGTGCACTACGCCGACACCAAATGGTGCGTGCCGCGCAAGCTGAAAAACGCGCTAAAGGATTTAGCCCATCAATTTGGCGATGTGCGTGTGACATCAACCAAACGCTGGTGGCTGGAAAACAGGCGCAAGGGCGGCGCTAAAAAATCCTATCACCGCAAATGCAAAGCCACCGATTTTAACGTACGCGGCAACCCCGCCGCCGTGATCGCCTTCCTAAAGCGCAACCCGGATGTTGGCGGCTACAAACATTATACAAGTGGCCATTATCACATCGACACTGGGCCAAGACGAACCTGGTAGGGGCGAACCTGGTAGTGGCGGGCCTGGTAAGGGGTCTGGGTTGCTGCAGCGGCCTTTTGCGTCCGGACCCGCACCAAACGTTTCCCAAAACATCCTTGCCATCAACGCTGCGCTTCAATGAGTCCAGTTCAAATTGATGAGTTTGAATTTTATAGATGGCACGTTGAAATAGCAGAGTGGATAACGCTGACAACCAAAAGAGCAAGATTGTAGATTGTCATCGATTTAAGATTGCGAGAGCTGCCGAGTTCCGTTACACAGCCATTACGTTGTCAAAGCACCCGTAGCTCAGCTGGATAGAGCGCTGCCCTCCGAAGGCAGAGGTCGCGCGTTCGAATCGCGCCGGGTGCACCAATCATTTCAATGACTTAACTGATAATAGCGGCCTCGATATCTGGTTCCGCAATGTTATCCGCAACGAAACTCGCTCCAATCTGATCCATCACACCCACTGCACGGCTTTGGTATTGCGGAGAATGCTGTCTATAGACGTTCGTTAGCGTATCGATGGA
>NVXB01000110.1 GCA_002746425.1 Hyphomicrobiales bacterium | reverse complement strand
GAATTTGTGGTTGATGGTATCAAGACAACCATTCCGCTGTTTGAGGAACTGGTCGACAACCCCGATATCGCCAATGGCATGTATGATATTCACTGGCTTGAGAAACATCTGGATTTGTAAGCTCAGCGAGGTTTCTCACCACTATCATGAGTGAGCAAGACYCCGATTCCGATCCGCTAGAARTCACCCCGCAGATATTGCTCAAAGCATATGCCWGCGGGTTGTTTCCCATGGCWGAATCCGTTGATGACCCCACCATGTTCTGGATTGAACCGGACATGCGCGGCATTATTCCGTTGCAGGATTTTCATGTCTCCAAAAGCCTGGCGCGCACCATAAGACGGCAAAAGTTTGAGGTTCGCGTCAACAGCGATTTTGAGGCTGTGATTGAGGCCTGCGCGCAGGCAACACCGGAACGCAGCGACACCTGGATCAACCAACCCATTCGAAAACTATACGCAGAACTGTTTGCCATGGGGCGTTGCCACACGGTGGAGGTTTGGCAGGAAGGCGCGTTGGTGGGCGGCCTTTATGGCGTGCATCTGGGCGGCGCGTTTTTTGGCGAGAGTATGTTTTCCCGCGTTCGTGACGCCTCCAAAGTAGCGCTGGTGCATTTGGTAGAACGTATAAAAGCGGGCGGTTTTATCTTGCTGGACACGCAATTCATCACCGACCATCTGAAAACATTTGGCGCGGTGGAAATTAAGCAAGATGATTATGTGTTGCTGCTGGAAGAGGCCCTGCAAATCGAGGGCGATTTCTTCGCGTTGGACCAAAACTCTAAAAGTTAGCCCCAAAAATCAGCCTTGAGGTTCAACAGGATCAGGCTGAAGTTTRCAGCCCGTCAGCCACACATCATACACTGCGTGTTCAACGCCCTGCAATCCGGGGCTGGTGGCAAACATCCASCCGCCAAACAGCCGTCTGATTTCATTGTGCAGCGTTACTTCGTCGATTTCCACAAAGCCGGTCACATTGGGTGGCTCTGTCGGTGGGCGCGAATAGCACACACGCGGCGTCACCTGTAACGCGCCAAACTGGACGGTTTCATCGATATAAACATCAAAGGAGATGATGCGMCCGGTGATCTTGTCGAGCCCGGCAAACACCGCAAGAGCATTGTTRACACGCTCGGCATAGGCRGTTGAGCCAGCCARCATCCCAACGCACACGGTGAGCGCACATGCGGTTAATCGAGCAATATTTCCCATAACAATCAATCTTCGATTATGGCGTCCAGGCTTCGTAATCGCCGGTCACTTCAGGGCGTGAACCACCATTCAGGCTAGCACCAGCGGGTCGGTAAGCCTGCGCTGTGCCGGTCATGTTCTCTTTATGGCCAAGCTGCCAGCTTTTGGGTTCATAATTTTCATCGACCGGCGCAACATCRCTRCGGTGATGCATCCATGCATGCCAGCCAGGAGGAATTTTAGWGGCATCGGCATAGCCATTATAGACAACCATGCGGCGGGTATCGTTTTCGSCACGGAAATAGGTGTTGCCCATTTCATCCTTGCCCACGAGCTCGCCTTTGCGCCAAAGGTAGAATTTTGTTCCAACTGTCTGGCYRTTCCACCAAGTAAACATGCCAAGCAAAAAATTCTTCATGTGCTTTATGCCCTAAAAAGTCGGTGCGGGGAGACAGCAACCGAAAAACCAGTGATTTGCGCCGGACTATGCCAATTCACCATGGCGCTGTCCAGCACTACCCGCCTTGGTTTACGGTTTCTTCGCTGTTCGTCGCGCTCTCCGCCTCATGCGCGACATTTAAAGCCACATATTCGTTATCACGGCGTTCAAATTGAGGCGAACGGCCATATAAATCGCGATAACATTTGGAGAAATGCGAGGCRGAAACGAATCCGCAGGCAATGGCGACRTCCACAATCGGCAAATTGGACTGTTTTAGCAGATGCTTTGCCCGATCGAGCCGCAGCTCTGAATAATAGCGCGCCGGGGATTTTCCCAGATTTTGTCTAAACAGACGCTCCACCTGCCGGCGCGATAAATGGCAATCATCGGCAAGCACTGTCAGCGATACCGGCTCTGTAATATTGGCTTCCATCACTTCAATAATCGAAAACAGTTTTGTGTTTTGCACGCCCAGCCGCGCCCGCAGCGGCAGGCGTTGCCTGTCATTGGAATTGCGCACCCGGTCGGTCAGGCATTGCTCGCAGATGCGGGTGATAACGCTCTCATCCTGATCCTGCGCAATAATATGCAGCAGCATATCCAGCGATGCSGTGCCCCCGGCGCAGGTATARATGCGGCCATCAACTTGATACAAATCGGCATGCACATATGAATTGGGAAATCTTTCGACAAAACCGGGCAAATTCTCCCAATGAATGGCGCAATGCTTTTCATCCAGCAGCCCGGCATCGGCCAAAACCCAGGCGGCGGTACATAGGCCGCCAATGGAAACGCCCAGCCGGTCCAGCTTCCTCAGCATTGCTTTTGTGTGTTTGGTTTCCTGCCTGTCGATATCAATRCCCGAGCAWACGAGGATCATATCGGGCCGGGACTCKAGYTGGGAAATTTCMGTTAYCGCATCAAGGCTGCCATCAACAGCAATCTCAACRTTATTACTGGCCCGCACMGGTTGGCCATCTGCRGAGATAACCTGCCAGCTGTAATAGTCGSTTTCCAAAATGCGATTAGCCAAGCGCAATGGTTCAATCGCCGTTGTAAACGCGATCATAGAAAAATTGGGCAAAGCCAGAAAAACAAAACGTTTCAAACACTTTCCTCCCAAAGAGCCTGGAACTTMCWRWRAGYASACAAMCACAGAAAWACAWTTTTGCAACAAGAAATGTCGTTTTCAAAGCATTTTCATCACAAACGCAAAGATACACTTTTCAACAGATAGGATTGTGCAAAACCGGTTGAGGTGGCAATCATGCCTCAACCGATAAATAATCAGCGCATTAGCCGCGAGATAATAGGCAGGGAACAGCATGACAGACGTAAAATCAGACATCGAAATTGCACGCAACGCCACCAARAAACAAATTCARGAAATTGGCGAAAGCATTGGCATTCCAACMGAGCATTTRYTGCCCTATGGCCATGATAAGGCAAAGATTTCTGCTGAATTCATCAAGTCAGTTGCGGATAAAAAAGAYGGCAARCTGATTCTCGTAACCGCCATCAACCCMACGCCAGCGGGMGAGGGCAAGACCACCACCACTGTTGGTTTGGGCGATGGGCTTAATCGCATTGGCAAAAAGGCCGCGATTTGTATCAGAGAAGCCTCCCTTGGCCCTTGTTTTGGTATCAAGGGCGGTGCTGCGGGCGGTGGTTATGCGCAAGTCGTGCCCATGGAAGACATGAATTTGCACTTTACCGGCGATTTTCATGCCATCACATCGGCCCACAATCTGCTCTCCGCGATGATCGACAACCATGTTTATTGGGGCAATGATTTGGGCATCGATCAGCGCCGCATTGTCTGGCGCCGGGTAATGGATATGAACGATCGCGCGCTTCGCGAAATCGTCTGCTCTCTTGGCGGTGTTGCCAATGGTTTCCCGCGTGAAGCTGGTTTCGACATTACTGTGGCCTCCGAAGTGATGGCCATTTTGTGCCTGTCCAACAACCTCAAAGACCTTGAAGAGCGTCTTGGCAACATCATCGTCGCTTACCGCCGCGATAAAACGGCCGTTTATGCCCGTGATATCAAGGCCGATGGCGCAATGGCCGTGTTGCTGAAAGACGCGATGCAGCCAAATCTGGTGCAAACGCTGGAAAACAACCCGGCCTTTGTTCATGGCGGCCCTTTCGCCAACATCGCCCATGGCTGTAACTCAGTGGTTGCCACCAGCACAGCGCTGAAACTGGCCGATTATGTGGTGACGGAAGCCGGTTTTGGTGCCGATCTTGGTGCCGAAAAGTTCTTCAACATCAAATGCCGTAAAGCCGGTCTCACACCATCTGCCGTGGTTATCGTGGCCACTGTGCGGGCGCTAAAAATGAATGGCGGCGTGGTCAAGGCTGATCTTGGCACCGAGAATGTTGATGCGGTCAAAAAGGGCTGTGCCAACCTTGGCCGCCACATTGAAAACATCAAGCAATTCGGTGTTCCATCGGTTATTGCCATCAACCACTTCATCTCAGATACCGATGCTGAAATTAACGCCATCATCGAGTATGTCAAAACCACTGGCGCTGAGGCAATTTTGTGCAAGCACTGGGCCCATGGCTCTGCTGGCATCGAAGATCTGGCGCATAAGGTGGTTGAGCTGGCCGAAACCGGCGGTGCTCAGTTCGCGCCGCTCTACCCAGATGAAATGCCGCTGTTTGAAAAGATTGAAACGGTGGCCAAGCGCATTTACCGCGCCGAGGAAGTTATTGCCGACAAAGCCGTTCGCAACCAGCTGCGCGACTGGGAAGAAAAGGGCTATGGCCATCTGCCAGTTTGCATGGCCAAAACGCAGTATTCCTTCTCAACCGACCCCAGTTTGCGCGGCGCACCAACAGGCCATGTCGTGCCGATCCGTGAAGTGCGCTTATCTGCGGGTGCCGGTTTCATCGTTGTCATTACAGGCGCTGTCATGACCATGCCAGGCTTGCCGCGCATCCCATCGTCCGAAAAAATCCACCTTAATGATCTGGGTCAGATTGAAGGTTTGTTCTAAGATATAAATCTTGATTAAAGATACTGTTGGTCACAAGTTCGGCCAATAGTATCTTTACTTCAAAGACCTCATACCAAGCTAAAAGAGCCGCCCAGATTAAGAGAGCCAAGAATGTCTTCTCGTTTCAATGTTTTTAATCTCCTTCGTGAGGGTTTACGTGGTCAAACGGGCTGGCAGGCGCAGTGGCGCGAGCCGGAGCTGAAAGCCTCTTACGATGCCGTTATCATTGGCGGCGGCGGGCATGGTTTGGCAACGGCCTATTATCTGGCCAAAGAACATGGCATGCG
The DNA here is from genome assembly GCA_002746425.1 of Hyphomicrobiales bacterium. Taxonomy (GTDB): domain Bacteria; phylum Pseudomonadota; class Alphaproteobacteria; order Rhizobiales. Next base: position 7,053 of record NVXB01000110.1, on the reverse strand, counting down.
CAACATCGCTGTCATCGAAAAGGGTTGGATTGGCGGCGGCAATTCGGGCCGTAACACCACCATTATCCGTTCCAATTATCTGTATGATGCCAGCGCCGCGATTTATAATCACGCGCTCAGCCTGTGGACCACCCTTGGCCGCGAGCTGAATTACAACATCATGATGAGCCATCGCGGTGTACTTAACCTTGCCCATGATGAGGGCGAGGCGCGCACGCTGAAACGCCGTGTCGAGGCCAACCGCCTTAACGGTGTCGATGCCGAATGGCTGGACGCGAAACAGGTAAAAGCGTTTTGCCCGCCAATGAGCATTGATGAAGGCGCGCGCTATCCGGTTATCGGCGCAACCTTGCAGCGCACCGGCGGCACCAACCGTCATGATGCGGTGGTGTGGGGCTTTGCCCGCGCTGCCAGCGCCATGGGCGTTGATATCATCCAGCAATGCGAAGTTACTGGTATTAAAAAGAAATCCGGCAAGATTGTTGGCTTGCATACCACCAAAGGCGATATCAACACACCCAAAATTGGCTCCGTTGCTGCGGGCCATACCAGCGTTGTTGCCAATATGGTGGGGCTCAAACTGCCCATTGAAAGCCACCCGCTACAGGCACTGGTGTCTGAACCGCTCAAACCTCTCATCCCGTGTGTGGTCATGTCCAACGCGGTGCATGTTTATGTCAGCCAGTCCGACAAGGGCGAGTTGGTGATCGGGGCGGGGATTGATCCTTATGTGTCCTACACCCAGCGCGGCAGCTTTGATATTATCGAGCATCAAATGGCCTCGCTCACCGAGCTGTTCCCGATGTTTTCCCGGCTGCGCATGATGCGACAATGGGGTGGCATCGTGGATGTCAGCCCGGATGCCAGTCCGATCCTTTCCAGAACCCCGATTGATGGCTTTTACGTCAATGGCGGTTGGGGCACGGGCGGTTGGAAGGCGACACCGGCATCTGGCCACGCCTTTGCCGATTTGATCGCCAAAGATCAGCCCAATGAAATAGCCAGACCCTTTTCCCTTGAGCGCTTTACCACCGGCAATCTTGTTGCCGAGCACGGCGCCGCAGCCGTTGCGCATTAGGAGGACCAAACATGTTTATTATTGATTGCCCCTGGTGCGGAAAACGCGACATTTCAGAATTCTCCAATGGCGGCGAGGCGCATATCACGCGCCCCAAACGGCCCGACAAAATGTCCGATGCCAAATGGGCCGAATACGTCTTTATGAGAACCAATCACAAGGGCCAGATTGCCGAGCGTTGGAACCACGCAGCCGGTTGTCGCCAGTGGTTCAACGCCTTGCGCAACAGCGCCACGGATGAGTTTTTAGCCGTATACAAAATGGGCGAGAAACCGCCTGAAGTCACCACGCAAGAGCCGCTGACCCCCAGCGGCGAAGCGCCGATTGGCTCTGGCAATGATGCGGTTAAAATCGTCAAGTCGGGGGAGGTGAGTTAAATGACCGACACTTCTTCACTGCGCACTAAAACCGGTGGACGCATCGACCGCGATAAGCCGATGGACTTCACCTTTAATGGCCAGGTCATCAAAGGTTTTGAAGGCGATACAATGGCCTCCGCGCTGCTGGCAAATGATGTCCACATGGTGGGCCGCAGCTTTAAATATCACCGCCCGCGCGGCATTGTAGCGGCGGGTTCTGAAGACCCGGCAGGCATTGTGCAGCTAAGCGCTGGTGATCTGGCGACCGATCCCAACACCCGCGTGACTGAGCAGGAAATTTACGACGGCCTCAGCTCATCGCCCCAGCATTGCTGGCCGAGCCTTGGCTTTGACGCAGGCGTGCTCAACGATGTGTTCTCGCGCTTTATTCCCGCTGGTTTTTATTACAAAACCTTTATGGGGCCTCCTTTTTCATGGGCGCTTTTTGAGCCGATCATTCGTAAAATGGCAGGGCTTGGCATCGCGCCGCAAGGGCCAGACCCCGACAGCTACGAAACTACAAACCGGCATGTCGATGTGCTGGTGGTGGGTGGAGGCCCAACTGGGCTGATGGCCACATTGCACGCCGCCAAAGCCGGTGCACGGGTGATGATTGCTGAGGAAACGTCCGAGTTTGGCGGCGCACTGCTGAATGAGGATGAAACCGCCTCGACCATTGCCGATAAACCCGCCTTGAGCTGGGTCGCTGATGTGGTGGCAGAGCTGCGCGCCAACCCCAATGTCATCATCCTACCGCGTACAACGGCGTTTGGTTATTACGGCGAGAATTTTGTGGGCCTGATGCAGCGCGTGAGCGATCATCTGGCACCAAAAGACCGCGATGACCGGCAACCGCGTCAACGTGTATGGCGCGTGCGGGCCAAGCAAGTTGTGCTGGCCACTGGCGCTTTGGAACGCCCGATGGTGTTCGACCGTAATGATCGGCCCGGCATTATGCTGGCCGGTGCTGCGCGTACATTTTTGAACCGTTACGGCGTGTTGGCTGGCAAGCGCGTTGTYGTCTTTGCCAATAATGACAGCGCCTGGAACACYGCGCTGGATATGCAGAGCGCCGGKGCCGARATCAAAGCCATYGTCGATYTGCGCCGYAATATYTCYGGCGATGTTCTGCAGCAAACCGTYGCGCGCGGCATTCCTATTTTCGCCGGTGCTGCCGTGGTTGGCACCAAGGGCCGCAAGCGCGTWTCTGCCGCTGATATCCGCYTGYTGGATGATCATGATCAAYTGATCGGCACCAAAAACTGGGTCGAGTGCGATCTYATTCTCACCTCCGCYGGTTGGGCACCCAATGTGGCGCTGTTTTCGCARTCKCGCGGCAAGCTGCGTTATGACGATGCGATACAGGCCTTCGTGCCGGGTGTTTCGTGGCAGAACGAGCGCTCCGCCGGTGCMTSCAAYGGCACTTTTGAGTTGAAAGAATGCATCGATGCGGGCCGTGCGGCTGGCATTGCAGCGGCAGCGGATGCTGGCTCCAAAAAGCGCGCAACGGCGGCACCCAAGGCGCAAAGCAGCAGYTTTGTGCAAGGCAAGGTGAAAATCATCGCYGAAATGCCATCGCCCAAGCCAGAAAGCAAGGTTCGGGCTTTCATCGATTTGCAAGATGATGTGACCACCAAGGATTTGTCCCTCGCCATGCGCGAAGGGCTCAATTCTGTTGAGCACATAAAACGCTTTACCACCTCCGGCATGGGCACMGATCAGGGCAAAATCGCCAATCTCAACGCCTTYGCCTATATCGCGCACAAGCAGGGCAARACRGTGCCWGATGTCGGCGTCACMACCTTCCGCCAGCCTTATAAACCCATCACCATGGGTGCTTTGGCGGGCCAGCATGTCGGCGATAATTTTCTGCCACGGCGCGGAACGGCCATCCACAAATGGCACCGCGCACAAAAAGGCATTATTTTTGAACCGGTTGGTGATTGGCTGCGTCCGCGTGCCTATTTACGCGGTGAGGAAAGCTTTGACGAGGCCGTGCAACGCGAAACCAAAGCGGCACGTACCGGCATTGGCATTGTAGATGCCTCAACCCTTGGCAAGATTGATGTACGCGGCCCCGATGCGCGCGAATTCCTCAACCGGATTTACACCAACGCCTGGAAGAAACTGGCCGTGGGCAAATGCCGCTATGGCCTGATGTTGGCCGAAGATGGCATGGTGATGGATGATGGCGTCACCGCCTGCATCACCGACGAGCATTTCCACATGACCACGACAACCGGCGGTGCGGCGCGCGTGCTGGGCCATATGGAAGAGTTTTTGCAAACCGAATGGCCAGAGCTAAAGGTTTATCTGACCAGCACCACCGAGCAAACCAGCGTTATCTCCATTTGCGGCCCTGAGTGCGACAAGCTGATGGGTGAGTTGTTGGATGATCTAGACCCCAACCCCGAGGAATTCGGCTTCATGCAATGGCGCGATGCGCATATTGATGACAAGCCTGTGCGCGTCTACCGCATTTCCTTCACCGGCGAGCTGTCTTACGAGATCAATATCAACGCATCCTATGGCCTGTGGCTGTGGGAAAAAATTGTGGCCCATGGCCAAAATGCTGGCGGCGCTTACGACATCACGCCTTACGGCACCGAAGCGATGCATGTGCTGCGCGCTGAAAAAGGTTTTGTCATTGTTGGGCAAGATACCGATGGCACGGTCACGCCCGCCGATTTGTGCATGAACTGGATTGTTAAGAAAACCGGCGATTTTATCGGCAAACGCTCGCTCAGCCGTTCCGATACTTCGCGGCTTGATCGAAAACAGTTCGTTGGCCTTGTCACCAAAGACCCGCTGCAAGTGCTGATGGAAGGCACGCAGATTATCGCCACGGCGGAGGAGGGCGCTTTGCCGGTGCCGATGCTGGGGCATATCACCTCTAGCTATTTCAGCCCCAACCTTAACCGCTCAATTGCCCTTGGGTTGATCGAGAGCGGCAGTTCACGCATTGGGCAAACAGTTTATGCCTCTCGCAAGGGCGAATCGCCGCTAGAAGTTACCATTTGCGGTACGGACTTTTTGAAGGAGCGTGACAATGGCAACATCTGATAAGAACCCAGAACTTGGGCAAAGACAAAGCCCGTTGGCACACCGTAAAACGCTAACTGGCGATGGCGATTTAGCCATGCATGAAGCGGCTTTGCTGGGTAAAATTATCCTGCGCGCCGATGAGAAACTGGCCGAAAAATCCATCAAAGCCGCCATTAATGGTGCCAGCCTGCCCAAAGCGGCCTGCACCTCCACAAATGTATCGGATAGCCAGGTCTCCATCCTGTGGCTTGGGCCTGATGAATGGATGATTGTCTGCGCGCCCGATGGCGAGCAGACGATTATTGCCGGGCTGGAAAAAGCGCTGAATGGCAAGCATTTTCAGATTTCTGATGTCAGCGATTATTACACCTGCATTGATATCAGCGGTGAAAACAGCCGTGAGATCATGATGAATTTGTCGACGCTGGATTTGCATCCATCAGTGTTTAAACGCGGCGACATAAAAGGTTCTGTCTTTGGCCACGCCAATGCCTGGCTATGGCATTTGTCCACCAATCCGGGGCAAAGCGAGGCGTTTCGCCTGATCATACGCGCCAGCATGGCAGATTATATGTGGTGCCTGTTGGCCAAATCCGGAAAATGCTTTGGCCTGCCAGCAGAAAAACCAATTACGGGCGAAAAGCTGGTCGTTTAACGGCTAATTTTAACGGTTTCGCCGGAATTTGACCCTTTAACGGTTGCGCCGTCTGCGTCTACGACCTGTACCGTCAGCGTTATTCGCCGGTGGCATTTTTGGCGGCAGGGTCAGCTCTGCCTCAAGGTTTGGAAACAAATCAACCTTGTTGGGAAACGCCATCGCGTTGACAAAATGCTCCTGGAATTTCGGCTCCAGCGCAGTTTCCAGTTTTTCAATATTGGTGACCAGCTCTTCAACCTCGGTGCGGTGATCGCGGCTCAGCAGCGCCATGCGCGCGCCGGTGCCAGCAGCATTACCAACGCCAGAAACCTTTTTCAGATCGCAATCCGGCAACAGGCCAATCAGAACAGCGTATTTGGGATCAATATAGCTGCCAAAGGCACCGGCCAGCTTGATTTTGCTGACGTGATCAATCTCCAGCTTATCCATCAACAATTTGACGCCCGCATACAGCGCCGCCTTGGCCAATTGAATGGCACGGACATCGGTCTGGGTGATTTTCAGCTCAATTTTGCCGGTCCATAACAGGTAGCTAAAAGTACGGCCATCGGCGAAAACACGATCAGATTTCTCCGCCATTTCCCCACGAATAACACCGTCTTCATCGATGATACCGGCCAAAAACATCTCGCCAATAGCTTCGATAATGCCAGAGCCACAAACACCAGTTACGCCAACAGCTTCTGATAGCTCGTCAAAGGCTGGATCATCTGACCATTCATCAACGCCAATAATTTTGATGCGCGATTGCAGGGTTTCCGGGTCAATACGCACGCGCTCAATGGCACCGGGTGCGGCGCGCTGGCCGCAAGAAATCTCTGCGCCTTCAAAGGCAGGGCCGGTTGGGGATGAGGCTGCAACAACGCGCTGCTTGTTGCCCAATATGATTTCCGCATTGGTGCCGATATCAACCAGTAAGGTGTCGAATTCTTCGCGGTGCGGCGCTTCGGCCAGCGTTGCGGCCGCCGCATCTGCGCCAACATGGCCAGCGATACACGGCAAAATATAGGTGCGCGCACCGGGATTCAGATTGAGACCAAGCTCACGGGCCGGGAAATCCAAAGCACCAGAAACCGCCAGCGCAAAGGGCGCGCCGCCAAGTTCTGTCGGGTCAATGCCCAGGAACAGATGGTGCATGACCGGATTGCCAACAAACACCGAATCCAAAATGTCGTGGGAGCTGATATCGGCCTCAGCACATACTTTTTCAATCAGGCTGCCCACCGCATCGCGCACAGTTTGCGTCAGTTGCTTTTCACCGCCCGGATTCATCATCACATAAGAAACCCGCGACATCAGATCTTCGCCAAAGCGGATCTGCGGGTTGGATGTGCCAGAAGAGGCGATGGTGCGCCCGCTCATCATATCGCTCAAATGGCAGGCGATGGTGGTGGAACCGATATCAACCGCGATGCCATAAAAGATATCGCGGAATTCAGGCCAAAGCCCGACAAGCGTGTTGACGCCGTTTCTGTTGTGAATGGCTGCGGTGACCTTCCAGTCACCTTTACGCAAGGTCTTTTGGACCAAAGGTCGTAACCAGCTTTCCACATGTATATCAGTAAGTTGCCACTCTTTGTTGAGCGACACCAACAGCCGGTCCAGATCGCCCAGCGGCTGCTCCATATCCGGCTGTTCCACCTCGACATAATGCAGGCGAATGGCGGGATTGCGGGTGATATTCTTATTCTCGGCGCGCTTGCGCACGACCTGACGCTGCATCTGCACATCTTGCGGCACATCGATAACGATATCACCGACAATTTTGGCCGAGCAGGATAGGCGGCGATCATCGGCCAGCGAACGCAAACGGCGATAGCGCGCTTCAGTATCGGTAAATTCGGCCAAATGGCTGGCCGCACTGGTGATACCGTGCTTGGCAAATTTCCCCTCGGCCACGGTAACCTGACAGC
>NVXB01000109.1 GCA_002746425.1 Hyphomicrobiales bacterium | reverse complement strand
TCAAGATTTTGATGCCGCGTGCGGTGTTTGACAGTGATGATGCCGCCGATGCGCTGGCCATTGCGATTTGTCATGCTCACCACCGGCAGGCCATGCAACGCATTCCAAAAGCCTAAAATCCTTATTCGCGAGTTAGGCCAGTTTGAGAATACTGGTGTTATTAACTTCCAGAATCTGGGGCATGGGTTTGCCATATAAAAACCCCTGACCCTGATGGCATCCAGCGGCACGCAGCAATTTGTGCTGACTTTGTTTTTCAATACCTTCTGCGACTATTTCAGAATTGAGATTGCGCCCCAACCCAATAATTGTGCTGACAATATTTGTCGCCTCGGCGGTTTTGCCAAGATCATCAATAAAGGATTTATCGATTTTGATCTTATTGAACGGGAAGGTTTGCAGGTAGCTGAGCGAGGAATACCCGGTGCCAAAATCATCCAGCGCAATTGAAACACCCGCCTCTGCCAGCATACGCAGGGTGATGATCACCGAATCTGTGCTTTGGATCAAAACGTTTTCAGTTATTTCCAGCTCAAGCCGCTTGGGGTCTAGCCCGGTTTCCCAGAGCACTTTCTTGACCATGGTCACCACATCCTGACGTTTAAACTGGACGGGTGACAAATTGACAGAAACCTTCTCCTTATTGGGCCAGGTGAGCGCATATTGGCAGGCGGTGCGCAAAACCCATTCACCAATTTCGCTGATCTGTCCGGTTTCCTCAGCAAGCCCGATAAATTGATTGGGTGACACCAGACCATGCTCATCATGTTGCCATCTCACCAGGGCCTCATAACCAATGATATCTCTGGTGCGCATATCAATTTGTGGCTGGTAATGCAGCAGTAATTCATCATCGCGAATGGCATTGCGCAGATTGGCGGCCATCAGCTGGCGTGTTTTGGCCTGGGCATACATTTTCTCTTCAAAGAAACGGATGCTATTGCTGCCATCGGCTTTGGCTTCATACAATGCCAGATCGGAATACTGAATGAGTGTTTCAATGCTGCCATCTGCCGTTGGTCCGACAGCAATGCCAATACAGGCTGAAATGTCGATAACATTATGATCTGTATGGATGGGTTTTGCCAGAATGCCACACAATTTGCTGGCTAATTCGCCCAGCGCATGCCGATTATCGAATGCCTTCACAACAACGATAAATTCATCGCCTGATAGCCGCCCGGCAAAYAAATTGTCATCKGCRAGGTCTGATAATCGCGATCCGACCATATTCAATACGAAGTCGCCGACCGGATGGCCAAGCGTGTCGTTGACTTCCTTGAAGCCATCCAAATCGATATAGAGCAACGCCATATCTGTGTTGTCGGCGCGTGCCTGATCCACCGTATCTTGAATGATCACATGGATTTGCGCRCGGTTTGGCARYCCGGTTAGCGTGTCRTAATTGGCAAGATGTTTGATTTTCTTTTCAATTTCATAGCGCTCGGTTACATCTTCGTGGATGGTCAGGAAGCCGCCTTCTGCCATGGGAATATCCCGGATTTCCACAATACGCCCATCATTTAAATTGTAGGTCCGTGGCCGGTCGGTTCTATTGGCAATGACATCGGCAAGAGCATCGCGATATTCTTGCTGTTGCTTACCGATATGGCAGCCATTGGCAATGCGAAGCTCCATAATGTCATTAAGGCTCATACCGGGTTTGATGACATCGGGGTCAAGCTTGTAAATGCTGGCGTATCKATCATTGGAAACAATGATTTTTTGATCCCCATCATACATCGAGATGCCATGGGACATGGCGGTGATGGCGGCATAGATTTGCTCGTTACTGCGCATCAACGCCATTTGAGCATTGGTGCGGTCGGTGACATCTTCCTGTGTCGACAGCCAACCGCCACCGTCCATGGGCCGAAACAATATTTCAATGTAGCGACCATCGGTTAGTTGGAAAATCTCAACTTCTTCGCTAAATTTTGAGATCCAGTTATTGGTAAAATCGCAACTTTCATTGATGCTTTCATCGATGAAAGTACCCTCATCATGACGCAATTGCAGAATTTCCTGGATGCTCATTCCTGGTTTGATTGCACTGGGTGAAAGGCCAAAAAGTGTGGCGTATAGATCATTGGAAACAATAAGTTTTTTATCACCGTCAAACAGGCACAGGCCCTGGTTGACGTTGGAAATGGCTGTATCAAACTGCTTGTTTTGGCGTGCAATTGCCATTTCTTTGGTTTGCAGTTCAGTCAGGGCTTGGCGCATTTCACTGTTAATCTGGCCAAGGCGAATAACGTGTTGGCGGAATATGGTCAGGGCCCGGTTTATCTTGCCAAATTCTGTTTGGCTTTTGTCATCGGGAATATCAATGAGTGTATCATTTGAGGCCAATGCCTGCGAAATGTTGGATATCTGTTTGAGAGGCAGGATTATTGATCGGCCAATGATCAGGCCAGTAACACTCATGAGAACCAGCGCAAGCCCAATAAGACCCATCAATGTGTGGTTGATCACAAGGTTCAAGGCATCAACTTGGGATGTGGATTTTACCAATTCGCGGTCGGCGAAATCTGACATTTCAATGATGTCTGACAACATCGCCTGATAGACTAAATCCAGCTGACTGGCTTGCTTTTTTAGGCCATTGGTTTTGATGACATATTCTTTGAAATGTTTTTGATAGCTCAGAATACGCCGATAAATTTCGGCTTTTTGATCTCCAATTGAGCTTGCCATGCCAAGCAGCCGTTTAAACTCGGCAATGCGCTGGTCCAGCTCATCGACATAGTGCTGACCGCCCCGAATGATGAAGTCTTTTTCGTGTCGGCGCATCATCAGCATTTTGTTTGTGAGTTGTAGCTGATTGGCTTTTACCAATTCACTTTCAACCCSGTGTACMGCCGATCGCAATTTGCCGCGCAAGCCACTGTTTTCATCAACACCCAGAATTGCTTGTAYGGCGACAATCTTTTCGAGGAGTGTTCCATGGGTTTGGGCTTTTTGGCGTAGGATGCCTATCGATCCGCTTAATGCGGTTTTTGCCAAAAGCGGCTCCAGCGCTGCAAAATGYCGAAAYAAAGAGTTATGAGGCTGCTTTAAACCCTCCAAGAAGCTGGATTTTTCAGCTGTTAGGTAATCGTGGCTTTTGACCTGAATATTGGCGATATCTTTGACAATGCCGTTGGATAGTCTTTCCAGTTGATGGAGATTTTCTTGTATGCGGGCTTGTTCGTTTGTCTTTGCATGGCCGTATAAATACACGCCGCCAATGATGGCAAGAAGAGCGATGCCAATCACCACGATCAAGGATATTCGGTAGGCAATTCGTGTATTGCTGAAGAATTTTGAAGAAAAATCAAACATAGATGACCAGAGCCATTTGAATGTCTGGCATCGGTATTAAGGAACAAAACTGCTCATGTGGTTTGATGGCAATCATCAAATCTAGTTCCTCAAGTAAATTCAACTACGAAGGGAAAAACTAGAAAAAATTCATGTAAAAACGGTAAAATTAAGTGACGGGTAGAATAAATTCAGTAGAACAAGCCATGCTTTGCTTAAATAAGGTAAACAAAATTACAATCAAAATGAATGTASTTTGTACTTATAGCGAACGGCCAATTTCCAAAAACTTGGCGCGCCGTGCTGCTCGTAGCTCATCGGCGCTCATGCCAGCCATTCCTTGAAGCGTTGCTTCAATTTGATCGCCGGTATCAGTGATAATTTGRGTGCGGGCACGGTGCGCGCCGCCCATCGGCTCTTTRATGATGCCATCAATAACYTTGAAGCCCATCAAATCTTGYGCCGTAATTTTCATYGCCGTTGCTGCATCTTTGGCACGCGTTGAATCGCGCCACAGGATAGAGGCCGCACCTTCAGGTGAGATAACGCTATAAATCGCGTGTTCCAGCATCAGCACCTTGCTGGCGGTTGCAATGGCAATCGCGCCGCCGGAGCCGCCCTCGCCGATGATCACCGAAATATTCGGCGTGCCAAGGCCCAAACACATATCGGTTGAGCGCGCGATAGCCTCTGCCTGGCCGCGCTCTTCTGCGCCAATGCCAGGATAGGCGCNAGCGGTATCCACAAGCGTGATAACCGGCATATTGAACCGCTCGGCCAGCTCCATGATGCGCACCGCTTTGCGGTAACCCTCAGGGCGGGCCATGCCAAAATTACGTTTCAGGCGGCTTTGGGTATCAGAACCTTTTTCCTGCCCTAAAATAGCGACAGGTTGGCCGCGAAACCGGCCAAGGCCGGAAATGGTGGCATGATCTTCGCCAAAGCTGCGGTCTCCAGCCAGCGGCACAAAATCCTCAATCAGAGCTTCGACATAATCAAGGCAATGCGGGCGGTCCGGGTGGCGCGCAACCTGGGTTTTTTGCCAKGGCGTTAAATCGGCATARATATCGCGCAGCGCGTYCTKGGCTTTGGCCTCAAGYCGGCTCACCTCATCATTGATGGAGACACCGTCCTGTTCAGAGGACATGGCGCGCAATTCCTGAATTTTACCTTCAAGATCAGCGACCGGTTTTTCGAATTCCAGATAGGAGTACATGTAGGCCCTCAGATTTAGCGCCTGCTTATTTCACTGGCGGCGCTGCATTGCAAGCGCAGGAATGATTTATCATGTCATAAAGGCGCAAAACAGCTCAAAACGCATCAAGATTTGTTCAATATAGGAAATTTATTGATGAATATGAGGGGTTAAGCACAGTTTAGGCGTTGAACGGCTTTAATCTCCATCCGATTCTGCATCGGTGGAATTGGCCATGGGATGCAGGCTTTCCACCATCTCCTTTAAATGATCGSTYTGGATATGRGTGTAAATCTGCGTGGTGGAAATATCGCTGTGGCCCAGCAASGTTTGCAAGGCACGCAAATCAGCCCCATTTTTGAGCAAATGGCTGGCAAARGCRTGGCGCAAAATATGCGGGGAAACCGGYGTGCTGATTTTRGCSGTGGCAGCGAGTTGTTTYAAATCCTTGGCAAAGCTGTGCCGGGTCATATGGCCGGTTTCGCTGCCAGAGGGGAAAAGATAGGGCCCGCTGGGTTTGCGGTTCTTCTCTTTTTGATAGGCTGTTAGTCGTGCCAGATAGGTTTCCATCGCCGATTTAGCCTGCGGGGTTAGTGGCACCAGCCGTTCCTTATTGCCTTTACCGCGTACCATGATGAAGGGGCCCTTGGTGTGGGCCGCCGTGCGCGGCAGGGAAACCAGCTCGCTGACCCGCAGCCCGCTAGCATACAGCGTTTCCAGCAACGCGTAGAAGCGCCAGGCGGCCATCGGGGCATCGCGGCGTTGTCGTGTYTYTGAGTTRGCSATTTCATCGGCCTGTTTGGCCTGCGCCAAGGCCACATCGAGCATTTTTTCAACCTGATRGCCTTCAAGCGATTTTGGCAGCGGTTTGCGGGCTTTGGGGCTTTCCACCGTGCTGCATGGATTATCYTCGCGCAGGCTTTCGGTGTTGAGAAARCGGTAAAACTGGCGCAGCGCWGATAGATTGCGCGCTGCTGTGCTGGCAGATTTGCCCTCACTGCCCAGCGCTTCCATGCAGGCATTGATATCGCCAACAGTGGCAASGCCAAGGCTGGTTTTGCGGGCTTTCATGAAACTGGCSGCATCTTCCARATCACGGCGATARGAAACAATGGTGTTGAGCGCYGCGTTGCGCTCTCCCACCATCATCTCCAAAAAGAACTCGATCAGGACCAGATCTTTTTGCATGTCCTTACGAACCGCTAATGGGATCTTCGCGCGTGTTGAAGATGGCGGGATCGACAATTTCYTCGATCACRCGGGTTCGCGGGTCCAGTTTTCCAAGTCCTGTGAGGATGCTGTACCCMAGTCCAAYCAACAGACCTAGGCCAAGCAGCAGTAAAATCAGGCTGCGCATAGATGAATCTCACTCTCGTTGGCAATGTTTTAAGTGAAACTTGCCGGTGCGTCGAGATGCATCARGGGTCGAATTGGCGTTGCGTTGCCCCAATAAACAGGTTTATTCATCACGGTGATCCGATTTGGCAACCGCCAGCGGTTCTGGCAAGTAATTATTTTGGGTATTGGGTACCGTATTTATGGCTATGTCGGATATGAAACTTCCTTTTCARCAAGAGCTCTTCCAGCGCTTTTTGGGCCCGCGCAGCCTGGTGCTGGTGGGCATGATGGGCGTTGGCAAAAGCTCGGTCGGGCGCCGKYTGGCYAAAATTCTGGAGCTGCCCTTTGTCGATGCCGACAAGGAAATTGAGCGCGCGGCYGATCGCAGCATTGTCGAAATATTTGAAACCTATGGCGAAGARYATTTTSGCGARGGSGAGAAAAAGGTSATTCAGCGCCTTTTGGGCGAAGGCCCGCAGGTGCTGGCAACSGGCGGCGGTGCCTTTATGARYGAAGAAACCCGCGCTGAGATCAATGAGCAAGGCGTTTCCATCTGGTTGAAGGCCGATTTGGAAGTGCTGATGCACCGCGTGCAGCGCAAGCCAACRCGGCCMCTGTTGAAAAAANCCAAAYCMYGARCAAATCATGCGYGATCTTATTGYSSAGCGTGATCCGGTCTATGCMYTGTCGCAAATTACGGTGGTRTCGCGCGATGGGCCGCATGAAAATGTGGTGATGGATATTTTGGAAGAATTGCAAATGGTCATGGAAAACCCTTCTGCCTATGCATCAAGCGGCAGTTTGAAAGAACCTSAGCTATGAGCCAGCAGGAAACCACACAARAAACSACAAATGTGCGCGTKGAGCTGGGTGAGCGCAGCTATGATATTCTYATYGGYCCCAAYCAAATCGATACTTTGGGCGCYGCCATCAAARATCGCTTTGGCGATGTGCGCGCCGGGATTGTCAGCGATACCCATGTCGGGCCGMTYTATCTGGCGCGGCTGGAAAACTCGCTGCGCGCTGTTGGTATYGAGCCGGTGTCGTTTWGCATTGAAGCGGGCGARGCTTCCAAGCGTCTCAGCGTCTTTGAAACACTGATTGAAGACGTGGTCGGTTCCCGGCTGGAGCGCGGCGATGTGCTGATCGCCCTTGGCGGCGGCGTTGTCGGCGATCTAACGGGCTATGTGGCAGCCTCGGTGCGCCGCGGTATGCGCTTTATTCAAGTGCCGACATCGCTGCTCGCGCAGGTCGATAGCTCGGTTGGCGGTAAAACCGGCATCAACTCATCGCATGGCAAAAACCTGATCGGTGCGTTTTACCAACCCGGCCTTGTGGTGGCCGATACCGATACGCTGGAAACCCTGTCAGAGCGTGAATTGCGCGCTGGTTATGCCGAAGTTGCCAAATATGGCCTGATTGATGATCCAGACTTCTTTAAGTGGCTGGAAGCCAATCATGAGGCCGTGCTGTCGGGCAATGATCCAGCCGCGCGTATTCATGCCATTGCCACCTCATGCCGCTCCAAGGCGCGCATTGTCGCGCTGGATGAGACCGAGCAAAACGCGCGGGCATTGCTCAATCTGGGCCATACGTTCGGCCATGCACTGGAAGGCGCAACCGGTTATTCGCAGCGCTTGGTACACGGCGAAGGCGTGGCGATTGGCATGGTGCTGGCGCACCAGTTTTCATCCTATATGAATTTGTGTTCCCCCGATGATGGTGCCCGCGTTGCGGCGCATTTAACGGCGGTGGGGTTGCCCACGCATGTTGATCATATCCCCGGTGATGCTTTGGATACCCAAACACTGATGGGCTTCATTGCGCAGGATAAAAAGGTGCAAAGAGGCGCGCTGACCTTTATTCTAACCAACGGTATTGGCAAATCTTTCGTGTCCAAAGATGTGCCACCTTCCGCCGTTGAGGAATTTCTGAAAGATGCTCTTGGGCGCTAGGGGCGTTAGGGTGCTTTTCTAAATGCCATATCGTGCCTATATATCGGCAACTCGTTATTAACTGGAAAGAAGTTTTCTCATGTCAGGTGCCTTGTGGCTTATCATTTTTGCCGTGTTGGTTCTGATTGTATTGTCAGCGTTTTTCTCCGGCTCCGAAACCGCGCTCACCGCCACATCTCGGGCGCGTATGCATGCGCTGGAGAAAACCGGCAATAAGCGTGCTGGCATCGTGCAAAACCTTATTCGCAAGCGGGAGCGGCTTATTGGCGCGCTGCTGCTTGGCAATAATCTCGTCAATATTCTGGCCTCTGCCCTGGCCACCAGCGTGTTCATCTCGCTTTATGGTGAGAGCGGTGTGGTTTACGCCACGCTGGTGATGACGGTGCTTGTACTGGTGTTTGCTGAAGTGCTGCCYAAAACGCTGGCGATCAATAATCCYGACCGTTTTGCYCTGATTGTGTCGCCCRTMGTGCGGRTTTTGGTGTCGCTGTTCAGCCCTGTTGTGGTGATGATTGAGGTGTTYGTGCGCTTTTTGCTCAARCRTCTTGGCGCGGATGTCTCCGGCGGCAGCTATCTGTCTGCCCATGAGGAATTGCGCGATGCGGTGGATTTGCAGCACCACGATGGTACTTTGGTCAAGGTGGACCGYGACCGCATTGGCGGTCTGCTGGATTTGAACGAGCTGGATGTCTCGGACATTATGATTCACCGYACCAAYATGGTKGCGATGAACGCCGATGARAAACCSGAAAAYYTGGTTGAGCAGGTCATGGCCAGCCCCTACACCCGCATTCCCATCTGGCAGGGCGAGCCGGATAATATTATCGGCATTTTGCATGCCAAGGATGTTCTGCGCGCTCTGCAAGCTGTTGATGGCGATATGAACAAGCTGGATGTGTGCAAAATTGCCAAAAAACCATGGTTTGTGCCCGACACCACCAGCCTCAAGGCGCAGCTCAACGCCTTTTTGAAGCGCAAAGCGCATTTTGCCYTGGTGGTGGATGARTATGGCGAGGTTGAAGGCCTGCTGACGCTGGAAGATATTCTGGAAGAAATTGTTGGCGATATTGCCGATGAGCATGATGTGGAAATTCAGGGTGTTCAACAACAATCGGATGGCTCTATTCATGTCGATGGCGCTGTTCCGGTGCGCGATCTTAACCGGGCCATGGATTGGTCACTGCCCGATGAAGAAGCCACAACCGTTGCCGGCCTGGTGATTTTTGCGGCACAAATGATCCCCGAAGTGGGGCAGAATTTTACCTTCTTTGGCTACCGCTTTCGCATATTGCGCCGGCAAAGAAACCGCATCACCTCAATTAAAGTCACGCCGGTATCGCGCAGTGCAAATGCGCTGGTGCATACTCAATGAGCCAACAGGTTGCGGACTATGATCTGGCCATTATCGGTGCCAGTTTTGCCGGGTTGGTGGCTGCGCGCAGCGCGGCTTTACGCGGCCTTAATGTTATTATCATTGAGGCCAAGAGCGACCCCGGTGCCCGTATTCACACCACCGGCATTGTGGTGCGCGAAGCGGCAGAAACGGTGGATATTCCCCACTTCGTCACCAAGCGTATTCGCGGTATTCGCTTATATGCACCATCGTTCAAACACATGGATTTGTTCGCGCCGGGCTATGCTTTTCTAACCACCGATATGGCGGCACTAATGCGCTGGCTGGCCGATGAAGCGACCCGCGCCGGAGCAAAGCTGGTGTGCAGCACGCGCTTTACCTCGGCGCGCCGCGAAAACGGGCTGGTTCATCTGGAAACACCCGCCATCAGCGCGCGCTATTTGCTGGGCTGTGATGGGGCAAAGTCTCAGGTGGCAGATGCTTTTGGCCTTGGCAAAAACACAAAATTCCTGATTGGCCTGGAAGCTGAATACAAAGGTCTTGATGCGGTAGATCCGCGTCTTTTGCATTGCTTTTTGGATAGCGCCATTGCGCCGGGCTACATTGCCTGGGCAGCGCCGGGGCCTGCTGTCACCCAAATTGGCCTTGCCACCAAGGGCGATGCCAAGCCCGCCTTGCAGAAATTTATCGAGAAGAGCGAGCACCTGTTTCATTATTCAAAGGCTGAGATTGTCGAGCGTCGCTCGGGCGTTATTCCTTGCGGTGGTCTGGTGCGCCCCTATGCCTGCGATGGCGTGATGTTGATCGGCGATTCGGCTGGTCTCGTATCACCGCTCACTGCAGGCGGCATAAAACTGTCTTTTGAATTTGGCCGCAAAGCTGCCCATGCCGTGGCCGACCATCTGCTTAATGGTGGCCCAACGCCTGAAACAGTTTTGGATGGAGATTTGCCGCGCTTTCATATCAAGTCGCGCCTGCGCCAGGCCCTTAATTTTGGCCCGCCAAACTGGATGTATGAATTGATGATCGGCACACCGCCTCTGCGCGCTATCGCGCAAAGGCTGTATTTTCATCGCCGGGGCAGTGGCGGCTCATTTGACGATTTTTCAAAGAATCTTTCTGAATCTTAGTACCTACCGCTATTTAAGGGCAGGGATTGCCGTGTATCTGGTGCAGCGTGTTGATGCGCTCTTCCAGCTCTGGTGTAATCGTTACGTCATTTGAGCCCAAAGCAATTTCCAGCTGATCCATATTGGTCGCGCCGATAATCACCGATGTGCAGAAACAACGCGATTCTGCGTGGGCAATCGCCAACTGGCAAGGATCAATGCCAAATTCAATGGCAAGGTCGAGATAGGCATTAATCGCGCTTTCAGAGCCCGCGCCTTCATAGCGGCCAAGGCGCTCAAACAAGGTGCGTCTTGCGCCTGCGGGCTTTGCGCCATCGCGGTATTTGCCGGTCAGATAACCCTGCGCCAGAACGGAATAGGCCAGCAGGCCAACATCTTCGCGCATGGTCAGCTCGGCCAAATTGGTTTCATAGGTGCGGTTGACGAAGCTGTAGGCATTTTGGATTGAGGCAACGCGCGGTACGCTGTTAGCGCGGTGTGCTTCTAAAAAGCGCATGGTGCCCCAGCAGCTTTCATTGGACAGGCCAATCTCGCGGATTTTGCCTTCCTTTTGCATCACGGCAAAAGCTTCCAGAGTTTCCTCGATGGAAACCTCATCATCGCGGGTTTCTGGGTGGTGATATTGCGATGGGTTGGCCCCAAAAAGCGATGTGCGGCGGTCTGGCCAGTGAATTTGATAAAGATCGATATAATCAGTTTTCAATCGTGCCAGGCTTTTCTCTACTGCTTCACGGATGTTTGGCAAATCCAGCTTGGCRTTAGAGCCATCATCACGAAACCAGGTCATGCCATCRGTGTGGCCAACAGTTTTGGTGGCRATGATCACCTTATCGCGGTTTTTGCGCGCAACAAGCCAGTCGCCAACGATTTCYTCGGTGCGCCCGGTTGTCTCTGGCTTTGGCGGAATGGCGTATAATTCGGCCATATCGAAGAAATTAATGCCCGCATCAATAGAGCGGTCCATCTGGGCGAAACCTTCTGCCCGCGTRTTTTGTTCTCCAAAAGTCATAGTGCCGAGGCAGATAGAGGAAACCTCAATATCCGTGCGGCCAAGCTTACGCATTTCCATAAAATACTATCCTGTCTGGATGGGGAAAATCTRAGTNGGTGTTTAAGAGGCCCCGTTTTAGGAGGCRGGTTCAATGCTGTCCAGCAGCGCTTCCACGCTTGGCAAAATGCTGTCCACGATTATGCCAATGCCTTCCATTGTGGGGTGAATGCCATCTGAWAGATTARGACTAGGGTCTGCGGCGACATTTTCCAGAAAAAACGGATAGAGCAGCACATCGTATTTTTGGGCCAAATCAGGATAGATGGCATTAAAGCTATTGCCAAAATCCGGCCCAAGGTTGGGCGGGGCCAGCATGCCWGCCAGTAAAACCTTGATGCCGCGCTCCTGAAAGCGGGTTAAAATCTTGTTCAGCGCATCGCGGGTGATGGTGGGGTTTACGCCGCGCAGTGCATCATTTGCGCCAAGCTCTATGATGACCGCCTGCACATTTTCGCCGATTGACCAGTCCAGCCGGGCCAGCGCGCCAGTGGTGGTATCTCCCGAAACGGCAGCATTAAGAACCTCAACATCCAGGCCTTTTGCGCGCAGAGTTTTTTGCAATTGCACCGGAAAAGCGCCCTCTGGCGGCAATCGATAGCCAGCCGATAGGCTGTCGCCAAAGCTGGCAATGACGAATGTCTGGCTGGCGTGAAGGGGCTGGCTAAACAGCCATGTGGCGATTAGCGTAAAAAAAGTAAGCAGGATTGTTTTGTATTGCATCAAGTATCCCCATATGAAGATCAACCAACCGGCAGACCAGCGGCAACGGCACCATTTGTGCAATATAAG
>NVXB01000005.1 GCA_002746425.1 Hyphomicrobiales bacterium | reverse complement strand
CCATTGATCACCGTCATCGTCGCCTCCATCGGGGGGATTTACCTCGGCGTTTTCACGCCAGTTGAGGCCGCAGGGGTGGGGGCCGCGCTGGTCATCCTCATGGCGCTCATCGGGAGAAAACTCGACAAAGCTTCAACCATCAAGGCGGTGTCCGACACAATTCGCACCACAGCGATGCTTTATCTCATCATTATTGGTGCCAATTTGCTCAACCCGTTTCTGGCGCTCACACATGTACCGGCAACGCTTGGCGAGGTGATGACATCGGCTGGACTGGGCCGCTACGGCGTGCTGCTGCTGATCATTTTGTCCTACCTTTTGCTGGGCATGTTTATGGACGGTTTGGCGATGCTGGTGGTGACCATTCCGATCTTCTTTCCCATTATCACCGGGTTGGGGTTTGATCCGATTTGGTTTGGCGTGATCGCGGTCATCGTGATTGAAATGGGCATGATTACCCCGCCAGTGGGTTTGAATGTTTTTGTCGTGAAAAGCGTGGCGGGTGATGTGCCAATGGCGACCATTTTTCGCGGTGTGCTGCCGTTTTGGTTCGCAATGGCGGCTTGCCTGATCTTGATCGTATTATTCCCGCAGATCGCGCTGCTTATTCCGCAGGCCATGTTCTAATAGAACCCGGCAACGGCGCACTTTTCAGGGGAAATTAGCGTTTTTTGCAGCCTTTGCTGCCAGCGCAATAAATTGCTGGTACTCGTCTTCGGTGAGGCCTGGCAGGATTTCTTTTTGAAGCCCTTCTACCACCGGCGAAAGCGCGGCGCACACCGCTGCGCCCTCATCGGTAAGCGTTAGCTCGCGCGCCCGCTTGTCACGGCTGCTGACCACGCGGGTCACGAGCCCTTTTAGCTCCAAACGATCAACCACGGCACCAACGGTTGCGCGGTCTTTGCTGATCGCCTGCGCCAGGCTGGCTTGGTCAATGCCTTGATTATATCGCAGCGTGTTRAGCGCCGCGAAYTGTATCGGCGTCRGGTCAAAYCCRGCCTCTCGCACCCGCTCCARAAACACATGGGTYGATAGCTGATGCARCCGCCGAATGAGGTGYCCGGGCATCTTGAAATTTGTGCTCATGAAGTCGGTCCTAGCTKTTYKCCGCGCGCCATGCRGCCTGCGCCTGCACTCATACCGAAAATTTAAATAGGCATATACTTTTTTATTGACGGGTTGGCGGAGGTCATCCATATAATAAGTGGACTTATTAATTTATCGYGCCATGGGAGTTTACGACATGCAGTATCATCAAAATGGTTTTCATCCCGGTGACCCAAAGGTTTTTGACGCTGCCGCAGGGCGCGCWGAGGCAAATGGYGAYCTTCCTGAAACCGTTGATGTGCTGATTGTTGGTTGCGGYCCCGCCGGGCTGACACTGGCGGCCCARCTTGCCGCATTTCCMGASATTTCCACCCGCATTATMGAGCGCAAACCTGGCCCGATYGAAAAGGGGCARGCGGATGGYATTTCCTGCCGGTCGATGGAAATGTTCAACGCTTTTGGCTTTGCTAACAAAATTATGGAGCAGGGCTACTGGGTTAATGAAACAACCTTTTGGAAGCCGGATGCGGACCAACCAGACCACATCACGCGCAATGGCCGCATTCAGGATGTTGAGGACGGGCTTTCTGAAATGCCCCACATCATTCTCAATCAGGCGCGGATACACGACATGTATCTCGATATCATGCGCAAATCGCCATCACGGATGGTGCCGAACTATGCGTTGCAGCTTGTCGATCTGACAATAGACCCGGAGGCCGATGACTATCCCGTAACGGTCATCCTGACATCACCAGACGCCGATCAAACCGGTAATGCACCGAAAACCACGACCTTGCGCGCCCGCTACGTTGTTGGCTGCGACGGCGCGCGCAGTGATGTGCGCAAGGCGATTGGCCGAGAGCTGGTTGGCGATTCCGCAAATCAGGCATGGGGCGTCATGGACGTGCTGATGACGACAGATTTTCCCGATATTCGTTGCAAGACGCTTATTCAGTCGGCCAGTAATGGCAACATCATCATAATCCCGCGCGAAGGTGGCTATCTTGTCCGCCTCTATATCGAGCTGGACAAGCTGAGTGCCAAAGAGCGGGTCGCAAGCCGCAACATCACCATTGAAAAGCTCATCGCAGCGGCGCAGCGCACCTTTCGTCCCTACACTTTGTCGGTGAAAGAGGTGGCTTGGTGGTCTGTCTACGAGATTGGCCAGCGCCTGACCGACAAGTTTGATGATGTGCCTGAAGACGAGATGAGCACCCGTTTGCCGCGCGTGTTCATCACCGGAGATGCCTGCCACACCCACAGCCCCAAAGCTGGGCAGGGCATGAATGTGTCGATGGGCGATGCGTTTAACCTTGGTTGGAAGCTCATCTCGGTGTTGAAAGGGCAGTGCCACGGCGAGATTTTGCACAGCTATTCCGCTGAGCGCCAGGCTGTCGCCAAAGATTTGATCGATTTTGACAGGGAATGGTCGCGGATTATGAGCGAGCGGCCCGAAACCACGGATAGCAAGCCCGGCGAAGCACCAAAGTTTCAGCGCTATTTCATTCAGCACGGCCTCTATACGGCGGGCATGTCCGTCACCTATACGCCCTCAAAATTAACCGGCCCATCAACCTGGCAAAACCTGGCACCGGGCTTTGAAATAGGTGCTCGTTTTCACTCCGCGCCGGTGGTCCGTTTGGCAGATGCAAAAACCGTTGAACTGGGCCATACGGTAACGGCAGATGCCCGCTGGCATATTTTTGCATTTTGCCCGCAGGAAGACCCCTCTGCGCAAGGGGCAGCGCTCCGCAAACTGTGTGCATTTCTGGCGGAATCGCCAAATTCTCCCGTGCGTAAATTCACAGCACCGGGCACAAACATCGACGCCTTGATTGATGTGCGCGCAGTGTTCCAACAAAACAGCCGCACGCTCGCACTCGAAATGCTGCCAGATTTCTTAACGCCGCAAAAGGGCGATTTAGACCTCGTTGATTATGAGAAAATGTTCTGCCCGGATTTCAAGAATGACAGGGACATTTTCGATCTTCGCAATATTGATCGCGAGCAGGGTTGTTTGCTCATTGTCAGGCCAGATCAATATGTTGCGCATGTCCTACCATTTACGGCTCATGACGACCTTGCAGATTTTTTCGACGCGTTCATGCTGCGGGGTGCATTGCCGGGGGAAACCTCAAATCCGCTCTGCTAGAGCTGAGCGGCAAAGCGCCGCTTGTGGTTCTGGAAGATGCGGATATCGAGGGTGCCATTCACGCCGCAACCTTGTTGGATGGCGTCACCTCAGACATGCTCAACTATAGCGAAGAATCTTTTGGGGCCGTAAAATCCATCATCCGCGTAAAAGATAGCGATGAAGCCGTGCGCGTGGCCAATGATACGCAATACGGCTTGTCCGCCGCCGTGTTCACACAAGATATCAAATGCGCACTGGATGTCGCCAACCGCCTGCAAAGCGGCATATGCCTTTTGGCGGCGTAAAAGCCAGCGGCTACGGCCGCTTTGGCAGCCATAGCTGAATTCACCGACCTGCGCTGGCTCACAATCGAAGACGCCGACCAGCATTACCCATTTTAGTGCTGACGGGGCAAAGCCAAAGGGGTTTGACCCGTTTGGCGAATTTATCCTATTGAGTGCTACTTGTCGGTTTTCACGGTCATTGACCCATCCGTAGCTCGTAGTTCATTTTCGAATTTTTTTTGCCCGGGTGAGACCTGCAGCCCTAATAGTAGCTTCGTTCCTCATCCAAGCGTCATTCACAAGGTCTTGCCATTGGACTACTTCAATAGTTGATCCCTTAAACTCATTGTCGAGGCTTCGTATTCGACCCTCGCCATTAGCTGTTGTGGTCCAACCGGCAAGTTGGTTTTTTAGATCACCGTCAATGTCGGCTATGACGTAGCAGTAGAAAATGCAGTCCGGCGCGATCCTTATTTTCTGTTTACTAAATGACTGAATTTCACCACCCTTTAGTTGCATCAAGTATTTGGTAATCTGTTGTTCAATCTGGTCCTCAACCTTCCCGTACTGTGTCCGACCTGGTCGTTTGAACTCAACAATCAGTACTTTCTTAAGAGGCTCAGAAACATCAACTTCTGCATTGCTATCATTTTGCTCAACGACGCCAAGACCGTGTGCAAGGTTCCAAACTAAAAGATCAGGTCTGGCTTGGCTGTCGGATTCTTTGATTGTTTGATTAAGCCTTTGATCTGAGGAAAAAGAGCGTGTAAATGCCAATCTTTCGTCAACGATCCAGAGGTCGTGAGACGTTGCTTCTACTTTGCTCCCGTCGTCTCCGTGAACGCGCATAGGGACGATAAATGAATGCAAAGTACTTTCGAGATGATAGTCATCTTCTTTCTCACCTCTGGCACGTATCTTTTTAATTAGTGTTTCGAGCAGTTCGAGGACTAGTTTCCGACGAACCACGTGCTGAGCCAAAGCCAATCTCTCTGAATCTTGCATCTCTTGGGTGGCAGAAATCAGAGTTTTAGCGAATTTTTCTGTCACTGTGCCTTCCTCTTCTAAAAGGTCAATGACGCGCTCTATATCATTCTGTCGTTTCTCATCCCTGCGAATTTGATACTTAACTAGCCCAGTTGCGAACTCCTCTGGTTCACGGGCGGCAAATGGCACTCGATCCAATTGTGTTTCCTCATCAGCAAAGCCGTAGATCGGATAGCGCATTACAAAGTCTCGATATTCTAGTTTCCGCGCTTTCTCGAACTTTTGCATTTGTTCAGTCAGGAAAGTTTCTTTTATATAATCTGCGCAAAATCGGCAGAGTTCCTTGATCTTGGATTCCTTAAGGTTGAAGGCAGTGCGCCCCTCATTTACGTGCTGGTCTAGATACGTTCCGGACACACATCCATGAAACACAAGGTCATCATCTCCATCTCTCTCTATCCGAGGAACGGCAAGCAATTGATCAATTTTTCGAGGCTCTACAGTTCGACTGTTAGCCAGTAAATGAAGTTGATGTGTACCTTCAAGGCCCGTGCTAGCCTCTGGTTTACATGTATAGCCAACTATTTGAAGTGTTCCGAATTCATCATGCTTTTCGGTTGTACCCTTAAGTGCTTTGCCCACAACAAGGTCTGAAATTGCCGAAGGGTATGATGTTAGGTCTCCATCAAGGTCCACCGTTACGTTCGATCCACCTCCAACTAAAAAATCTGCAATAAAGTGAGCACTAAAATAGCGAAGAAATGTATCTTTTCTCTTCGGAAATTGTTTCCGATAACTTTCATCTCGCAAGCCATTGAAGCCTACGAGTGTTCCAACATTTGGAAGACGATTGATCTCATCGCCGGTGTTGATTTCCTGTATTTGTTCTTTATTGGAAAGTTTAAATAAAAATGCACGGTCTTGAAGAGTGGCCCCATCGGAGAAACGACTTTTCACTTGAATTTTTGAGAACGCGTCAAGCCAGTAAAGACGGCCGACACCTTTCCCTCCTATTTTGCTCTTAAAGTCCGTGTCAACCTCACAGAACGCTTGATACCGCACTCCATCAAGGCCAATGCCATTGTCCATTACCTCAATTTTAATTTTGTCTACATTTGAAAGATCAGTGACTGTGATCCTTACTTGACCCTTGTGTTTCGGTTCATTTTTTATTCGGTCATCTATACCACCCAAAGCGTTGCTAACTGCCTCAAACAAGGGAAGCATCCCTTGGGCAGAATTCGATGGTTTCGGTAATTTCCGAACCCTATTTTGGATGTTGGGGGAAAGAGTTGGCATTGCAAGTCTCCACTAAACCTATGCTTGCAAATGTTACGCTGCTACAGGAACGTCAGCAACAACTTATCTCACACAGTGCTATGGCGCTTGTGAACCTCGATATCGAAGAGGCGAATCTAAAGCGATGTTTCATATACAATTACGTCACAATAAAAGGGAGCATGAAGGCGCAAAGGAAAAAAATTAAGGTAAGTTTCTCGTCAAAGGCCGATGTAATGCTCATCCCTTCTATAATTACAGAAAACCATGCAAAAGAGGCCATGCAACACCTTGTTTGGTTTTGGACACGCACATCTACAAATTTACCACCTCAAAACCAAAATCGAAATTTATAAAAAACTTGGAGAGATTCTCGCCATTTCGCCGATGGCGGATTGAGTGTATAGCGGCTTTAAATCAGTAGGTTACGACGTTTCATCGGCACTATGCACATCGTAAAAAAATCAAATTTTATCTTTGGTACCTGAAAAGTATGGCTAGGTTTCATGCCGCCAATGAGTGTTGTTGGCGAGAAAAACACCGGGAATTTACTTAATTCTTTGAGCCGTCATTTGCCGATGATATGTTCAATTTCTTCCACGTGTTTACGGACCAATTGGTAGTCTTTTTTTGCCTCAACATTCAGACGCAAGAGCGGTTCTGTGTTTGAGGCGCGCAGGTTTAGTCGCCAATCGCTGAATGTTATCGTTAGCCCGTCAATGTCATCCAGATACGGCACTTCCTGACCATCTGTGTACCAGGATTGCTCCTCGACGGCATAATAGTTGCGCACCTGCTTAATTGCCTTTTTGACGTTTGCGACCTTAAAATTGAGTTCGCCGCTACAAGGGAAGGCGGCGATGCGCTCTTGCACCAACTGCGCCAATGAGTTTCCTGTATTGCTCATCAACTCAATCAACAGCAGCCATGGAATCATACCGCTGTCGCAATAGGCGAAATCGCGAAAGTAGTGATGGGCGCTCATTTCTCCGCCATAAATGGCGTTCTGATCGCGCATGCATTGCTTGATAAATGAGTGGCCGGTTTTTGATGGCACAGGAACGCCGCCGGCCGTATTTACGATGTCGATGGTGTTCCATGTCAAACGAGGATCATGAATGATGGTTTCGCCGGGGTGCTGTTGCAGAAAGGCGCCGGCAAGCAAACCAACAATGTAATAGCCCTCAATGAAATCGCCATGCTCATCAAAGAAAAAGCAGCGATCAAAATCACCGTCCCAGGCAATACCCATATCCGCGCCATGTTCCTTCACAGCTTGTGATGTTGCATGGCGGTTTTCCGGTAATAACGGATTTGGGATACCATGCGGGAATTTGCCATTTGGGCGGTGATGAATTTTGATGAATTCGATGGGGATATTGTTGCTCAAAAACTGTGCTTCGATGGCATCTATAACGTGGCCAGCCGCGCCATTTCCTGCATTGACGACCAATTTGAGAGGGACCAGTTTTTCCAGTGTTATATACCCCAGTAAATGGTCTCGATAGGCACGAAGCAATGATCGATGGGTGAGGGTGCCGCGCTTAGGAGATGGGGTGAAATCCTGGCTTTCGGCCAATGCTTTGATTGAAGCCAGTTCATTGTCACCGCTGATCGGCTTTGCGCCGCGCCCAACGAATTTCATGCCATTATAGTTTCTCGGGTTATGGCTGGCAGTGATTTCTATGCCGCCATCCACGTCCAGATGGAATGCTGCGAAATAGACTTCTTCTGTTCCTGTCATGCCCAAATCAATGACGTTCGCGCCAGCATCCATCAACCCGCGCGAAACTGCTTTTTTTAACCTCTCACTGGTCAGGCGGTTATCGCCGCCTATCACCACCCGCTTTGCTTTCAGATGTTGGGCAAAGGCGCGCCCGATCCTGTAGGCTATATCTTCATTGAGTTCCGAACCAAGTTTTCCGCGCACGTCATAGGCGGTAAAGCAATTCAATTTGCTGYTGGTGGCAGCGTGTGGAGGCTTRTTAGAATATCGCATGGCATCTTCTTTCCTGGTTKGGATAATTGTCGAATTGGCGCGCGGCCTCTACCAGCAAATRCCGGTATAGGTGGTGCTTTCTTCAGGTGCTGCGAGCGCTGTAWGGGCWACGATTGGGACGCTGGCCTGGGAAGAATTCAACGCSCGGATGCGCAAGGTTGCTTCCTTGCCGCACATTCCRGGCATTTTGATATCCATGAAAATCATATCAACYGGCTCATAACGGGCAGCRTGCAATGCTTCAAAACCAGTCGTGGCGATGTGTACATTATGACCCAGCTTTGCCAGTTTGGCTTTGATGACCGCAGCGTTGGCGGCCTCATCTTCCGCYAGAAGAATATTCARTGCTTTTTCGCTAGGGYGGGCCCATTGGCTGATTTTYARYTGAAGGGCCTCAAGGCTTGCGGGCTTTTGGACATAATCGTCCATGCCRATYGCKGCAAGTTCTGACCAATTGTYCTTRCCGCCAAAGATACGAACMAGATCAACGACTTTTTGATGYGGTTGCCGGTCGATAACRGCCGGGCGATACGCCAAATCATTGTGRCAAACGACGATCACATCGCAGTTTTCACAGGCAGCCTCAACTGAGGTGCTTGCCATTGCAGGCAGCAATTCCATGAGTTGATCAATGTTGCCCTTCTCATGCTTTGAGTGCTGAATATGGTGGCGAACGGAGGTGTCYAGATCAAGGTTGGGATCAAAGAATTTGATCTTGATATTTTCAGCAACCAACTGCGAMATYAACGACAGGATCGGGCTTTCGCGAAGGTCATCGGTATTCGTTTTAAAGGTGATGCCCAGGAACGCGACCACATCGGGTTTTGAGCTTTTGATCATCTCAGCGGCGTGAGTRATCTGATTTGCATTTGATTCAATAATGCTTCCCAACACCGGGGTTGGCACATTCAGGCTTTTTGCAAGATGATTGATCTCACGCACATCTTTGGGCAGGCACGAGCCGCCAAACGCAAAGCCCGGTTTCATGTAATAAGATGAGATGTTCAGCTTGGTATCCTGAACAAAGATGTCCATCACCTTATGGCTGTCGACCTTTAGCGCCTGACAAATATTGCCGATCTCATTGCTGAATGAAACTTTCAAAGCGTGCCAGGTATTGTCTACATACTTCACGGTTTCTGCAACCTCGAGATCTGTCTCTATGACGTCTTTATCGATGCTGTGATAGAGGGCTGCAACAGGGCGCCGCGAACGTTCGTCAATGCCGCCGATGACGGTTTTTGGTGGGTCAAAGAAATCGGAGATCGCTGTGCTTTCTCGCAGGAATTCAGGATGGAAACTTAATCCAAAATCCTCACCTGCTTTCTTGCCTGATGTTTTTTCAAGGATTGGCAGCAACACATCGCGGGTCGTGCCAGGCGGGATTGTGCTTCTGAATACCACCACATGGTAGGTGCTTTTTTTCGCCAGTGCTTTGCCAATCTGGCGGCAAACAGTGCGCAGATATTTTAAGTCACAACGACCATCTCTTTTGCTCGGGGTGCCGACGCATACGAATGAAATGTCCGTTTCAAGCACCGCGTTCTCACCGTCTGACATAACTTTGATACGACCACTGGATGTGCCGCGCGCCATTAGCTTTCCTAGCCCCGGCTCTACTATTGGAGATTTACCGTCGCGAATTTGATGGCGTTTTTTCACATCAGGATCGACGCCAATCACATCGCAATCGCAGTCAGCAAAGCATGCCGCGGAGACAAGCCCGACATAGCCAAGACCAAAGATGCTGATACGCGCCTTGGGTTTTTTCTTCCCAAAACCTGACTTTTCATGAGGGGAATATGGCACGTTGATAATGGTCGTCATCATTCATCTCCACGGTTTTTCCAGCCTGTGCCCTGAGAGGTTGCAGGTATTGTGCCAGATGTCGTTTCCAACAGAAGTCGTTGGTGTGAAGGGGTTTTGGGATTCAGAATTTCTGTTTTGGGGATGTAAATAGCTAAAAGGATGTCGATCTGCGTGCCAAATTGACAATTTTGAAGTGACCACGCCTTCATTCTATATTTGGAGGTGGACGTTGAGAATTTCCCGAAACCTCAGATTATCAACGTTTCTATACAAAAAATGATCACCAACCATTTGTCATCCGTGGTTGGCACGGTTTTTGAACCTTTGTTCGCAGGAAGCAGGCGCATGAGCCTCGCTGTTAGACGAAGGAAAATGAATATGTCCCTATCGACCCTAAACAGCCCCAATATCTATCCCGTCATCTTGTGTGGTGGGTCTGGATCGAGGCTTTGGCCTTTATCGCGGGAAGAAAGACCAAAGCAGTTTCAACAATTGTTTTCCGAATATTCGATGTTGCAGGAGACCGTGAAACGTGTTTCCGATAGCGATGTTTTTCAAGCGCCCGTGATTGTCACGGATAAAAAATTCTGGTTCATCGGAAGTGACCAGCTTGCTGATATCGGCGTTGAACCGGGGCTGACAATTCTTGAACCTCAAAGGCGCAATACGGCGGCGGCTATTGCTTTGGCGGCTTTGGCAATTGAAGTAGACGATCCTGAAGGCTTGATGTTGGTTTTGCCTTCGGACCATCTCATCAGAAACTCCAAAGCCCTTCATATTGCAGCACAAATGGGCGCGCGTGCGGCTGCTCATGGTTCGCTGGTAACGTTTGGCACGCCGGCCAACCGACCAGAAATTGGTTATGGATATATCCGGCAAGGAAAGAAGCTTGCCTACGGCTTAACCTGCTTTGAAGTTGATGCGTTTATCGAGAAGCCGGATCTGAATACGGCTGGCGAGATGCTTGAAACGGGCGGGCATTTTTGGAACAGCGGTATCTTCATGTTTAAAGCCAAAAAAATTCTGGATGAGTTGCAAAAATATGCGCCGGATATTTTGGAACATTGTGTTGAGGCTTTTCAAACCGGCTCCAATGAAAATGGGGTGATTAAGCCGTCAGCCGAAGCGTTTTCGCGTGTGCCCTACATATCCATTGATCATGCGGTGATGGAAAAAACCAAAGATGCGGTGGTCGTTACGATTGATATTGGTTGGAAGGATATTGGTTCCTGGCAATCGCTTGCCGAATGTATGGACACTGATGATGCCGGGAACGCCGCAATTGGCGACACCATTATGGTCGATTGCTCCGGGCTGCACGTACATGGGTCAGATAGATTGATTGCGGCCGTGGGGCTGGATAACCTTGTCATTGTCGATACCGCTGACGCATTGCTGGTCATGCGCAAGGAATGTTCGCAGGACGTAAGAAAAGTCGTGGCGCAACTCAAGCACGAGGACCGCGAAGTTGCAAAACTGCATCGCAAGGTCTATCGCCCCTGGGGCAGCTACGAAGGTGTGCATTGGGGCCTGCAGCATCAGGTGAAACACATTGTGGTGGCACCCGGCGAGAAACTATCACTGCAATATCATCATCATCGCAGTGAGCACTGGACCATTGTGCGCGGGGTTGCAGAAGTGACGCTGGATGATGATGTGCTGATACTTAAGCCCGATGAATCGGTCTATATCCCTTTAGGCGCTGTGCACCGTATTTATAACCCCGGCACTGCGCCTGTGCATTTGATCGAAGTGCAAGTTGGCACCTATCTGGGTGAAGATGACATCGTGCGGCTCGAAGATATTTACGGCCGTGTGGAAGATACATCAGCCCCATTGGCGGCAGAGTAGCCCAGAGCTATTTGTAACTTTGATCAAACCTATCGGCAAAATCTCTATTATCGCCGCCCCATGTTTTTATGGGGCGGCGTGGTTTTGATCACGGAAAACTCGGAAAACTCTAAGGTTTATCGTCGTTTTCCTCATCGCGAATACGGCGATAAATCGTCGAAGGACTGATTTCCAGCAGAGCGGCGGCTCGGTGTACATTGTCGCCGCACTCAATCATTGCCGCTTCAATCATTTCACGTTCAACCTGCCACATGGGTCTCAGCACGGTGCCCGAGGTTGCTGGTGAGACGGTTGCATTGGAAGCCCGTGAAGCCTGTGGTGCGACTGCCGTGTCTATTGCGCCAATCCCGCTGGCAAGCGGCGGCAGCATTGCTGCGGTGATTTTTTCACCATCGTGAAGCACAACGGCGTTTCTTATGGCGTTTTGAAGTTGCCTGACATTTCCCGGCCATTCGTAATTTATGATTTGTTCACGGGCGTCATCGCTGAAGGAGGTGAATTTCCTACCTTCTTCTTTGCTGAATGCTGTCAGAAATTGTTCGCAGATTTTCATGACGTCATCGCCGCGGTCTCGCAGCGGCGGTAGGTGGATGGGGATGACATGAAGACGATAATACAGATCTTCACGGAAATTTCCGACGCTGACTTCATTCCACGGATTTTTGTTGGTTGCACAGATGAAACGCACATCAACCTTTTCAAGCACTGTTCCGCCGACCTTCTGGAAGGTTTTGGTTTGGATGAACCTCAGCAATTTCACCTGAAGTGCGGGGCTCATTTCGCAGACTTCATCAAGAAACAACGTTCCGCCATTGGCCTGTTTTGCCAGGCCATCACGGTTGGCAATGGCACCGGTAAAGGCTCCTTTGACGTGGCCAAAGATTTCACTTTCCATAAGGTTTTCTGGAATAGCACCGCAATTAAGGGTAACGAATGGCTTGGCGTTTCGGGGGCTTTTTTGATGAATAGCCTCGGCGCAGAGCTCTTTGCCGGTTCCAGATTCGCCCGTAATGAAGACGGTTGCAGAGCTTGGAGCTGCATTATCGATTGTGCGGTAGATGGATTGCATGGCGGCGGAAGAGCCGATAAATTTGCAATATTCGGTCCGCGTATTATCCACATTCAAGGTGCGTACAATTTGTGTGAGTTGCTGGCGTTCCAACGCATGGCGCAGCGTGAAGATCAGCCGGTCTGCATTGAAGGGTTTTAGCATGAAATCAGCTGCACCCTCACGCATGGCTTCCACGGCAGAGTTTACCGAGCCATGGGCTGTGATCACAACAACAGCTGTCGCAATGGCGCGCTGCTGGATATGTTTGAGAATTTCAATGCCATCGA
The DNA here is from genome assembly GCA_002746425.1 of Hyphomicrobiales bacterium. GTDB lineage: Bacteria > Pseudomonadota > Alphaproteobacteria > Rhizobiales. The sequence continues at coordinate 58,355 of NVXB01000005.1, read as the reverse complement.
TGTCGGGAAGTTTGAGATCAAGAATAACCACATCCGGGGCATTTTGATCGATGAAGTCTAGAGCGTCCTTGCCACAGTCTACATGGGTGACTGCATAGGGCTCTTTCTTCAAATACTCCTGATAAACCCTCGCAATGGGTAAATCGTCTTCAACCAAGAGTACTTTTTGTTTTTGTGACATGGTCACTACATCACATTTAACCGCGATTCGGTAAACCTCCCTTTTTATCCCCGATGTCTTCAAGTGAATTTCCACAGCTCGCCAGCAGTCTTTGGGCCGAACATACAAGGGGGGAGGGTTCGGAGACTGCTGGCTGCCGGGAGGGAGCTCGTATAGGTATTTCTAATGTTCTCGTTCGATATCTCCGCTAAGTTTTTTGTCAAAACTATAGGAGATCGTACCGACATCCATCCAGTTCGTCCCTGCTGTTACAAGGCAACTCATGCCCGTTTGTATGGTTACAACCACGGTAAAAGTTCGGGCTTTTGAAACGAATATCTCAATCATTGCGCCCTGTGGTGTCAGGCCACGATGGTACGGAACTTCGTTATATTGTGTGGCAAGAGTGGATGTGATGCGATCGTGCAAGCCGCAGCTTGGGGACGCCGCCGTATTGGCGGTTTCTGCAAACGAGGTGGCCAAAGGCATGGCCGAGTACACGGCCAAATACATGGCACTGGCAGCAATCGCTGTTTTGATACCCTGTTTCATAATTACCTCCATACACAGTTGCTCTTGCCTTTCATGTTGCAACCAGTGTGCCAATTGAGCCGTTCTGGAAGTTTCGCTTTATCTATTCGCGTGTAAAACATCGCCGAAACGAGGCGTGAATTGGGTTTGCGGGGAAAATATTATGGTGCTTCATCGCATGGATACCGGCACTGAACCGTCGTTCGGCCATTGAAAATCGAGCTATTTTGTCAACCAGCATGTCAATTTGACAATTTAGCCCGATCAATTCTCATTCTGAAAACTCAAACCTCTCCAAAACGGTGGCTGGCCTCAATCCAGGTTGAAATCTCGATGGCACGCTTTTTGCGTTGTCATAGTCATGAGTAAATGACCAGGACGGAGAAAAGAGATGGGACAATATGTTCAAACTGCGCTGAAGCATTTTTTGGCCGTTTTTATTCTGGCTGCCAGCCCGTTAGTTGCGCTGGCAGAAGAAACTCTGGTGTTTGGAACCTATGCTTTTGAGAAACCTACGACCACCGTGCAGAAAATGCGCCCGATATTAAATGTGCTGGAAAACCGACTGCAGGAACTACTTGGAAGACCCATCAAAATACGACTACAAATTACGCAAAACTATTACGGAGCAATCCAGGATTTAGCGCAAGGGCGTGTAGATTTTGGTCGCTACGGCCAGGCGGCATATGTGCTTGCCAAGGACGAGAATCCCGATCTGGAAATTTTGGCGGTAGAAGGAAACCAGAAGAAAAAGTCGTTTCAGAGCGTCATTATTGTCCATGACGACTCCCAAATGTTTTCGCTGGATGATCTTGTCGGGAAGAGTTTTGCGTTTGGTAGCAAATATTCAACAACGGGTCGATATTTCCCTCAAAGCTTTTTGGCCAGTCACGGTGTCACGGCACGTAATTTGTCGCGATATTCTTATCTTGAACGTCATGACCGCGTCGGCTGGGCGGTCTCTGATCGCAGCTATGATGCGGGCGCTGTTAGTAAATGGATCTATGAGGACTTGAGACGACGTGGCGCTAAAATTCGGCCGATTGCATCCTTTGCCAGCGTCACCAAGCCATGGATTGCCAGAAGCGGGCTTTCAGTTGAGATGAAAACGGCGATACGCGAGGCGTTGATTTCGCTCCGCGGGGTCAAGGTTTTGGACTTGATCAAGAAGGATTGCTTTATACCCGGTGACGATAGTGATTACGACAATGTGCGATTGGCGATTGAAAACAACAAATTGTTYTTTGCCAAATGAAGGYGATCCATTTCGCGATTGAAATAGATGCAAGTAAACTTAAGTGAAATGATTTGGTGTAAGCTAAATGTATAATGCCACTGGAGTTTCAGATGGACGTTGATAAAACGCCGCTTAAGAAAGATGATCGCGCCGCTGGCAAGCGATATTGGCGGTTGTCGCATCAAATTCTATTTGTGCTAACCGTTGCTACCCTGCTTTGTGCTTTAGGGGTTGGGGAGGCCGTGCGCTGGTTCGAGGCGCGCCAGTTGCAGGACGAATTACATACRAGCAGTGAGCAGATGATYTCGTTGATGTCGGCGGTCATTATCGATCCTATTGTCACCGAAGAYCGYGSCTTGATAGARACGATAATATCGCGAAGTGTCAGCGTTCTTCCTGAAATYARTGAGGTAGAAGTCTTCAAYGARCAGGGGCAGAGCCTTGCCGTCTGGTCGAGGGCCACCACTGCGAAGCCTGCYGATTTGCTCRATYTGGAAAAAGACATTGTCTTCGAGAATGAGCAATTTGGTTCRATTAAAATCCAGTGGGATTTRACCGARGCCCATCAYCATATTGAAGAGCATGTGTTYACCATGCAGATCTATGTGGTTGGCGGTATTTTGCTACTTGCAGCGATCTTTATGGCCGCCATGCAGTGGTTGATTGGTCGTCCGTTGCGCGAGGTGCACCACCGTATGCTCGCCGCAGCAGAAGATCGTGCGTTCGATATATCTCCACTGCCTGGCCATACGGCACGCGAATTGGTGGAGGTTGGAAATGCAGCTCAGCGGCTGACAGAGCTTTATTCTGAGCGCAGGGAATTTCAGGCGCATTTGAGTACTGCGCGTGAATTACTGGTGGATGCCATTGAATCCCTTGCAGATGGATTTGTCATTTATGATGCTGAAGACCGGCTCGTCATTTGCAATGAGAAGTACAAAGAATTTTACCATAAGAGCGCGGACCTGCTGGTGCCCGGTGCCAGTTTTGAACAAATTATCCGCGAAGGGGCCCTTAGAGGGCAGCTCAATACCGGAGATATGAACATCGATGAGTGGGTGGCACATCGTATGGAGCGTCATCTTGATCCATCAGGGCCGGTGGAGCAGGAATTGCTCGATGGCAGGTGGCTTCGGGTGGAAGAACGTAAGACCAACCACGGCGGTATCGTCGGGTACCGGGTTGATATTACTGAAATAAAGCAACGTCAGCTGGAACTGGATGAGGCACGAGAAAAAGCTGAAATTGCCAATCAGGCAAAATCGCAGTTCCTTGCCATGATGAGCCACGAAATCCGCACGCCGCTCAATGGTGTGCTGGGTGTGTTTGGGCTTCTGGATGATACGAAACTCAACAAAGCGCAGCAGCTATATTCTGATACGGGCAGAAGATCCGGTGAGGCGCTGCTTGCGATCATCAATGACATTCTGGATTTTTCCAAAATGGAAGCGGGCAAACTTGATTTTGAAAACGCGCCCTTTGAGCTGAATGAATTGGTTGAGAGTGTGGTTGAAGTGCTTGAACCTCGCGCGGAAGAAAAAGGCATTTCTATTCGTGCGGAGTTGGAGAGTGCTGCACCGCAATTCTTCAACGGCGATGCGGGGCGGTTGCGCCAAATTCTTCTCAACCTTGCCGCCAATGCTGTGAAGTTCACTGATAAAGGGAGCGTCAAAATTGCGATCTCAACGCGCGCCGAAAAGGGGGGCGAAGACACCATACTGTTTAAGGTGATTGATACCGGTATTGGCATTGATGCGGAAAATCATGATCGGTTATTTACCAGGTTTATGACTCTGACTCCCGCTCATACCCGAAAATTCGGTGGTACCGGCCTTGGGTTGGCAATATCCAGAATGTTGGTGGAGATGATGGGTGGCGAGATCGGCTTTTCTAGTGAATTTAGTAACGGTAGTACGTTCTGGTTCGAAGTGACCTTGCCCAAACTCACGGACATGGAAATTGAAAACTACAAGGAAAGCAGTCGAGACAAGCAATTATTCATCGACGGCAATTTGTCGGGCACTATTCTTCTTGCTGAGGATAATCCCGCCAATTCAATGATTGCGCGAACTGTTTTGGAAAAGGCCGGGCTGAAGGTAGATGTGGTCGCAAATGGCATAGAGGCCGTCGCGGCGGTTCGGCGGCGCCAATATGATGTTGTGTTGATGGATGTGGGCATGCCGGAAATGGGCGGGGTAGAGGCAACCCAGCAGATACGTAAAATTGAGGGCGCGCATGCCAGCGTTCCAATCATCGCTATGACCGCCCATGTGATGCGGGGAGATCGCGAATCCCTTCTGTCCAAAGGCATGGATGATTATTTGCCCAAGCCCGTTTCAAAACTGCAATTGCTGAAAATGGTAAGGAAATGGACAGGCGGTAAAGTCGATGCCAAGCCACTTGTCGATGAAGAGACAACCCAGCCTGACACTACAATTCTTGATCATAGCGCACTCAAGCAAATGACCGAGGATACAAGTGCGGAAATGCTACCCGAATTGATTGATACCTTCATCACGCATGCACGTGGTCGGTTTGTAAAAATCATTGCCGCAGCGAAGAAACTGGATTGGGTGCAATTGGAAAGTGAAGCGCATGCGTTGAAGGGTAGCGCGGTGACTTTTGGCGCAGTGCGGCTTCATCAACTGGCCAGTGATTTGGAACTTGCCAGTAAAAACAGAGATGAAGGTTTTGTCACGAAAAACGCCGGTCGTATCTCTGTTGAAGGTGAATTAGCCGCCGATGCGCTAAATGCCTTTTTAAGGAACGAATGAGAGATTGTTCTTGAAGCAGCGCAGCGAAAACACCGAATGTGAATGCCGTATGCTGGGGATTTTGTAGAGCTTTGTGCGAAGAAATTCTTCATAGCCCCGCGTGCCGCTGACGGCGACTTTAATGAAACAATCGAATGCGCCCGAGGTGATGTGAACCTCCAGCACTTCTGGAATATCCGCCAGTTTTTGGCAGATGTCTTCCAGCAGATAATCGCCGTTTCTCTCAAGCGTGATTTCAACCAACACAGTTTCTGAATATCCCAATTGTTGCTGGTCAATAACAGTGCTGTAACCTTTGATAATACCGTCTTTTTCGAGTTTGCGAACGCGCTGCCAGCAAGGGCTTGAGGACAATCCAACCGCTTCTGCAAGTTGGTTATTGGACTTGCGTCCGTCCAGTTCAAGCTCATGAAGGATTTTTCGATCAATATCATCTAGTGTTTTCATGATTATCTCAATATATGAAAGGATATTTTGCGTATATAATATAACACAGATGAAAATTCTTTAAAACACTGGTTTTGAGATAATTTTGAAAGATAATTTTGCGCTAAATAACATATAATCGCAAAATGATGAAAACAGCTAAACTCAGCTTCCCCAATCCTCCATCGCGCCCCGGTGTAACGCCGGACTTCTCGTATTTAAAAATTCCTGAAGCTGGCGCGCTACCCGTTCCCGATACCCAATTATCTGTGGCAGATGCGGCTCCTTATGCGCATGGTTTGATCCGGGTTCTGGACGATAACGGCACGGCTGTCGGCCCTTGGTCGACATATCTTGGCGACACAGTGAATGCTGAAGTTTTACGGCGAGGCCTGCGCGATATGCTGATGATGCGGGCGATCGATCAACGTATGCAGATCGCTCAACGTCAGGGCAAAACGACCTTTTACCTACAATGCACAGGCGAGGAAGCAATCGGTTGCGGCTTTGCACGAATGCTGAGCAAGGGAGATATGAATTTCCCGACCTATCGCCAGCAGTCGCTGCTTGTGGGGTTGGATTATCCGCTTAAACCTATGATCGGGCAGATTTATTCCAATTCAATGGACCCTCTCAAAGGGCGTCAATTGCCRGTCCTTCATTCTTCGCGCGAATACGGTTATTTCACAGTCTCCGGCAATCTTGGTACGCAATATGTACAAGCSGTAGGCTGGGCAATGGCGGCGGCGCTTATGAACGATAATGGCATTGCTGCTGGCTGGATTGGTGATGGTGCAACGGCATCAAATGATTTTCACGGAGCTTTGTTAACCGCCTCGGTTTACAGGCCGCCGGTTGTTTTGAATGTGGTCAATAATCAATGGGCRATTTCCAGTTGGACYGGCTTTGCTGGCRGYGGAAAAGCCACYTATGCAGAGCGMGCGCTTGGCTACGGCATTCCCGCGATMCGTGTTGATGGTAATGACTATYTKGCAGTTCTTGCGGCYTCYAAATGGGCGATYGATCATGCRCGGGGCGGGGATGGTCCTGTGCTGATTGAGTGGCTGACCTACCGTGTCGCYGCTCACTCATCATCRGATGATCCGACTGTCTATCGCTCCAAGCGTGAAGCTGCYGCATGGCCGCTTGGYGATCCGGTCGAGCGATTGAAWACCCATTTGATTTTRATGGATGCATGGTCGCAAGAGCGCCATGTTCAGGCTGAAGCGGAAGTTTTGGATGAGGTTCGCACTGTCCAAAAAGAAGTGGAATCCCACGGCACTTTCGTTAACCCGCAACCACGGCCACCGGCAGATATCCTGTGTGATGTTTATGCGGAAATGCCGGAACATCTGCGCCGTCAACGCCAGCAAATGGGGTCTTGATATGCCTTCAATGACAATGATCGAAGCCATTCGCAGTGCCATGGACATCATGCTGGAGCGTGATGGCCGCACAGTCATTTACGGTGAGGATGTCGGGTATTTCGGCGGTGTATTTCGCTGCACGGCTGGGCTTCAGGAAAAATACGGGCAGGAGCGGGTGTTCGACACGCCGATCAATGAAAGTGCCATTGTTGGCATGGCGATTGGCATGGCAGCGCACGGTATGCGCCCTTGCGTCGAGATGCAGTTTGCAGATTATATGTTTCCAGCCTTTGATCAAATTTCGCAGGAGGCGGCGCGTATACGCCATCGGTCCAATGGCGATTTTACCTGCCCAATCGTTATTCGCATGCCCACTGGTGGCGGCATTTTTGGGGGCCAGACCCACAGCCAGTCTCCAGAGGCGCTCTTTACCCATGTCGCGGGATTGAAGGTGGTTCAGCCATCCAATCCATATGATGCGAAGGGATTGTTGATCTCTGCGATGGAAGACCCAGATCCCGTGATTTTTCTCGAACCCAAGCGGTTATATAATGGACCATTTGGCGGCGATCATTCCGGCAAGGCAATCGGCTGGAAACATCATCCAATGGGTGAGGCACCGGCTGGCCATTATTGTGTGCCATTGGGCAAAGCCAATATTTCTCGTGCGGGGAATGATGTGACCATCCTGGCATATGGCACCATGGTTCATGTGGCGGAAGCTGCCGTGGCGGCGTGTGGTATAGATGCGGAAATCATTGATTTGCGGACCTTGTTGCCGCTCGATTTGGAAACCATTGCCAATTCGGTAAAAAAGACTGGGCGCTGCGTTGTGCTTCATGAGGCAACTCGTACCTCCGGGTTTGGAGCGGAGCTGATTGCCGAGGTTCAAGAGGCCTGTTTTTATCATCTTGAGGCGCCAGTTATGCGTGTCACCGGTTGGGATGCGCCTTATCCCCATGCTCAGGAATGGGACTATTTTCCCGGGCCCGAGCGGGTGACTAAAGCGTTGCAACAAACTTTGGAGGCGTAGGTGATGACCGTATCAATTAAACTCCCCGATATAGGCGAAGGCGTCACTGAGGTTGAACTGGTTGAATTGCATGTCAAAATCGGTGATCTGGTGCGCGAAGATGATGTGCTTGCGGATGTGATGACCGATAAGGCTACGGTTGAAATCCCGGCCATTTGCGATGGAACAATCACTTGGATTGGCGGCGAAACCGGGGATGTCATGGCCGTTGGTTCTGAGCTGGTGAAGATTGAAACGGCTGAAGCAGTGGTTGCCGAAGAACGGATAGATGAGCCACCTGAGCCTGTTGCAGAAATTGACGTTGAAGATGACGTTGAAGCGCCGGTTTCTATAGCACCAAAAGCGCAAACCTCAGCACCGCTCAACACCGAACAAAAGCCATTGGCAGCTCCTGCAGTGCGTAAACGCGCGAAGAATGCGGGACTGGACTTACATGAGGTTTCAGGCACGGGGAAAGATGGACAAATCACCCATGCCGATCTTGATGCCTTGTTGGTCGGTGGCGGCTACGACCGTGCGGAGAATACATCGGTGAGAGATATAAAAATCATCGGGCTGCGCCGCAAAATCGCAGAACATATGGCGACAGCAAATACGCGTATTCCGCATATCACCATTATTGAAGAGGTGGATGTTACCGAAGTTGAAGCRCTACGTGCAAAGCTGAATGAGAATCCTGGTGACAAAGTGAAGCTAACCGTATTGCCATTCATTCTTTCTGCGCTTGCTGGCGCTGTGCGTGAGCACCCCGAAATGAACGCGATTTTCGATGATGAGGCAGGGTTGGTTACCCATTTTGGTGGCGTGCAAGTGGGGATTGCGACGGCAACGGATAAGGGATTGGTTGTGCCGGTGGTTCGCCATGTGGAAGCACGCAGCGTTTGGGATATAGCCGCTGAAATTGCGCGGCTGTCGGAAGCTGCGCGCAACGGCAATGCCACGCGCGATGARCTGACAGGTTCGACCATTACGGTCACGTCCCTTGGCCCCCTGGGGGCCTTGGCYACGACGCCGATTATCAATCACCCGGAAGTGGCRATWGTSGGTGTGAACAAGATGGCYATGCGGCCCATGTGGAACGGTAGTGAATTCGTGCCGCGCAACATGATGAACCTGTCTTGCAGCTTTGATCACCGGGTGATTGATGGTTGGGAAGCCGCGATTTTCGTACAGAAATTAAAATCCTTGCTGGAAACACCAGCGTTAATTTTTATGAATGGGCGCTGATTTTTATGAATGATTGAGCTTGCTCTCAATCTGGCAATTATTCGCAAATTGCGAATATACCCGGGATTGTACTGGCAAAGTATACTAGGGCACCGGCTTGTAACGTTGAAAATCAGCCATTTAGAGCGACAATTCTCATCTTCCAAATAGCGGCATACTAATTGCAACCTCTTTAGCAAACAGCACACAAAGCGATGGTTTGCGTTAGGAGGAAGCCATGAAAATTGAGAGAGACCGCCCTTGTCGGCGACGACACCTTCGTCTGACGGCGCCTCTCTTTGTGACGTTCGAAGGGCAACGAATACGCGCCAAAGACTGGAGCCTTGGGGGCATTGGCCTTGCTGGCGTTACAGGCGACTTACCTGAAGTTGGCCGCAAGTTTAATCTCCAATTGATGCTGCCCTTTCAAGGGTATGACATATCATTTGATGTCGAAGCCGAGGTGGCGCGCATTGATGAGAAACAAGCGTTGATTGGCTTTCGATATGTGGACCTTCCCGAACGCTCTTATGATTTGCTCAGTTATTTTTCCGAGGACCTCATTCGTGGGCAGATGGGAACGATTGATGACAGCATTTGCCGGATTGATGTTCCTGTCACGCCGATCTCCACAAAGCCATCCGCCGACCATATTTCAGAAACACCCATTCATCGACTGCCGATCAAAACAATTTTGATGTCGACATTGTATGTCGTGATCGGGCTGTTGGTTTTCTCCCATACTGGCATTTTGATCTATTCAAACTTCATGAAACTGGAGATTTCGAGCTCTGTGGTTTCCACGCAATTGCAGACGCTTAAAATGCCCATGGACGGTGTCGTCCACATGATTAACTTCACAGAAGGTGAACGGGTCAAAGCCGGGGACAGTATCGTCCAGTTTGATGATCTGAAATTGGATCGGCAAATCAATGCTGCAAAACTTCGAATTGAGGTCGCCAAGAACACGGTTTGGCAATTGACCCAAAAACACAAAATTGAAGCTGAGCGGCTCAAACTTTATCAAATCGTTAGCCGAACGGATCGGGATATCGCAAGGGCGCGCCTCTCAGCCTTGCGCGAAGCACTGAGATCCGCCGACGCGCATTATGCACGTATCGTCAAATTACGGGAAGCTGGTGTTGCAAGGACAACCAAGGTTGAAGAAGCCAGCAAACAGCAAGCGCTTGCTGCAGCGGCGGTGAAAGAGGCAGAGCTTTTGCTGGAGAGAGATACTGCGATGAACGAGGCCTCCAGCCGGCGCCATTACAATCATAAAATATTCGTCGCTGATCTTGATATGTTGGCGGTCGAGTTAGAGGTGGCCTATAGCGCCTTGAAGGTGGAGCTCAAAAAGCTGCAACATCTCGATGATATCAAGGCTCGACATGTTATTCGCGCGCCTTTCGACGGACGTATCGTCTCCTTGTACAAAACATCCCATTCGAACGCATCTCGCGACGAGCCGTTGCTGCTGTTGGAGCGCGACAATGCGACCACGGTCACGGCCTACCTCAATCAAAAAGAGATATTGGAGATTGGCTTAAACGATGAGGCCAAGGTCTTTATCCCGGCATTGAACCATCATATATCGGCGCGAGTGATCAAGATTGATCGTTCCTCGCTCTATCTCAACAAGAACGCCACGCAATACACTTGGCACGATGCCAAGGAACGTACGGCGGCCGTAACTCTGGATTTGCAGCTCAGCGATGTTGATGCTGTTCACATCAGGGCAGGGCTTCCCGTGGTGGTTATTTTTGATCGACGTGAAACCAACGATATTTGGTCGGCAATTAAGGGATTTATTGGCAAGGAACTGGTTGGCAAAAACGATGGAGGGACCAATGAAACAGATAAATCAATCTGATCGTCGCTCTTTCGTTGATGACCCTAGTGTCTGGCCGCGAGGCTTTGATAAATGGAACCCGTGGGCGCTGCTTAAGATCAGTTTCTATTTATGTAGTTGTTATCTGGCCATCATGTTGCTGCCCAACCGGATCTGGGATCCGGAGGTGCGGGAGATTACGTTTGTGATCGGCTCACTGGGCATCTGGCGCTACAGCTGGTGGTTTACCCATGCGGTGCGCGCTTTTATTTACGGCCATTTTGTCTATCCGTCCTTGCGTAAAAAGGGGCAGAAAATATGGGATGAGGGGTGGCGGCCCCCGCATATGCATTTCATGATGACGACTTATAATGAGCATCGCGATATCACTGAAAAGGTGATCCGMTCTATTCTTTTGGAAATTAGAAATGCTGGCGTTCCCGGCACCATATGGCTGGGGTCGGCAGTTCGTTTTGACGAAGATATAGCATCTGATTTTGTCCGCAGAGAAGCTGCGGATCTCGATGTCACCTTGCGGATTGTGCGGCAAAATGTTGATGGCAAACGAGCAGCGATTGGGCTGGTTCTGCGTGCCATGTGCCGGGCAGGTATCGGCAGGGACGATCTCGTTGTTTTCATGGATGGCGACTTCATATTCGCTGAAGGTGCGGTTGGTCGCTGCATGCCCTTGTTCAAATTATATCCAGAATTACAGGCTTGCACGACAGACGAAGAGGTTATCTGCATCGGGCCGCGCTGGGTGGAGATATGGCTAAAAATGCGTTTCTCCCAACGCCGGCTTGCCATGCAGTCCCACGCATTGTCTGGCCGCGTTCTAACCCTCACCGGGCGCATGTCTGTTTTTCGCGCGTCCCATTTGCGCAAACTGGAATTCATTCGCCTGTTAGAAGCAGATCACTTGAACCACTGGCTCTGGGGTGATTTTCGCTTTCTCTCAGGTGATGATAAAAGCACCTGGTATTATATGCTCAAGCACAATGTCAAAATGCTCTATATTCCCGATGCGCTGGGATACACGGTGGAAATTATCGATGGTTCGGGCATGGACCGCATGGTGCAAAACTTTCGGCGCTGGTCCGGTAATATGTTGCGCAATGGCGCAAGGGCCATCGCGCTTGGGCCAAGAAAAATGCCGTTTTTCATTTGGTGGTGCCTGATTGATCAGCGACTATCTATGTGGACGATGCTGTTCAGCCCGGTTCTGGCGATATTCGGAACCTTGATTATTGGGCCTGTCTATTTCCTCTCATATCTCATTTTCATCGCGCTTAGCCGGATGCTGCTTTCGCTGTTCCTGTTTCGCTACTCGCGAAAAATCGAGATGGCATATCCGTGGATTCTTTATCTCAACCAGCTGATCAATGCTGCGGTGAAGGTTTATTGTGTTTTCCGACTTTCAAAACAGAAATGGTCCAACCGTGGCAACCAGGTTTCCGACAATGATGCCGAGGCAATTGTGGAGGCCGCGCGTAACGGTATGGCCAATTGGTGTACGCTGATTGCAGTTTTACTTCTTGTGCTCGCGACCTTGCATTATTCAGGTTTGGTTGGCTTCCCTTCAATGATTTTGGTCACTCATGCATTGGGGCTGGGCTGAGGTCATTTCCAATATGATTGTCAAATTGAAAATTCTTGAGAATTCTATTCTGAATGATTTTGTAACCCTTTGTAACCAAACGATATTTTAGTTAAAAATAGTGGCACACTTCTTGCGATCCTTTTTGTTAGGGAAACAAGGAGATGAACCAATGGCTGGTGCAATCAAGAGCAGATACTCCCCAGAAACCCGTTTTTACTGCTTTATAATGTTGCTCACATTTTTAGTGGGCTTGCTGCCGTTCGTGTTCAATTACGTGGTTGATCCATATGAAATGAACAGGGTTGTAGATGCTGGCTTTGACAAGAAAAAAGTCAGTGAAAAGGCCCATTATCCGCTTTGGAAAGTTATCCATTATCCTGCAATACCACCTGAAGTTATTATTCTTGGAGATAGTCGTGCACGCTCGTTGCGCGATCAATACTGGCAAGGATTTGGATATTCGAAGGCTTACAATTTCGGTTATGGCGCTGCCACAATGCGCGAAGTTTACGATACTTTTCAATTTGCAAAAGATAACAAAAATCTGAAATCGCTGGTCATTGGCGTGCAACTTAGAAGCTTTCGCCAGAATGACAGGGGTGGAATGAACCGTGTCCCGGAGGCGATCAGGCTTGGCCAAAATCCTTTGAAATACTATTCAAACTGGTTTGTTTTGCGCGTGGGAGTTGAGCTTCTAAAAAAGGAATTTGGGCCAATAATTTCCAAAATGATTGATCTGGGTGTTGTTTCCTTGGCGCATGCGGAGAGCGCCTCCAAGAAAAAGACAGATCCGCTTAAAGGGCTGCTTGAGCCTGAATCTTGTGAAAACTGCATGTTGCCGGAGAATGTGGCGGCATCCATCCATCCTGCATTGGCAATTGCCCAGGACACCTATTTCGGGGCTGATCTGGGTATGTGGAGCAGGCTCTGGTTGCCGATTGAAATCGATCGGGAATTAACGGGCGTATTCCAGCAGCAGGTTTTACGAAATGCCAACTCTGATTGGCGTTCCTTTAAGTTTTCAGAGAAAAACTGGAGCTATCTGGTGGAGATTTCCAAATGGTCAAAGCAGAATAATGTTCAACTGATTTTCGTCATACCCCCCACCATTTCAGAAATGCAAAGCCGGGTTGTTGAATTTGGCTATGGCGCATTAAATCATGATTTTCGCAAACGCTTGCTGGGTTTGGGCGACGTGGTCGATTTCGATTTCGACAGTCCCTTTACGCGCGACCTTACTCGGTTCACGGACGCCTATCATTTTAACTTCAGGGCGTCGCGGCTGATTGTTGGTGAGATACTGCAGCTTGTCAGTAACGACCAAAAGGCTGTCGCCAAAGCGCGGAAACGGCGCAAGGACATTATCTGCCCTGTTTTGCCAAAAGACATCACCAACAAAAATTCAGACGATTTTATGGAGGTAACCGAAGGACAGTCCTGCAGAATTTGGAGGGCGCGTCATGGGTAACTTCACTAAAATCGTCACGGCCACGATGTTGATATTAGTGGTGTCGATCGTTATTTTCGTCGCACGCATTAATTATGCAGACCGGCAATCCAAGAGTGCGCCGATAGACCCTCTGGTCAATGAAGCCATTGCGCAGGCGCGCGCTTTGCAAAAAATTGGCAAGCTAAAAGAAGCCTTTGTGATTTTTGAAAAATACGCAGAGCAGGGATATCCCGATGCCATGTTTTATGCGGCAAAATCATATGCTCGTGGATGGGGGGTGAAGCCGGACCTTGAGAAGGCTCGTGAAATTTCCCTGAAGGCGGTTCAATACGGATTTTCCTATCGCGGCGAAACTGCTTATGGACTCGGGAGATTGTTTCAATTGTCCCGAGGGCCTGATTGCAACAGCTTTGCTGTTCGGTGGTTCAAAAAGGCATTGCGGTGGAACTACAAAAAAGCCTCGATGCAACTGGCCTTTCATTATGAAAGAGGCCTTGGCGTTGAGCAGGATATCAAGCAGGCGAGGGCGTATTACGAAATCGCCGTGCGCGCAGGCCATGAACAAGCGATGCTTACCTATGCGCGGATGTTGAAGGAAGGGCGCTACGGGATCGTTCCAGAGCCGGAACGGGCCTTTGAGCTGAGTAAACGGGCGATGATTTCTCTTGCGAGCAAAGCGCGGGGTGGTTCCGGTAGCGCAGCTAAACAATTGGGACGTATTTACCGTAAAGGCAAATTAGTACCTGTGGATTTGAAGCTTGCTCGTAAATGGTTGCTTCGCTCAGCAAGACTTGGAAGCACCGGCGGTATGCACGATCTTGCCCGTTTGATGCTGTATGACCCCCAAAATAAATCAGAAAATGATGAGGCATTGGCATGGTTGCGACTTGCGTCAAAGCAGGGGCATGGCGGCGCTATGACTGCGCTTGGGCGGTTTCATTTGAAAGAGGAATACGGGTTGAAGCAATCAGGTGCCGTCGACTGGTTTTTGAAAGCGGTGTCGCTTGAGCATGCCGGCGCGATGGAGGAATTGGCCCGGCTTCACGAACAAGGGATTCTGATTACACAAAATCATGCTGAAGCCATTCGTCTTGCCAGACGAGGAAGCGAGTTGGGGCATTCTGGATCAAAAACACTTTTGAAAAAACTGCTGGATGCACAACCGGGCGTCAAAAACCCTTTGAAGGGCTCATAGGAGAAGATCATGGTTTTCAGCTCGCTTGAATTTATCTATCTGTTTCTGCCGCCTGTTCTGCTGGTGTTTTTTATTCTGCGTCACATGCAGTGGGAGAAGGGTATTATCTGGTGGCTGATTGCCGCTTCGCTGGCGTTTTACGCTTGGTGGAGCCCATTGCACCTCATCTTGTTGATGGGGTCGGTAGGGGTGAATTATGGCCTGCACCGGTTGATATTAAAAACCGGGAGTAAGCCAATTTTGGCAATGGGTATCACGGCCAATCTGGTAACGCTGGCCTATTTCAAATATGCAGATTTCCTGATTGGCAATTTCAATGCGATCACGGGGGCAGAAACCTCGCTTCTGAATATCATTTTGCCGCTGGCCATTTCTTTCTTCACCTTCCAGCAGATATCCTTTTTGTACGACACTTATGTCGGCGAAATTGCGGAATGTGATTTCGCGAAATACTGCTTGTTTGTGGTGTTCTTTCCGCAATTGATTGCCGGACCGATTGTTTTACAAAAACATACCATTCCGCAATTCATCCTGCCTGTTTTCCGCCAACGTGCGCTGGTAAACCTCTCCGTCGGCAGCACATTGTTTATGATAGGCCTGTTCAAGAAAATTGTGTTGGCAGATGGCGTAGCCCCCATTGCCAATTCGGTTTACGGGCTTGCTGAAATGGGCCAGGTCGTGCCGTTTGAAGCGGCATGGATGGGCGCGATTGCCTATAGTTTCCAGATATATTTCGATTTTTCCGGCTATTGCGACATGGCATTGGGGCTGGCGCGGATGTTTGGGATACGCCTGCCGTTAAATTTCAACTCGCCTTATAAGGCGTTGAATATCGTTGATTTCTGGCGACGCTGGCACATCACGCTTTCCACGTTTTTGCGTAATTTCCTTTACATTCCGCTCGGCGGAAATCGTAAGGGCCCTGTTCGCCGCTATGTAAATTTGGGCGTTACCATGTTGCTTGGTGGGCTTTGGCACGGAGCGAGCTGGAACTTTGTCTTCTGGGGTCTGCTGCATGGCCTCTATCTTGCTGCCAATAATTTCTGGTCGACCGTTGTTATTAGTGATCGGGAAGCGACCTTTTTGCCGCCATTTATCAGCCGGTTTTTGGCCCAGTCCCTGACATTGTTATCGGTGATTGTGGCCTGGGTGTTTTTTCGGGCGGAAACCTTTTCCGGGGCAGGTGCTGTACTAAAGGGCATGTTTGGCTTTTCTGCCTATCCAGATGAAAAACTATGGTCCGATGTTTTACAGGGCAGTAATGTTTTCTGGGTGCAGGCCATTGCGCTCACCATGATTGTGCTCTGGTTGCCAAACTCAATGGAGATCGTCAAAAATTACCGACCGGTCATTAACGTGAAAAAGTTCTTGAGAGAAGCTGTTGGGATCTCTGCTCATTGGCAACAGATGTTCATCTGGCGACCATCACTCAAATGGTCAATTGCCATGCTTGCGGTTGGGTTGATAGGCATCATTCAGATTTATAGGCTCGATGAGTTGACTGAATTCATCTACTTTAATTTCTAGGGTTTGAACTCAATTGGATTAGCTTGGCACCAAGGTTCTGGTATTCAGCCGGTGGTGCTGATAAACCTATCAAAACCAAATTGCGTACACATGAAAGTGCGCGCTTAACAGCAAAACAAGAACTCATGACCTCGCAACTTCGAAATTTTGGGCAGCGCATTTCTGTTGCCCCAATGATGGATTGGACGGATCGGGCTTGCCGCTCGTTCCACCGAAAGCTGTCAACAAAGGCGCTTCTCTATACAGAGATGGTGGTGGCCGATGCCGTTATTCACGGGCATCGCGACCGGCTTTTGGCCTATCCCGAGCATCAGCACCCTGTGGCCTTGCAGCTGGGCGGCTCAGACCCGGCTAAGCTGGCAGAGGCCACGCGCGTTGCGCTCGGCTATGGTTATGACGAGATCAATTTGAATGTGGGCTGCCCCTCGGACCGGGTGCAAAGCGGCACTTTTGGGGCTTGTCTCATGCAAACGCCAGATTTGGTGGCCCGCTGTGTGGCCGCCATGAAGGAAGCCGCAGCGCCAGATAAAAAGGTGCTGATAACGGTCAAATGCCGCTTGGGCGTGGATGATCAAAATATTGAAACGGCGCTGGATGAGCTGGCCGATGGCTGTATTGATGCGGGCGTCGATGCGCTGTGGGTGCATGCCAGAAAGGCCTGGCTCAAAGGCCTGTCGCCCAAGGAAAATCGCGATATTCCGCCGCTGGATTATGATCGCGTCTACCGGCTTAAAGCGCGCCTTAAAAACATGTTTGTTGGTATTAATGGCGGCATTGCCAATTTGGATGAGGCCGAGCAGCATCTGGCGTATGTCGATGGCGTGATGATCGGGCGGGCCGCCTATCACGATTGCGCGCTGCTTTTGGATGTCGATCAGCGCTTTTATGGCAGTGATGCCCCGCTTAAAACCCGTCATCAGGTTTTGCGCGAGATGTATGACGAGATTGAAAACCACCTGCTACAAGGTGGCAAGATGAACCACTACACACGCCATATAATTGGCCTGTTTCACGGCCAGCCGGGCGCGCGTACATACCGCCAAATTCTCAGCACAAAAGCGGTGCAGCCGGGCGCTGGCGTGGGCGTGATAGAAGAGGCGCTCGCGGCCATGGCAGCTGCGACAGATCAGCTCAACCGGGCCGAAGAGCTAGCTTAAATCTCTCAAAATACTAGACATTTTGCATCAAAACAGAGAGAAGATACCTCCAACACAATCTCTCAAACCGGGCTGTTTCCTTGGATAATTTGCTAACATTTGAAGTTTTGACCTATGCCGCTGCCTTTGGCGTTGCCGCGCTTATTGCTGGCCTGCTGGCGGGCATCTTTGGCATTGGTGGCGGCGCCGTGCTGGTGCCGGTTTTGTACCAGTTTTTGCTGCTGATGGAAGTCGATGCATCGGTCGCCATGCACGTGTCAATCGGCACCTCGCTTGGCATCATTATCCCCACATCTCTGCGCTCTTTCACGTCACACAAAAAACGCGGCACCGTCGATTTAGTACACCTGAAGAACTGGCTTGTTCCCATCCCCGTGGGTGTTGTTTTGGCGTCCGTTGTGGCCGCCTATATTTCCGGTGGTGGGCTACGCGCTATTTTCGCGGTGATCGCCTTTGTTGTCGCGCTGCGGCTGTTGTTTAACCGCGATAGCTGGCGGCTTGGCGAGGATTTGCCCTCCGGTATTGGCAACACCATTTGCGGTGTTGTGTTTGGCTTTGTCTCAACTTTGATGGGCATTGGCGGCGGTGTGTTGAACAACACTTATATGACGCTGTTTGGCCGCCCCATGCATCAGGCCGTGGCGACCTCGGCAGGCGTTGGCGTGCTGATCTCCATTCCCGGTGTGATTGGTTATATTTGGGCCGGTTGGGGCAATGAGTTTTTGCCGCCCTATTCGCTTGGCTACGTCAATGTGCTGGCGGTTTTGCTGGTGATGCCGATCACCGTGCTGGTGGCACCCTTGGGCGTGAAAATATCTCATGCCATGTCGAAACGGGCGCTGGAGTTTTCGTTCGGGCTGTTTCTTCTGGTGGTGTCCGCTCGTTTTGCCGCCACGCTGATATAGCGCCTAGGGGCGAAGCGTCAGGTTTTGCCCCGAAAACTCATAGGATGACAGCCGGTCCAAAAAGCTGATGCCGAGCAAGCTCTGGCCCAGTTTTCCGGGCTGTGCGATGGCACCGGCAACATTTTCAATATTGATCGAGCCAATTTCAATGCGCTCTATCCGCGTGACGGATACAAAAGCCTCACCATTGGCGGTTTGCACCGGCAGGGTGAAGGCGAGGGTGTTGAGATCATACCCGGCGCGCGCGGCATCCTGCGCCGACAGCACGACGCTGCTGGCACCGGTATCCACCAGCATATCAATCGGCACATCATTGATCAGAGCGCGAACACTGTAATGGCCACGCTGGCCGCGCGTGATGATAACGGAATTGTCGCTGTGAGAGGTAAATGCCATTCCGGGCACCAGCCCACCAGCAACACGGGCAAACATCGCGCGCGCATCATCCTTGTAGCTGTAGCCCACCAGCAATGATGCCGCCAAACCAAGCCAGATGCCCGCATGGCGTATGTTTTTAGAAACGCTCGTGCCGCGAAACGCGCCAATGCCAATAAAGGCGATAAACGCTGCCATAACACCGAGCCGAGCAAAGCTGCCGATTTCCATGCCCAGCACCGTACCGGCATCATGGCGCACGACCAACACGATGAGCAGCACCAACAGGCCGAGGAGCAAAAACGAGAGATATCTCATTGTTTTAGCTCGCTAAACTGGATCAGCCTTGCGGGTAATTGCGCCATAATATCGGATCGCTCGTCATTGCTTAGCTGGGTCCAACTGCCAATTTCGCGCAAGCTGCGCCCGCAGCCCAGGCAAAGGCGCGTGGCTTCATCAATCTGGCAAATATTTTGACACGGCGTTTGCATTGTTGTTGGCTGTATTCCTAATTTTAGCTGCTTACTGAGATAAGCAAACCGCACAGAAATACAAGTTCCACCAATTGCTGAGAAGCCCCTATTGTATCGCCAGTTTGGCCACCAATTTGCCTGCGGCACAGTATTTGAAATGCCAAATTCAGCCCGATACAGACAAATAAATTTATCAAGGTGGCACCGATGTCAAACAGCCATACAGGGTAAAGAAATAGCACAATTATCGTGCTTGCCCACGCAATGCTCAGTGCTTTGCGGTCTGGTCTGCCAACCGATTGCGACAAGCCATCATCGCGCGCATGGGGCAGGGTGTGCCAGATATTCATG
Organism: Hyphomicrobiales bacterium; assembly: GCA_002746425.1. GTDB lineage: Bacteria > Pseudomonadota > Alphaproteobacteria > Rhizobiales. Next base: position 38,760 of record NVXB01000005.1, on the reverse strand, counting down.
CTGGCAGCTCGGGAGAACATGGCGGCGCTGATGATGCCAACAACGCCGTAAAGCACGCCGATAGAAAGCAGGCCCGAAACCACGCTAATCCGCAGCATTTGGGTCAAAAGCAAGGCCAGCATGCCGTAGGTGCCAAGGCTGCTGTCTTTCATGATCTCTAATTTGCGCTCTTTGCTGTGTCCGCCGCCAAACCCATCTGCTGTATCCGCCAAGCCATCCTCATGCATTGCGCCGGTCAGCAATATCTGCGTTGCAACCGCCAAAATCGCGCTGGGCAGAGCGGGCAAACCAACCACATGGGCTGCCGCCAGCACAAATGCGGAAATGCCCCCCACCAGCAGGCCCACGAGGGGAAAAGCTTGTGATGTGCTTTCCATGCGGATGTTGCTGCCCAAATCCCAGCGCACTGGTATTCTGGTGAAAAACACCAGGCATCTCAAAAAATCTACCGGCATGGCCACAACACGTTGCAGCAGCGCCGGGTCCGGGGTGTCGTTTTCGGAATTCATCAAATTGCCATCTTGCGTCTGTGGGTATGAGCTTTATAGATCGAATGCATTGCTTAGCATTTGAAAAGAATCACGCCAACCAATGCAATGCAGCTGATTTGCTGTAAACGCGAGTAATAGGTTTAGGAATTATGACGTCATCGGTCTCTGGTCTTCCATTTGAGGACATTCGTGATTTGATCCGGAACCTGCCCGCGCCGGTGACAGAAGCTGTTGAGGCGGTGCGCGCCCGTGATGCAATGCTGACAAAGCCTGCAGGTTCCCTGGGCCGCTTGGAAGATATTGTGGAATGGCTTGCCGCTTGGCAGGGCAAGGCTCCACCACAAATCACCCGTCCATTGGTGGCTATTTTTGCTGCTAATCACGGTGTTGCAGAGCAGGGCGTTTCTGCTTTTCCTTCAAGCGTAACGCAACAAATGGTTGAGAATTTTTCTGCCGGTGGCGCTGCGATCAACCAATTATGCCTTGCGAATGATCTGGGCCTAAAAGTGTTTGATCTGGCGCTGGATGTGCCAACGCCAGATATCACCCTTAAAGATGCTTTTGACGAGCAGACTTGTGCCGCCACCATGGCCTTTGGCATGGAAGCTATTGCTGGCGGGACTGATTTGCTGTGCATCGGCGAAATGGGTATTGGCAACACAACAGTTGCTGCAGCCATTTTCTGCGCGCTGTTTGGCGGCAAACCCGAGGAATGGGTTGGCGCAGGTACTGGCATTAATGCAGAAGCAATGCGCAACAAGGCCGATGTGGTGCGCCGCGCCGTTGGCCGCGCCAATGTCAGCCAGGGCAACGGATTGGAAGTGTTGCGCCGCTTGGGCGGGCGCGAAATTGCCGCTATGTGCGGTGCCATTCTTGCAGCGCGCGTGGAGCGCATTCCGGTCATCATCGATGGCTTTGTCGCCACGGCATCCGCCGCGATCCTGCACGCGATTAAAGCCGACGCCATTGATCATTGCATGTTCTCTCATCTGTCTGATGAAAAGGCGCATGGCAAAGTATTGAAAATATTGAACAAAAAACCCTTGCTGGATTTGGGCATGCGGCTTGGAGAGGGCAGCGGCGCTGCGCTTGCCGCTGGCATCGTGAAATCTGCTGCATTAGCACATTCGGGCATGGCGACCTTTGATCAGGCGGGTGTTTCCACCGGTGATAACGGTTAGATTTTGCGCCTGAAAGACTATCTCAAAACACTGATATTTCTGCTATCCGTTGGTTTTGCTGTCTATTGGTTTAGCGGCAGTTCTTGGGAAAAGCTGGATGGCTTTGTCGTGGTGGATGGCGACTCGCTCAAGCAAGGCGATAAACGTTATCGGCTGGTGGGTATTGATGCCCCGGAACTCAACCAGACATGCGTAAAATATGGCAAGGCTGTGCCGTGCGGCCAGCAGGCCAAGCGGCATTTGCAAGCCTTGCTTGAAGGCCAAAACATCTCATGTGCGTCTGAGGGAAATGATAAATACGGCCGTATTTTGGTGGAATGCCAGTGGGATACGCCGCAAAGCAGCGGCGAGGTGCAGCGCAAAGGCTTTCCGGGCTTTACCAACTCCATAAACGCACAAATGGTGTTTGATGGCTGGGCGATTGCCTATGGCGCGTTCCGGCCGATAGAGGTTGCTGCGGTTTTGGCCAAGCGTGGTATCTGGAGTACAGAATTTGACACGCCGCAGGAATACCGGCGCAAACACGATATGTAGAGCGAGGCGGATAGCTTTGGAACAGTCGCGAAATTTAACGCAGCTACAGAAGAGCATTTCGGCTTGCCGAATTTGTATCGAAAAACCTTACAAAACACCGCTTCCTCATGAGCCAAGACCCGTCTTGCAGGTTTCCCGCACTGCGCGACTTTGCATTTGCGGGCAGGCACCAGGAACAAAGGTGCATGCATCCGGTCGTCCCTTTACAGATCCATCGGGCGTGCGGCTGAGGGATTGGCTCGGCATTGACGAAGATGTTTTCTACGATCAGAGCCGCGTTGCGATTGTGCCAATGGGGTTTTGTTTTCCAGGGCAAGATGCGCGCGGCGGTGATTTACCACCGCGCAAAGAATGCGAGGATACTTGGCAGCAAGCGGTGTTTGATCAAATGCCTCAGCTGGAACTGATTTTGCTGGTGGGGCAGTATGCGCAGGCGTTTCATCTTGGAGACAAACGCAAGAAAAACCTGACCCATACAGTGATGGCATGGCGTGAGTATTTAGGGGATGGCGATTGCTCTAATGGCTCCGCGATGATGCCGCTGCCGCATCCATCATGGCGAAACAATGGCTGGATTCGCAAGAACCTCTGGTTTTCTGAAGAGCTGTTACCTATCTTGAAATCTCAAGTCTCGCGACTGGTCGGCTAGGCACGGCCAAAACATATTACAATCTGGATGTCTATTGCTCAATCCTGTAAAGATAGAGCAGATATCTAATCAGCAATGAAGGCTCCCTATGGACCGTATTGATCGTGGCATATTGGCAATTCTGCAAAAGGATTGCACCGTACCTGTTGCTGAAATTGGCAAGCGTGTTGGCTTGTCGACCACGCCCTGCTGGCGCCGTATCCAGAAAATGGAAGAAGACGGGATCATCAAATCCCGCGCTGCCATTCTTGATCCGACCATGGTTGGCTCAAGCGTGACGGTGTTTGTGTCGATCAGCACCAATCAACACACCAAAGAATGGCTGACCCGTTTTGCGGAGTTGATCAGTGAATTTCCCGAAGTGGTTTCGTTCTATCGGATGAGCGGACAGGTGGATTATTTGCTCAAGATAGCTGTGCCAAGCATTGAAGCCTATGACAAGTTTTACAAAAAGCTGATTGAGAAGATTGATATCGCCGATGTCAGCTCTGCTTTTGCGATGGAAGAGATTAAAAACACCAGCAATCTGCCGCTGGAATATCTGCCAATCGTCAAAAACTAACGCGCTCATAAACTTATGGTTCGTGCGCCGCAGAACGTCCGTCAATGCGAACTATCAGCACCAAACTGGTGACAAAACCAAAAAGTGCAGGCCATTGAATAGCCTGCACTTAAGCAATTTTATCAGGCAGAACCCCAATCAACTGGCGTTCTGCTGGTACTTAATAGGTTCTGAGCAAGCCGACGAGTTTGCCTTGAACCGAAACTTGATCCGGTCCAAAAATCCGTGTTTCGTAGGCAGGGTTGGCCGCTTCTAGCGCGATAGAGCCACCCTTTTTGCGCAAGCGTTTTAAGGTCGCTTCCTCATCATCAATCAGAGCGACAACAATATCGCCAGAATCCGCTGAGTTGGATTTTTTGATTAACACGGTATCGCCGTCCAGAATGCCCGCATCAATCATGGAATCGCCGCGCACTTCCAGAGCAAAATGCTCTCCGGTGCCCAGCATATCAATGGGAATGGGGATGGTGTGGGTATGGCTTTGGATCGCAGAAATGGGGGTACCAGCTGCAATCCGGCCCATGACGGGAACAGAGATGCTGGAGCGCTCATCGGATGAAGCCTCACGCGTAATATTGCTGGGCTCAACCTCAACAGGCTTACGGCCCAGACTGCCCTCAATAACACTGGGTGAAAAGCCTTTGCTGCGCGGCGCTGAAAGCCCCGGAGCGACCGAATCCGGCAGGCGAATAATCTCCATCGCCCGCGCTCTGTTGGGCATGCGGCGCAGAAATCCGCGCTCTTCCAATGCCACAATGAGACGGTGAATGCCGGATTTAGACTTCAAATCCAGTGCAACTTTCATCTCGTCAAAAGAAGGAGGAATGCCTGATTCCTTCAGGCGTTCATGAATGAACATCAGCAGTTCATGTTGTTTCCGCGTCAGCATTTTCTAAAAATCCCAAGCAAATCGCTACATTATGTGCATGTTGATAGAGTAAGAATCAAACATGTACAAACCATGAACACCATAGATGTTCCTGACATGTTCTGCAAGGGTTGGCGTGAAAAACTTTGAATTTGTGCGCTTTAGAGCAGTAAAACATCCACAATATCGCCCTTGGCAGCGGGCGGTGCATGCGGTGCCCGCTTGATGAGTGCACCAGCTTTGGTAAAGGTCGCCAGCATGGAGCTGTCCTGCTTTTCGAAGGGCGATATATCGGGCAGGCTGTCATCAACGGCGCTGGGGCTCAACGTCGCGCGCAAATAATCTTCGCGGCGGTCATTTTGGCGCAGATCGCATGTCAGGCGGGCTTTGATAAAGCTCAGCTCGGTGTTTTGGCCAAGCCATTTTCGGATCATGGGCACCAGAAACAGCTCGGTGCAGACCATGCTGGACACTGGATTGCCGGGCAGGCCAATGAACAGCATATCGCCGATATTGCCAAACATCAGTGGTTTGCCGGGGCGCATGGCGATTTTCCAGAAATTGAGATTGAGGCCCTGCTTTTCAAACGCTGATTGCACCAGATCATGGGTGCCAACCGAGGCACCGCCAAGGGTGACGATGGCATCGCAATGGGCGGCGCGGGCCTGCTCTAGCGCGGCCATCAGCGAGGCTTCGGTGTCTTTGGCAATACCAAGCGGAATAGGTATGCCGCCAAGTTCGCGAATACGCGCGGCGATGCCGAAATTGTTGGATGCGACGATCTGGCCGGGGCCGATATCCTCGCCCGGCATCACTAGTTCATCGCCTGTTGCCAGCACGCCAATGCGAGGTTTTTTGACGACGGGAATTTGCGGCATGTTCATGCTGGCCAGCAGGGCCATATGCGCGGATCGAAGCTGGGTATGCGCTTGGATTAGCACATCGCCTTGGTTGAAATCCAGACCGGCTTTGCGGATGAATGCGCCTTTTGCCAGCACCTCGGTTGCCCGGATGTTGCCCGCAGACATTATCTCGGCGTCTTCCTGAATAAGGATGGTATCAGCGCCTTCAGGCACCGGCGCGCCGGTGAAAATCCGCACAGCTTGCCCCGCGCCAACATTGCCTTCAAACACATGGCCGGCTGCTGCTTCTCCAATAACGGTCAGCGTGTGCTCAGGTTTAGCCATATCGCTATGGCGCACGGCATAGCCATCCATGGCGGAACTGGGAAAGGGCGGCTGGGTGCGTTGGGCACGCAAATCTTCCGCGCATACCCGCAAATGCGCATCATCCAGCGCAACTTGTTCTGTTGGAAGCGTTTTGACGGCGGATAATATGTTTTGTCTGGCTGTGGCAACGGGAAGGAGGGACATGATGGTCTTTTCCGATAAATTCCGGGTCTTATTCTTCAGCTTTATAGAGGCCGGATTTTCCGCCGCTTTTTTCCAGCACACGAATGCCTTCAATCTGCATGCCGCGATCCACAGCCTTGGCCATATCATAGATCGTCAGGCAGGCGATGGAGACTGCGGTAAGCGCTTCCATTTCAACGCCGGTCTGGCCATTGACCCGCACCAGCGCACTAATGCGAATGGTGGAGTTTTTCTCGTCCGGCTCGATGGTGATGTCGATCTTGGTGATCAGTAATTGATGGCAAAGCGGGATCAATTCGTGGGTTTTCTTGGCGGCCATAATGCCCGCAAGGCGCGCGGTGCCCAGCACATCACCCTTTTTGGCGTTGCCGGACAGGATCATTTTGAGCGTGTCGGGCAGCATCCGCACAAAGCCTTCAGCGATGGCAATGCGGTGCGTGCTGGCTTTATCGCCAACATCAACCATGTTCGCGTCTCCGCGCTTATTTAAATGGGTAAGATTGGGCATTTAGGCTCCGTTCAAGAGACGTTTGGTGGCGGCTTCAACATCGTCCTGACGCATCAGACTTTCGCCCACCAGAAACGTGTTGATGCCGCAGGCTTTCAGCCGAACCATATCTGCGTGGGTGTTAATGCCGGATTCGCCGACCAAAATCTTGCCGCTATCAACGAGTTTGGACAGACGCTCGCTGGTCGCAAGGCTGGTCTCAAAGGTATTGAGGTTGCGGTTGTTGATGCCCAGCAGCGTTGAGGACAGATGCGTTTGCGCGCGTTCCAGCTCCGCTTCGTCATGCACCTCAATCAAGCTGTCCATGCCCAAAAGGCTTGCGGTTTCTTCCAGCGCTTTGGCATCGTCATCGCTGGTGCAGGCCATGATGATAAGAATGCAATCTGCGCCCCATGCTCGCGCTTCGTAGACCTGATAAGGCTCGATCATGAAATCCTTGCGCAAAGCCGGCAATTGCGTTGCCGCGCGGGCGGATTTYAGAAAATCGGGGTGGCCCTGAAATGATGGRGTGTCKGTTAGSACCGATAAGCARGCAGCGCCGCCCAACTCATAGRATTTYGCCAGTGATGGCGGATCAAAATCATCGCGGAWGAGGCCTTTTGASGGGCTRGCTTTYTTTAYCTCKGCRATCAGGGCAAAAGCGCCATCWGCRACYTTGTTTTGCAACGCTTGGGCAAAACCGCGCACGGGCAGGGCGTCTTGCGCCATTACTTTGATGTCATCCAGAGAAAYTTGCGCTTTTGCCGCGCTRACTTCGTCGCGYTTRTACGCGGTAATCTTGTCTAAAATGYTGCTCATGTTTTATCTGCAAAGGAATTCGATGTTTTGATCAAAGCCTGCATCGAACGCAATGCCGCGCCGCTATCGATGCTCTCACGGGCCAGTTTCAAGCCATCTTCAAGCTTTTCCACTTTTCCAGCCACCACAAGCGTTGCAGCGGCGTTTATGAGGACAATATCACGGTAAGCACAGRTTTCGCCCTCAAGCACCCTTGTGAGTGCAGCAGCGTTGTATTGGGCGTCGCCGCCAAGCAARTCTTTGGGGTCCGACAGCTTGACGCCATATTGCGCAGGATCAATGGTGAACTCGCGAATGTTGCCGTCAGACAGTTCCACACAGTCTGTGGGGCCGGTCGTCGTGATTTCATCAAGACCATCAGAGCCATGCACAATCCAGGCTTTGTCCGAGCCAAGGCGTTTGAGCGTCTCGGCAATGGGCAAAAGCCATTTGCCGTCAAATACGCCCACCATTTGCCGTTTGACGGAAGCGGGGTTGGAAAGAGGGCCGAGCAGGTTAAAAATGGTCCGCGTGCCTAGCTCAACGCGGGCCGGGCCAACATGCTTCATGGCACTGTGGTGGGCCGGCGCAAACATAAAGCCAATGCCAGCGGTTTTGATGCATTCGCTGATTTGATCCGGCGTTAAATCCAGATTGATACCAAGCGCCATCAACACATCTGCCGCGCCGGATTTGGATGACAGTGCACGGTTGCCATGCTTGGCGACAGGCGCACCATCGCCCGCAACCACAAAGCTGGCGCAGGTGGATATGTTGTAGGTGCCCGATGCATCGCCGCCAGTGCCGACCAGATCGACAGCACCTTCGGGCGCAACGACCCGGACCATTTTGGCGCGCATAACGGTAACCGCACCGGAAATCTCGTCAATTGTCTCGCCGCGCACCCGCAGGCCCATCAACAACGCACCAATTTGTACCGGTGTGGCATCGCCCGACATTATAACGTCAAAGGTTTTTTCTGCATCATCCTGGCTGAGCGTTTCACCACTTGCCACTTTTGCTATGATGGACTTCATGTCGACCATGCTTTTCCTGCTCCAACTATCACGCACCAACTCAACTTAACTCTATCGCTCTGAATGACACACTTTTGGACAGAGTTCTACATTGGCAGATCGCAGAGGTGACACAGGCTGTTTGGGCTGCGCAAATGACAATAATTGTGCATGCTCAATAATTAAGCAACTTAGTTTTGTTGCCTAGTAAACAAAGAAGAGTGATTTGCTAGATGATACGATCAATTTTCATTTATATATAGATATGACACCAGAAATCATCAAATAACATTTCCTCTAAATGAGAAGAAAAGGCTACAAAATTCCTGAGTAATACTCTTTTTTCAAAAGATATGTTTTAATCGCCAAATAATTACCCGGATCACAATTTTGTGATTATTATTTAGCTAGCTATTGTTTATACATTCAATAAATTAGATACACCTATTTTCATTATGAATTGCGGTGGGTTTTGAAAATATCGTATTAATTGGGCTATGGACGTTTCCTGTGAAAACACAAGAGTTACACAAATTTATTGTAAACAGTACTTGCCGGTTGAAAGCTTGCTACACGGATAGCGATATCAAACTGTGCTTTACTGAGATAATTGTGGCTCTGGGTTTTTCACAATTTGCCTATAATCGGTATTATTCGGCCACGGGCATGGTACCCACAACATTGCACACATGCCTCGATGAATGGCGTAGCCTGTATCGGGAACAAAAATATTTCGAAATTGATCCCATTTTGGAAAAGGCCAAGTCGAGCTCAGATCCGTTTATTTGGGGTGCCAGTGATTTTGAGACCGATGACGAAAGACGGGCTTTGTATCAAACAAGCAGTGGCTTCGGCCTGGGGTGGGGCGTAACAATTCCGCTCAGAGCATCAAGCAAAGAATTTGCATTCTTGAGCTATTTTGGTCCGGGCGAGGCTTATGCCGGTGAAAAACTGACCGCAGAACAATTGACCGCCTGTTGCCGGGTGCTGTCCGAAACTTTTCATCAAACCTTGTTGAGCATCCACGGCAATACGCCATTAACGTTGAAAACGCGCGAAAAGGAAGTGCTCAGCCTCAGCGCGCTTGGCATGTCTGGTTGTGAGATTGCCGCGATCATCGGTGTGTCGCCAATTTATGTGGCGGAAATTTCCCGGGCGATAACCCAAAAACTCGGTGTGCGAAATAAGTTGTCGGCTCTGAATCGTGCACGTGAACTTGGTCTGTTGGGCCGGGCATCACAAAGTTTTCATTAGGGTAAAACTGAAACAGGGGTTTTGATGGTGATTGGACCCGACATAGAGGCGCACAAAACTTGAACTAAATGGCAATTGAAATGGCCTGAAGAATCGTATCTGATGCTGAAATGGATATTTTGGATGCCCGCTGCTTAGCTTTATTTCTATGCAGAAATGAAGTTGAGACAAAGCCTGTGACAGCGGTGAATCACCGACTGCTAAACCCAAATTCTCCCTGAAATTGTAATTCGTGTAAATTGAGATTAAATAATAATTTCAATTACTGGTTTGCACTCTATATTGTATTCATCTTGTAGATGATTAGTTAATCCATTGATTAGAATGGAAAAAACTCAATTGTAAAAGTAATTTAGCTCTCCTACTTGCACCCTACGTAAATTTTACGTAGGGAAGAATGATCACCCCAATATTTTAGGGTGCTCTCAGCGGAGGAATTCAATCTTTGGATGCTGAGAGGTGTGTAAATTTCGAGGAGTTTAATGTGTCACTGCAGAGCGAAGCGAAACCTGCTCAGGTACCAACAAATGCCAGAGCGTCTCTGGATGCTGATTTTCATATTGGACAGCGTGTTCGCCGCGCGAGAAAAGCTCTGGATATGAGCCAAACCGAGCTGGGTAATGAGCTCGGTATTAGCTTCCAGCAAGTCCAGAAATATGAAAAAGGGACCAACCGAATCGGCTCTGGCCGACTTTGGGAAGTTTCAAAAGTACTCGGCGTTCCAATTGATTATTTCTTCGATGGCATCAGCGATGATGAGCCATCCGACAGCACCGTACCTTGGTGGATTGTCGATCTTGCAAAGCAGATTGGCGATATTGAAGACACCAACGTTCAAAAACACATCATTAGCCTGATTGAGGCTTGCTCAAGCAAATCCTGATTGAGGCTAGCTCAAGCAAATAAGGTGCACGACTTGCACCTGACCCGCCTTTTGCACCCTTTCATCTGATGCCCTATGTTTCCGGGATTATAGTTCTGCCAAGACTGCGGTTTTAATTGCATGTTTGGAACTAAACCTGGAACGGGGCGTTAGTGATGAAAAAGACCATAGAAACCATTGGTTTAGATGCCGATGATACTCTTTGGCATAACGAGCGGTTTTTCAAAACAACCCAAGCTCATTTCAAGCAGCTTCTTTCTGGTTTCGTAGACCAGGACGTGCTGGAAGAGCAATTGTTGGATGCCGAAACCCGTAATCTCGAACTTTATGGGTTTGGCGTAAAGAGTTTTACCCTGTCCATGATCGAGACCGCGATTGAAGTTACTGGCGGCAAGCTGTCAGGTCACATCATTCAGGAAATACTCGATGTGGGCCGTGAAATGCTCAGCCACCCGATTGAGCTGCTGCCCCACGCCCGAACCACCATTGAATCCCTCACAGATAATTACCGGGTTTTGTTGATCACCAAAGGCGATTTGCTGGATCAGGAACGAAAGCTCGCTGAATCCGGGTTGGGCGATCTGTTTGATGGTGTTGAAATCGTCAGCGACAAGACGGTGGCCGTTTATGAGCGCATATTTGCCAAATATAGTGGCGGTGCCGAGCGCGCCATGATGGTGGGAAATTCACTGAAATCAGATGTGATTCCCGCACTGGATGCTGGCAGTTGGGGCGTTCATGTACCGCATGGTTTGACCTGGAGTTATGAGCACGCAGACGCGCCAATAACCCATGAGCGCTTCAGAGAAGTTGCTGATCTAGGTGCCTTGCAGGAACTGCTGGATGAGATCAATTAGGCCGCTATCTGGGGCCGGTTCATTTTGTTGAAATCACGGGCTATCCTAATGAAATTACTCATGATTTCAGCGCCGTTCTCCGATGCAATGCTCTCGGGGTGGAACTGAACACCGTGCACTGGGTGTGTGCGATGTGAAAGCCCCATCAGGCTGCCATCATCCGTTTTGGCGGTGATGATCAGATCTTTTGGAAACGTGCTTTCTTCCACAACAAGCGAGTGATAACGCGTTGCCCTAAAAGGTGATGGAATGTCGGCGAAGATGGTCTGCTCTTGATGCACGACATCGCTCAATTTACCATGCATCAGGGCGTTGGCGCGGATGATATGCCCGCCATAAGCCTGCCCGATGGATTGCATACCCAGACACACGCCAAAGATCGGCAAGCTGCCATTGGCCTTGGCGATCAGCTCCAGACAAATACCGGCTTCATTGGGTGTGCATGGGCCCGGCGAGAGGATGATGCCCTCTGCGTTCATCGCCAGAGCGTCCTGCGGCGTTATCTTGTCGTTGCGCACCACTTCCAGCTCAACGCCAAGCGCGCCGATCAGATGGACCAGATTGTAGGTAAAACTATCGTAGTTATCGATAACGAGAAACATGACGGCTCCAAATTCAATTCATCAAATGAACGGTTGCGGCATTATTGCCCGCGCGAGGTGCTCGATGCAAACCGCACCGCTTCTTCTGCGGCGCGAAACAGCGCGCGCGCTTTATGCATGCATTCCTGCTGCTCGGAAGCGGCCACAGAATCGGCCACAATGCCAGCGCCCGCCTGCACATACATCATGCCGTCTTTGACGACGGAGGTGCGCAGCACGATGCAGGTATCCATATTGCCATCAGCAGTGAAATAGCCAACCGCGCCGCCATAGGGCCCGCGTTTGTCTTTTTCCAGCTCATCGATGATTTCCATCGCACGCACTTTTGGCGCACCTGACACGGTGCCAGCGGGGAACCCGGCGGACAGCGCATCAATGGCATCATATTTGTCAGACAGCTTGCCCACGACATTAGAGACGATGTGCATGACCTGGCTATAATATTCCAGGAAGAACTGATCTGTGACCTCAACCGTGCCGATTTCCGCAACACGGCCCACATCATTGCGGCCAAGATCAAGCAGCATCAAATGTTCGGCCAGCTCTTTGGGATCGGCCAGCAATTCGCGAGACAAGGCCGCATCTTCTTCCGGCGTCGCGCCGCGTGGCCGTGTGCCAGCAATCGGGCGGATGGAAACCTCACCATCACGCGCGCGCACCAAAATTTCAGGGCTGGAACCGATAATGGCAAAATCACCAAATTTCAGGAAATACAGAAACGGCGCAGGGTTAACCCGGCGCAAAGCGCGATAAAGCGCGAAAGGCGGCAGAGTAAACTCAGTCTCAAAACGTTGCGACAACACCACCTGAAAGATATCGCCGGCGGTAATGTATTCTTTTGCCCTGCGCACCATCTCGAAATATTCGTCTTCAGTGGTGTTGGAACGCATCTCAATAACGAGATCGGTATCCTCTGTATCCGCGCTGCGATCCAGATGGGCATCGAGCCGGTCCAAAGTGCTGGTAAGGCGTTCCACAGCGCGCGAATAGGCGGTTTCCGCTGATACGCCTGCTTCCGGGCGTACTGGCGAAATCATCGTCAGCTCGTCTTTGACATTATCAAAGATGACAATAATCAGAGGGCGGATCAAAAGCGTGTCGTTCAAATCCAGCGGATCATAGGAGGGCTCTGGCAAGTCTTCCATCAGCCGTACATTGTCATAACCCAGATAGCCGAACATGCCCGCTGCCATCGGTGGCAGGTTTTCGGGCAGTTCAATGCGGGACTGGTCGAGAATCTCTCGCAGAGCCGTCAGGGCAGGGGCATCCTGCTTGTCCATGGTGTCAGAGGCTAATTGCTGCGGCGTACCGAGCCAGGCGTCCTGCGCGATGGTTTTGAACACCAGATCGGGGTTCATGCCAATAATGGAGTAACGCCCGCGCACTGCGCCGCCTTCAACCGATTCCAGCAAAAAGCAATGCTCTTCACCCTGAGAAAGTTTCAGCATGGCCGAAACMGGYGTCTCAAGATCTGCCACCAGCGTCGTCCAGACCACCTGCGGCTTGCCCTCATTATAGGCTGTCAGGACGGTTTYTTTACTCGGTTCAATGAGCATTGCTGGACGACTTTCAGTTGGTAAGGCGGTATCTTTACTGGTCTTGGGAACCAGCAAGCATTTGGGTGAGGAGAGGCTGGTTCAACGTAACATTCAGATTGCTCTGAAGTTCCGCAACATACTGATTGAGCAACTCATTTTCATAAGCTGCACCCACCGCAGTTGCGATTTGTTGAACAGTGCTATCTTCGGCAGAATAGTCCGGTGTTGACTTGGAAAACAGCTCCACAACAAAGCGCTGCGTTACGTTATCCGGGGCCAAATAGCCAAAGCCATTATCYGCCAGCTCAAAGATTGCGGTGATATTGGAGGCGTTCAAACCTTCGCGKCGTGCTGTACGGGTGACAGCACTAATGATTTGGATGCCAGCACCGCGTGCATCGGCCATRGCTTCAAAGCTGGCACTATCGCTCAGCTCTTCAACAAGGCTTTCAACCAGCGTGTCGAGCTGTTTTGCCACTTCAACCTTGCGCCAATCATCGGTCACGCGGGATGTAACTTCATCCAATGTGCGGTCACGATCTGCGGTGACGCCGGTCACTTCATACCAAACGATTTGGTCAATGCCTTCAATTGTCGGGTTTTCAAGGCCAACATCGCTCTCAAAAATGCCAGCAATCAGTTCAGTGCTAAGCGGCAAATCGGCAATGGCAGTGCCATCTTCACCAAGGCCAGCACGGTCGATGGCAACCAGTGTGCGGGTGGTAAGGCCGTTGGCTTTGGCGGCTTCCTCAATAGAAGCACCGCCACCGATGGAATCTTCAACCTCATCGCGCACCACAAACAATTGGTCTTTGGCTTCGTCACCAGCGATTTCCGCTTTGATCTGGCCTTTAACATCATCGAATGCCTGCACTGATGCAGGTTCAATTTTCACGACGCGCACGATAACAGAGCCGAAGCGACCCTTGATGACATCGCTGATATCGCCTTCTTCGGCAGAGAATGCCATGTCGGCAACCGCTGCTTCAATCAAATCATCCTTGGCAATCAAGCCCAAATCAATGGCGCTTTCTGTAATGCCGCGCTCTTGCAGAACTTCTGTCCAGCTTGCGCCATCGGTCAATTTTGCCCGCACCGCATCAGCTTCAGCCTTGTCGGTAATCACCAGCTGCTGAATTTGACGCTTTTCTTCAACGGAAAAACGATCTGACTGCTCGTCATAAATGCGCTTTGCATCATCATCTGAAATGCTGTCAGCATCGGCAAGGCTGCTCGCCAGTAGATTGATAAAGGTAACAGCACGATATTCCGGCGCACGGTAGGTAGCTTTATTCTCATCGAAATAAGCTGACAAAACCGAGTTTTCAGGATTTGCAATTGCCTGGATATCGGCAGTGCTAATGGGGAAAGCACGAATGGTGCGGGTTTCGCTCTGATAATTATGCAGCGCTTTAAGCAATGTATCCGGCGCTTGAGTGCCACCGGAGATGGCCATGGAAATCTGGCGGCGCTTTGAGAAATTTCTCTGATCCGCAATAAATTCATTTTCCGTCATATTGTTAGACTGAAGAATTTGCTGAAGGAATGTTTTGTCAAACTGACCATCTGGCCCACGAAAGGCCGGGTTGTTGACGATATCGTCTTGCAGCTTCTCATCGGAAACACCAAGGTTCATGCTTGTTGCAACATCTTCCACMGCAGCTTCGCTCACCAATTGGCTCAAAACCTGRTTKGGCAGGCCAAAGGCAACCGCCTGAGACAGGCTAACCTGYTGGCGGATTTGGCGTTGCAGGCGGGTTATCTCGATGGAAAGGCTGCGGTCAAACCGCGCGGCGCTTACATCTGTTTCGSCCACAGTTGCGATWGTGGTGCTGTTAACATTGCCCAAAAAGCCACTGACACCCCAGACAACAAAGCTGAGAATCAAGAGAGTTATAAGGACCTTTGCCACCCAAGAACTGGCGGATTTACGAAGTGAATTCAGCATAATTTACCCTGAAATTGTACGAGCACGAGCACTTTANTATGACCCGTGTTTTTTGTTCAGCGATTTGATAGTCAATTTGTCAGGGCATGGAAAGGCTAATCTGGTGTTCTGGCACCAGATWARGCCTGTTTTTGCCAACATTGTGAACGGCTGTGATGATTCACGTCACCAAAGGGAAACAAACGRRCCGCCATCAGAACCTTTGCAATTCGTCYTCATACGGCCTACCAGCATGGCAAAACCCCAAGGAGATTAATCTGTATGAAGCCGCAATTGGTGATTTTTGATTGTGATGGCGTTCTCGTGGATAGCGAGCCTGCCGCCAACGAGATTTTGTCTGGAAATTTGCGGAAATACGGTTTGGATATGTCGCCGCAGCAGTGTCTTGATCAACTGGTGGGCGGCAAAATGTCGGATGTGAAGGACCGCGTCGAGCAAATGGGCGCAAATTTGCCCGCCGATTGGACCGACGAGATTTACCGCGAAATTTATGCCCGGATGAAAGCGGGCATTCCGCTTATTGAGGGTATTGTTGAGGTGCTGGACGCTCTTGATGCCGCCCAAATTCCCTATTGTGTAGCCTCCAATGGCAGCGAAGAGAAAATGGGCATCACCCTGGGCCAGAATAATTTGCTGTCGCGTTTTGAGGGCGCAACCTTCTCTGCGCATACCGTCGGGCTTTCTAAACCACACCCCGGTTTGTTTCTGCATGCCGCAAAAACGCTGGATGTGTTGCCGAAAAATTGCGTTGTTGTTGAAGACAGCCTGACCGGCGTCACGGCCGCGCGCCGTGCCATTATGCCCTGCTTTGGTTTTGCCGAGCATAATGATGGGGCGAAACTTGCGGCTGAAAAAGCCACTGTTTTCCACAAGATGTCAGAGCTGTCCGGCCTTTTGGAACTCTAGAAACTATGTAGGTATTCTGTGGGCATCCTTCGCTACCTCTTTTGTTTTCCCAAAAAATAACTAAACTTGAGGGTGTAGAAGGGCGCTGAGTTCTTTTTAACGCCCGAATCGAGGGGACACGCAGATGGAAGCCATAATTGGAATGATCGTGCAGGCAGTCGCTGGCGGCGTTGGCGGTGGCGGCATTGGTAAAATGCTTGAAGGTGCCAATATGGGCACAGCCGGAAATGCAATCGTCGGTGCAATCGGCGGGTTGGTCAGCAGCTATATTGCGGCCAAAATTCCTGGCCTTGAAGGCATGCTTGGCGGCATGGCAGGCGGCGAAGGCAGCATGGGCGGCGGCATGGATTTCGGCGCATTGCTCGGCCAGGGCGCAACCGGCCTTGTTGGCGGCGGCATTTTGACCACCATCGTTGGTATGCTCAAAAACAAAATGGGCTGATTCTTCGCCAACCACGACGCATAAAAATTCTAAAAGCCCCGAATCGCCTCAAATGCGGTTTGGGGTTTTTTGCTAATTGGCTCCCGATATCAATTCGCCACTGGTCAAAATAACATGGGCTTGTTATCCAGAAATTTGCAGGACCATCTGGAGACAAAAATCATGGCAGCCATAAAACCTCTCATCGCCGGAAACTGGAAGATGAACGGGTCTCGATCCAACATTTCCGATTTTGCCGCTATTGCGTCGGGCTATAACAAGACCGACACGGGCAAAGCCGATGCCATGATTTGCCCGCCTTTCACGTTGTTGGCGGCGTTGGCCAATCACCCGGATGCGGGCGCACTGGCTGTTGGCGCACAGGATTGCCATGTGGCGCAAACGGGCGCGCATACCGGCGATATTTCTCCAGAAATGATTACAGATTGCTCTGCAAGCGCTGTCATCGTTGGCCATTCAGAGCGCCGCGCCGACCACGGCGAAAGCAATGAACTGATTGCGCAAAAGGCGCAGGCCAGTTGGCGCGCGGGCCTTATGGCCATCATCTGCATTGGCGAAACCGAGCAGCAGCGCCAAAACGGTGACACTTTATCTGTGGTCGAAAGCCAATTAACTGGTTCCGTGCCGCAGGGTGCAACGGCCAAGAACACTGTTATTGCCTATGAGCCGGTTTGGGCCATTGGCACCGGCCTTACTGCCAGCGTGGAAGATGTGGCGGAAGTACATGGCCATATTCGCCAATTGCTCGTCAGCAGCTTTGGCGATGAAGGCGCATCCATGCGGATATTGTATGGTGGTTCGGTCAAACTCGGCAATGCGGCCCAGCTGATGGCTGTCGATAACGTCAATGGTGCATTGGTGGGCGGTGCAAGCCTCAAACCCGTTGATTTCCTTGGTATTCTGGCCGCCATTTAGCGCGTCAAAAAATCCTAAACGGATTTGTTAATGTTAAAACTACCTAGGCTTCCCTAGGGTATCCCCATGAAATTGGCCGTGGTGAGCCAAACAGGGGATGTATGAAATTTACAGTATTTTCCAGCATAGCGGCAATCGCACTAAGTGGGTGTCAGGGACTTCCAGGTTCGGGCCAGCAAGGGGGCAGCCTTGATATGAGCGCGCTGACGGCGATATCAGGCGACAGTAATATGTGCACGATACCGCTTGCGGGTGGCCCACCTGCCAAACCCAATAAGGGCACCGATTTTGCCAAAAACGCTGTTGCTAAGAATGTTGGCCGCAATGTCAGCCGAAATATCCTCACACAATTAGGTGGCCGCTTTGGCGGCGGGCTGGGCGCTGCGGTGGCTGGCGGCGCTGCCAAAGGCACCATTCGAACCGAACAGGATTTGAAGGGCAGCTGGACCATCACCGATGGCGCATCTGGTTGTGGCTGCGCGGTTAAAATCAGCAGCGGCGTTAATTTACAGATGAAATCATCCAATAAGGGGCGGCTCTCCACAAAAGGCTGCGGCAATCAACTGGTTGCGCAGGCATCTTATTGGGCGCTTGGTCACACCTTTACCGGCTATGGTGCCACATTTGAGTTGATGGCCAGTGACAAGAAAACCGTGATTGCTCATATGAAACGAGATGGCCTAAACTATTTTTCCGGAACCATGGTGAACGGAACTGCAATTACCATGTGGCGGCGCGGTGGTTAGGCAGGGGAGGTTAAAAACCTCGCAAAACCTTATCTACGCTTGAAAAGGGTGGCGTTCATTCCCAAATCAAATGACAATAAAGCGCGGCGCTAATCCACGTTGATATAGAAGCCTTTCAAAGCGCATTTATAATTGTGCACAACAAGGGTGGAAACTCAGCGAGTGATCGTGTAGAAGCGCGCTCATAATCTAGATTGCGGATACAGGTACAACATGTCCACAGTAGTAATTGTAATACATTTGATGGTGGTGGTCTCTCTGATCGCCACAGTTCTGCTACAGCGCTCCGAAGGCGGAGCATTGGGTATTGGCGGCGGCGGCAACGGCAACGTGATGACGGGCCGTGGTGCTGCGAATGCGCTAACACGCGCAACCACCTTTTTGGCGGCTGGGTTCTTCGCGACCTCAATTGCCCTTTCAGTGATTGCCAATGTCGAGAATCGTTCCGGTTCTGTTTTGGATGGCATCCCCGACTCAGCGGTTGAGGGCAGTGGAAACGGTATTCTGGATCAGTTGCCAGGTGCACTACCTGATATTCCTGCGGAGCCTGCAGCACCTGCTGCCCCGGTTTCTGAATAAAACAGCTTAAATAAGTTCTGGATAAACGCCCGTTTTCGAACGGGCGTTTTATTTTGGCTTTGCGAATCAACGATACAGGTTTAAACGTTTACTCCCATGGCGCGATATATTTTCATAACCGGCGGCGTGGTATCCTCCCTTGGTAAAGGGTTAGGATCTGCAGCGCTTGGTGCATTGTTGCAGGCCCGCGGATATAAAGTGCGGCTGCGCAAACTCGACCCTTATCTCAATGTAGATCCCGGCACGATGAGCCCCTACCAACATGGTGAGGTGTTTGTGACCGATGATGGTGCGGAGACCGATCTTGATCTTGGGCATTATGAGCGCTTTACCCAGCGCCCATGCACCAAGCATGACAACATCACCACCGGGCGTATCTATCAGGAAATCATCGCCAAAGAACGGCGCGGAGATTATCTTGGTGCGACGGTTCAGGTCATCCCGCACGTTACTGATTCGATTAAGAATTTTGTGCTTGAGGGCAATGAAGATGTTGATTTCGTTCTGTGCGAAATCGGCGGAACCGTTGGTGATATTGAGGCTCTGCCATTTTTTGAAGCCATTCGCCAGTTGGGCAATGATTTGCCGCGCGATGATGTGGTCTATATCCACCTCACATTGATGCCCTACATTGCAACCGCAGGCGAGTTGAAAACCAAACCCACGCAGCACTCGGTTAAAGAGCTGCGTTCCATTGGTATYCAGCCACATATTTTGTTGGTGCGCGCTGATCGTGAAATTCCGGTCGAAGAGCGCCGCAAACTTTCGCAGTTCTGTAATGTGCGCCCATCCTGTGTCATTCAGGCGCTGGATGTCGCATCAATYTAYGATGTGCCGCTGTCCTAYCATCATGAGGGCCTCGACGGCGAAGTTCTGCTAAACTTTGGCATCACCGATGCGCCAGAGCCGGATTTGACCCCTTGGGAAGAAATTTCTCAAATCGTCAAAAACCCTGAAGGCGAAGTGACCATTGCCATTGTTGGCAAATACACYGGCYTGAAAGAYGCCTATAAATCCTTGATGGAAGCACTGGCCCATGGCGGCATCGCCAATTCGGTCAAGGTTAAGCTTGAATGGATTGAGTCGGAAATTTTCGAAAAAGAAGATCCGGCGCCGTTTYTGGAAAATGTCCACGGTATTTTGGTACCAGGCGGYTTTGGCGAACGCGGAACYGAGGGCAAAATTGCCGCAGCGCGTTTTGCGCGGGAACGCAATATTCCTTATTTCGGTATTTGTCTCGGCATGCAAATGGCGGTGATTGAAGCGGCGCGTAATCTGGCTGGTATTGAAAAAGCGTCTAGTTCTGAATTTGGCCCGACAGACGAACCTGTTGTTGGTCTGATGACGGAGTGGACCAGTGGCAACACGCTGGTCAAACGCAGTGGCGGCGGCGATCTTGGCGGCACAATGCGCCTTGGCGCTTATGATGCCACGCTGACGGCTGGCTCTAAAATTGCGGAAATCTATCAAACCTCTGCTATTTCAGAGCGGCACAGGCATCGTTATGAGGTCAATATTGACTATCGTAAGCGCCTGGAAGATGCCGGTTTGCATTTCGCTGGCCTGTCACCTGATGGCGTGCTGCCGGAAACGGTGGAATTGCCAGATCATCCGTGGTTTATTGGGGTTCAGTTCCATCCGGAGCTGAAATCCCGCCCGCTCGATCCGCATCCTTTGTTTGCATCTTTCATCGCAGCTGCGATAGAACAAAGTCGCCTCGTTTAATAACATCTTTGGAGGGCCTATGGACCACTCTCCCACTACTATCGATCATCTGGTTTTGCCTGTTCGCGATTTGGGAGAGGCACGGCAGCGCTATGATGCGCTGGGCTTTATCGTCGCTCCCGATGCACTGCACCCGTTTGGTACAGAGAATTGCTGCATCTTCCTTRSYGATGGTGCCTATCTKGAACCTTTGGGCATTGCYGAYCGYATAATTGCAGAAGCCGAAGCACGCGCTGGWAATCCRTTTTTGCGCCGTGATCTGGCTTATCGCTTTCGTGTYGATGACGAGGGCATGAGCATGCTCGCCATGCGCTCTGATGATGCCAAGAAAGATCTTGCGCGTTAYARGGCRGAAGGYATTGGKTTTTCRGACGYTTTTGAATTTTCTCGTACAGCAAAATCCGGGGACAAAGAATTCGAAATCAGCGTTAAACTGGCCATTGCCGCCGATGACCGTGCACCCGATGCCGCGTTCTTTGGCTGTCAGCGCTCCAATATGGGCGATTTGTGGAATGCTGAGCGCACAAGCCATGATAATGGCGTCACCGGTATTTCAGCGGTGTTGATGTGCGAAGAAAACCCAACGGATTTTCAATATATATTGCAGGCTGCCACCGGCATGAGAGATTATATCTCCTCGTCAAACGGGYTGTCGTTTCAYATGGATGGCGCGGATATTTTYTGCTTTACGCCAACGGCCATGGAGCAATTATTTTCCATTCCAGCAGCGCGCGCCGAGCGTGGYTTGCGCTTTGAGGGTGTCGTCTTCACCTGCACGTCTGTGAAAAAGCTAAAACAGCGGCTGGATGACCAAGGCATTGACTGTTTCTTGCATCTGGACCGGCTGATTGTGCCAACCGCACCAGGGCAGGGCATTCCATTTTTGTTTGAGGAAGTTCGTTCATGACCGAGACACAAAAGCCAAATGAGTTTGTGGCTGTTCGCRRYGCRACATTYGCCAATTCCGCGCCTTTCACATTGATTGCCGGACCTTGCGCGATGGAAAGCCGGGGCCATGCTTTTGATATGGCGGGCCAATTGAAGGAAATGACCGATGATCTGGGCATGGATTTCATCTATAAAAGCTCGTTTGATAAAGCCAACCGCACCAGTCTTTCCACTGGGCGCGGCCTGGGCTTAGAAGCAGCGCTGCCCATTTTCGCTGATCTGAGAAAAGACCTTGGACTGGCTGTCGTGACCGATGTGCACGAGCGCCAGCAATGCGCTGTGCTAGCTGAAGTCGTCGATATTCTTCAAATACCGGCTTTCTTGTGCCGCCAAACCGATCTTTTGATCGCAGCGGCTAATACGGGCCGGGTGGTCAATGTCAAAAAGGGGCAGTTTTTAGCGCCTTGGGACATGGCCAATGTGGTTAACAAAATCGTTGAGAGCGGCAACAAGAACGTTTTGCTGACCGAGCGCGGCACAAGCTTTGGCTACAACACATTGGTCTCCGATTTCCGGTCTCTGCCCATCATGGCCGAAACTGGCGCGCCGATTATCTTTGATGCAACGCACTCTGTGCAGCAGCCTGGCGGGCGAGGCGGCACTTCTGGCGGCCAGCGCGAGTTTGTGCCGGTTCTTGCCAGAGCAGCTGTTGCCGTGGGCATTGCAGGTCTGTTTGTTGAAACCCATCAAGACCCTGACAGTGCGCCATCTGATGGCCCCAACATGGTGCCAATCCACGAAATGAAGGGCATTCTGGAAACGCTGATGGAGCTGGACCGGGTTATCAAAAAGACATGAGCCAAAATTTCAAACGCGATGCTGCCATTGCAGCGCTGGACCTTGTTAAAGACGGCATGAAGCTTGGTCTGGGCTCCGGCTCTACGGCCGAAGAATTCGTCAAAGTATTGGCCCCAAGGGTTGCCGATGGCCTAGATATTATCGGCATACCGACCTCCAAACGCACTGGCGAGCTGGCCACAGAGCTTGGCATCAAAATCTCCACGCTGGAAGATCATCCGCTGCTGGATTTGACCATTGATGGTGCCGACGAGATCGACCCGCAAATGCGGTTGATCAAGGGCGGCGGCGCGGCGCATCTGCGCGAGAAAATCGTTGCGACATCCTCAAAAGCCATGGCTGTCATTGCCGATCATAGCAAGCTGGTTGATACGCTGGGTGCCTATCCTTTGCCGTTGGAAGTTGTGCCTTTTGGCCTCAACGCCACCAAAAACATGATTGAGAGCATCTGTCGTCTCGACTTCGGTATGACTGGCGCTKYGGCGCTGCGCATGCGTGATGGCGCGCCGCTTGTCACCGATAATGGCAATTTGGTGYTGGATGCATCTTTTGGCCGCATTGAAGACCCAGAACATTTGGCAGTCGCACTGTCTCAGGTGCCGGGCCTTGTGGAGCATGGCCTGTTCATCAATATTGCAACAATAGCTTTTGTCGCTGGTCCAGATGGGGTAACCGTTCTGCAACGAGCGAACGACAAGAACTGATCGGGATAAAATAATGATCTATTTTTCAAAAATGCGCAGTGCAGTTCTTGCATTGGCATTTGTTGGTGCCTCCATCGTGCAGGGCGCGCAGGCGCAAGATGCTGATGATCCAAAAGCAATGGCCATCGCCAAGGATATTTTGGAAGTGTCGCGGGTKACCAACGGCTTTAACAATATCTTGCCCGAAATGGCCGAGCGCACCAAACGCACCTTTATCCGCACCAGTCCTGCCTTGGCGCTGATGATCACCGAAGTAACCGACAATGTTGCCCTTGGTTTGATCTCTGAGCGGGTTAAGCTGCAAGATGATGCCGCTCGCATCTGGACAAGTCGTTTCACCTTAGGTGAACTTGAGGACATTTTGGCGTTTTACAACACCAAAGCTGGTGCAAAATTTGCACTGAATTATCCGGTTATTCTGCGTGACACTATTAACCTCACCAATGATTGGGGCGAASARCTGTCSCAGACAATTACTGCAAAGGTGCGGGTTGAAATGGCCCTTCGCGGTCACAAACTGTAAGGCCAACGAAAACAAGCGGCAAAACAGTCCTGTTTAAGCCAAATTAGCCGGAGCGCATTGATGAGTGACTATGACTATGACCTGTTCGTAATCGGGGCAGGCTCCGGCGGTGTGCGCGCTGCACGTATTGCATCTCAATATGGTGCCAAGGTTGGYATTGCCGAAGAGTTTCGCGTCGGCGGAACCTGCGTCATTCGTGGCTGTGTTCCCAAAAAACTGTTCACCTATGCCGCGCATTATTCTGACGAGATTGAAGATGCGGCAGGCTATGGCTGGACCATTGGCGAGAGCAGCTTTGACTGGTCCAAGCTGATTGCCAACAAAGATCGCGAGATCGACCGACTCAACGAAATTTACATCAAAAATCTTGGCAAAGCCGGCGTCGATATTTTTCATAGCCGAGCTTATCTGCGCGATCGCCATTCGGTGTTTCTGGTGGCAGAAGAACGCCATGTTACTGCCAAAACTATTTTGATCGCCACCGGCGGTACGCCCAATTTTGATTCCAGCATTGAAGGCGTTGAGCACACCATCAGCTCCAACGAAGCGTTTCATTTGGAAGAGTTGCCCGAAAAGATCGTCATCGCTGGCGGTGGTTATATTGCGCTGGAATTTGCCTGTATTTTTGCTGGCCTAGGCGTGAAAACATCGGTGCTTTATCGCGGCCCAAAAGTGCTGCGCGGATTTGATGGTGATGTGCGTGATGTCGTGCAGCAGACCATGATCGATCGCGGCATTGATATCATCTGCAACGACATCTTTACCCGCATTGAGAAAACTGAAAATGGCCTTATTGGCCACACCCGCAACGGCAAAGCGCTTGATGCAGGCCAGATCATGTTCGCCATTGGCCGCTCGCCCAACACCGATGGCCTTGGCCTCGATACGGTTGGCATCCATATGGATGGCGCGCGCGCCATCAAAGTTGATGAGTATTCGCGCACCAATGTCGATAATATTTTCGCTGTGGGCGATGTCACCAACCGGGTGAATCTCACCCCGGTTGCCATCCGCGAGGGCCACGCTTTCGCTGATAATGAATATGGCGGCAAAGACATCACCGTTGACTATGAAAGCATTGCCACGGCGGTGTTCACATCGCCAGAAATCGGCACGGTTGGCCTGTCAGAAGAAGATGCGCGGGCGCAGTATGATATCGTCGATATCTACAAGTCCAGTTTTCGCGCCATGAAGCACATTTTGCCAAACCGGCAGGAAAAAATGCTGATGAAGCTGATTGTCGATGGCAAGACAGACCGCGTGCTTGGCTGCCACATTGTCGGCCCTGCGGCGGGTGAAATGGCGCAATTGGTGGGTATCGCTGTTAAAATGAAAGCCACCAAGGCTGATTTTGATGCCACCATGGCGGTGCACCCAACGGCCGCAGAAGAGCTGGTCACCATGCGCGAGCCAACAGCCCGCTTTGAGAAAAGTAGCGCTTAATTTAAGAACGCCACCGTTCTAACTTTGGAATGCCGCGGGTAAACAACCATGCCAGCGGCTTCCACCAGCCATGTTCGCTCATTTTCTCAACGCAAACGGCTTGAAATTCCTGCGCGGTCACATCTTTGGCCAGAAAATCACCATCCCCATAGCAATAGGAACAATAGGTGGTGGACTTAACGCCATCGGCTTCGCTGCCGCCGCCCTCAGGGTCTTTGTTCATCGGCATACCGCAACTTTGACAAACGTGCATCATGCTCTCCTTGCTAAATATGTGAGCCTAAAGGCCTTCAACCGTTTCGGCAATTAGCTGATCAACCACGGCAATCAGCGCATCTTTCTCGCTCGCGCCATCCGCCAGTTTGCGTTGATAGGTCTCAATCTGCCGGTCTGCGCTGGTGCCTTGTGACACAATCGTGCGGCAGTGATTAACCTCGGCAACACAATTCAATGCTTCGGCGTCTTCGGCGATAAGCTCTAAAAGCTCTTCTATTAATTGTGCATAGGGAATGGTTTCGCCTCGGCCAAAATCGATCAAACCACCTTTCACGCCATGGCGCTGCGCTAGCCAGCGGTTTTCATTGAGCAAAAACCGTGAATAGGTGCGCCAGCGCTGGTTGGAAACGCGCAGGCGGTACACCATGCGCGCAAGGCAGCGATACAGCGCCGCAATGGCCAGCGCATCCTCCAGCCGCGTGCAAACGTCTGTAATGCGCATCTCAAGTGTCGGGAACCTGTGCGACGGGCGCAAATCCCACCAGATTTTAGTGCTGTCTTCAATAACTCCGGCGCTGATCAGCGTTTGCACTGTGCGTTTATACTCTCCAGCGCTCTCAAACTGATAGGGCAGGCCGGTGCGCGGCATCTCGTCAAACACCGACAGGCGATAGGATTTTAACCCCGCAAGGCGGCCCTGCCAAAATGGAGAGCTGGTGGACAGCGCTAGCAGATGCGGCAGAAAATAGGTCAGTTGGCTAAAAATATCGTTGCGCACATTTTCATCGTCAATGCCGATATGCACATGCATGCCGCAAATCACCATGCGCCGCACAACTACCTGCAAATCTTTTGCCAGCTCATTGTAGCGGTCCTTATCGGTGTTTTGCTGCCGATCCCAATGGGCAAAGGGGTGCGTGGAGCAAGCGATGGGGGCCATGCCGTGGTGGCGCGCGGCATTGGCAATGGTTCTGCGCATCCGCTGCAATTGCGTGCGGGCACCATCAATATCAGCGCAAACTGGTGTGCCAATTTCCACCTGACAGCGCAAAAACTCCGGCGTCACATGATCGCCCAGCAGTTCCTTGCATGTGCGCATAAATTCATGCGGCGGATCGACAACCAAATCTCGACTTGCCAAATCCACCAGCAAGTATTCTTCCTCAATTCCCAATGTAAAATTAGGCTCTTTACTGGACATCATCATCGACTTTGCAACATTGTGGCTGTTTCTATTCATGCACCGCGTAAGACTTCAGCATCAAATGCTTCTGGAAGCAATTTTCCGGCGTTTAAAAGATGTTGCAATGTATAAGCGACGGACAAGGCATCGTCACGCGCATCATGGCCCCGCAACGGTGGATGCTTCACGCCATAATACTCGGATAATTTGTTGCTGGGTGTTCGCGCCAAATCCTCAATCGGCATTCCGGCTGCGAGTAATAGTTTGACCGCATTGTCAAACCGATGAGCAGGTATGTTTGGTTGAATACCGGCAACATAACAGCTGATCGCCAACATGTTCAGTTCGTCCTTACCCCACGACCAGAAACCTCCGCCTGCTGAGAACTGATCCAACTGGTCAAGCGCGTCATGTAAGGCGATGCCGTCTGAAGTAATATTTTCGTCTGTGATGCCGGTAAGCTTGGTAAAGAACGGGTCGAGTGCATACCTGTTGCCGTGGCGATCTATTGGTATGACGTAGGCCATGAACGTATCTAGTATTGGGAAATCATCTTCCAAGCCCAGCTTCACCGCACCGATTTGGGCAATGACCGGGTCCGGGTCGTGCGCTGCGCACCAAAATCTGCGTTGTGAGCCTTCAAGGCAAAGGAATTCGCAATCATATATGATGGTCGTTTTCACCGCCAACACCTCCCGTTTCGCATGATTATTTATAGGCTATGCAATCTATGATCGCAAATTCTGCGCCGCTGGCATGATTATGCTTTGCGCCAACAGATCAATTGTCGTGAGGTAGGGCGTGCAGGTTTTAGGCTGTTTCATTGGTGCAGAAACCATCAGTTTTCTACTGCGATTAATCCCAGTATTAGGCAGCTCGCAAGGAGAGTGAAAACCATAAGGATGGTCTGCAAAAGGTGCGTTGCAGCAAACTAAGGCGAAAAGACAAAGAGAAGGCTTTGAAACCGCTGAAAACTATGCTTATAACCCGCCACCCAAAGCTGCAGGTGAAGGCTGCAGCTGGGTTTTTGACTTGTTCTAGGAGTAGATGACATGAGTGTTTGGACCCCACAAAGCTGGCGCGATTTCCCCATTAAGCAGGTACCTGAGTATCGGGACCCCGCTGAATTGGCCGCTGTTGAAGAACGCCTGTCATCGTACCCACCGTTGGTTTTTGCAGGTGAAGCACGCAATTTGAAATCTCATYTGGCAGATGTTGCTGCYGGAAAAGCCTTTTTGTTGCAGGGCGGTGATTGCGCGGAATCTTTCGCAGAGCACCATCCCGACAATATTCGCGATTTCTTCCGCATTTTCCTGCAAATGTCAGTTGTACTGACCTATGCWGCKGCRTGYCCMGTGGTCAAAGTTGGCCGCATCGCTGGTCAGTTTGCCAAGCCGCGTTCGACTCCKATGGAGACGATTGATGGCGTGGAGCTGCCAAGCTATCGCGGCGATATCATCAACGATATCAACTTTAATGATAAAAGCCGCAATCCTGAYCCCGCRCGCCTTGAAATGGCTTACCGCCAAAGTGCAGCAACGCTCAACYTGCTGCGKGCWTTTGCGCAGGGTGGCTATGCCAATCTGGAKCAYGTGCAYAGCTGGACACTTGATTTCCTCAAGGAYAGCCCGCAATCCGAGCGTTATGARGCACTGGCGGGTCAGATTTCTGATGCGCTGAACTTTATGCGCGCGTGCGGCATTGATCCGGAAAATACATCACAGATGCGGACAACGGAATTCTTCACCAGCCACGAAGCTTTGTTGCTGGGCTACGAAGAAGCCATGACCCGCGAGGATTCAACATCCGGCGATTATTATGGCACTTCTGGCCACATGCTGTGGATCGGCGATCGTACCCGCCAGCTGGATCATGCCCATGTGGAATATTTCCGCGGCATTAAAAACCCGATCGGCATTAAATGTGGTCCATCGCTGGATGAGGAAGAGCTGATCAAGTTGCTCGATATTCTCAACCCGGATGATGAGCCTGGTCGTATCACGCTTATCGCCCGTTTTGGCCACGATAAAGTGCTCGATAATCTGCCGCGTATGGTGCGTGCAGTGCAGCGCGAGGGCCGCTCTGTTGTGTGGTCTTGTGATCCAATGCATGGCAACACCATCAAGGCCGCTACGGGCTATAAAACGCGCCCATTCGACCGTATTCTTGGCGAAGTGAATGCCTTCTTTGATGTGCACGAAGCTGAGGGCAGCTATCCCGGTGGTATCCACATCGAGATGACTGGCAAGGATGTGACTGAGTGTACCGGTGGTGCGCGGGCGATTACTGATGAAGATTTGTCAGATCGCTATCACACCCATTGCGATCCGCGTTTGAATGGCAATCAGGCTCTGGAACTTGCGTTCCTGGTGGCGGATCGTCTCAATCGCAAGCGTAATGGTATTGCCATTGCTGCCAGCGATGCTGCTGAATAAGCAAGTCATCGACTAAAAATTCAAAGACGCCCGTTGCCATCGCGACGGGCGTTTTTTATTGCCTGGATGTCGTAAGGGCACTATCAGATTTGGGCTGAAACCATCACAATCGGGTTTCGCTACGGGAGAAAACCATGTCCAATACGCCACCTGAAACTCTTAATGCCAAATGCGCTTGTGGCGCGGTAACAGCAACTTTGCGCGGCCCATTTCGCCAACCAATCGCATGCCATTGCGAGAGTTGTCGCCGCCAATCTGGCCATTTTACTGCTGCAACCAGCGTGCCCAGAGAGAATTTTGAGCTTGGCAATTCGGACAAGCTCATCTGGTGGCGCGCAACGGATCATGCAGAACGCGGGTTTTGCGCTGATTGTGGGTCTTTGATGTTTTGGAAAATGGATGGCGTCGAGCGGGTCTCCATTTTCATGGGCTGCATCGATACGCCAACTGGTTTGCAGATGGAAAAACACATCTATACCGAAGAAAAATCAGATTATTATGACATTTGAACGACCCAATACAATTTCATTGTTTCTGATTAGTTGACGATGTGTATTCGGTTCAGGTCTTGGGATCGCCTTTAAGCAGGCCTATGTTTGGTGCCAACACACCAATAAGGCTAGGCAAATGCAATCTCCCATATTTGTTTCCCATGGCGCGCCAGATTTAGGCCTGCACCCCTCAGAGGTAAAAGAGTTTCTGACCACTTTTGGTCCCAAAATGGCAAAGCCAAAAGCCATTCTAATGGTCTCGGCCCATTTTGAGACGCAAAGGCCAGCCCTGTCTGTCGCCAAAAATCCAGAGATGATTTACGATTTTGGCGGTTTTGACCCCAAATTGAGAGAAATCATCTATCCAGCGCCCGGCGACCCTGTTTTGGCGCGCCACATTGGCGATTTGCTGCGCGATGCTGGCATTGAGGCAGATTTGGTCGAGCGTGGCTTTGACCATGGCACGTGGGTGCCTTTGGCGCTGATGCTGCCCGATGCCGACATACCCGTCGTCACCTTGTCGGTTCAGCCGCATCTTGGTCCAAAGCATCACTACCAGATAGGGCAGGCCTTACAGCCATTAAACGCCGAAAATGTTCTGGTCATTGGCAGCGGMTCGCTGACGCATAATTTACAAGCCATTTTCACGCCCCACGGCATGGCCGACAGATATCAAAAAGCAGCCGATTGGGTGATTGAGTTTGCCGATTGGATCGAAACCAAGCTTGCSAAKGGCGATGTTGAGGCTTTGCTGAACTACCGCGACAACGCACCGCAYGCRGYCAAAAACCAYCCRACSGATGAGCATCTCCTGYCGCTTTTTGTCGCGCTTGGTGCGGCTGGCAACAACTCAATTGGGAAAAGRCTGCACAGTTCTGAGCAATTTGGCGCGTTGATGATGGATATGTACCGTTTCAAAACTGCCGCATAGGGCAACTCATTGCGCCCAAACGCGCAAACAGGATAGACGGTTTATCGTTCCCGCGTTAAAGGGGAGTATGACAGTTAAATCTCCCACAGAATTCCGCATTGCGCTGGCACARCTCAACCCYRTTTTGGGTGATATTGCCGGCAATCTTGAACTTGCCAGAAAAGCCCGTGCGACCGCGCATGAGCAAGGCGCAGATTTGCTGCTGCTGACCGAATTGTTCATCTGCGGATACCCGCCAGAAGATCTGGTCAAAAAGCCRGCCTTTATYGAYGCCTGCATGAARGCTGTCGAGGAATTGGCCAAGGACACCGATGATGGYGGYCCCGGTGTTGTCATCGGTACACCATGGAYGSRRGATGAAGGSCTAYACAAYGCCRTTGCCGTGYTGGATGAAGGCAAAGTGCAGGGCGTGCGTTTTAAAGTKGATCTRCCCAATTACGGCACCTTYGAYGAAAARCGCCTGTTCACCGCTGGCCCCATGCCTGGCCCGATCTCGTTTCGCGGYATTCGCCTTGGTATYCCCATTTGCGAGGATACTTGGAACGATGAGRTGTGCGAATGCCTGATGGARACYGGCGCAGAAATGCTGCTGGTGCCCAACGGATCGCCCTATTGGAACGATAAAGCCGAGCTGCGCCAGCAAGTGATGGTGCAACGCATTGTCGAGACAGATTTACCGATTGTCTACACCAATCAGCTTGGCGGGCAGGATGAACTGGTCTTTGATGGTGGCTCGTTTGTGCTGTCAGGAAACCGCACACTTTGCCTGCAAATGCCTCAGTTCAAAGAAGAAATTCGCACCATCAAGCTTACTTTAAGCGATGGTGAGGGTGGCCAGCGCGTGTGGGTGCCAGAAAAACTGGACCTTGAGCCGCTGCCTGATTTGCTCAGCGCGCATTGGCAGGCTTGCGTTTTGGGCCTGCGGGATTATGTCAATAAAAACGGTTTTAAATCGGTTGTTCTTGGCCTGTCCGGCGGTGTTGATTCCGCCATTTGCGCCGCGATTGCTGTTGATGCTTTGGGCAGCGACCGGGTGCACTGTCTGATGATGCCTTATCGCTACACGTCGCAAGAAAGCCTTGTAGATGCAAAGGCTTGCGCGGAGCGACTGGGTGTTCGTTATGACATTGTGCCCATCTCCGAACCGGTAGAAGGTTTTCATAGCGCACTGAGTGAGCTGTTTAAGGACACCGAAAGCGGCGTTGCCGAGGAAAATCTGCAATCGCGCACGCGTGGAACCATACTTATGGCGGTCTCCAACAAGTTTGGGCCAATGCTGGTAACAACCGGTAATAAATCCGAAGTATCAGTGGGTTACGCAACGCTTTACGGCGATATGAATGGTGGTTTTAACCCCATCAAGGATATCTATAAAATTCAGGTCTATGATTTGTGCGAATGGCGCAATGCCAATTGCCCAGATTGGGTGCAAGGTCCGGGCGGTGAGGTCATTCCCGTCAATGTTCTGACCAAAGCCCCGACCGCCGAACTGCGCGAAAACCAGACCGATCAGGATTCCCTGCCGCCTTACGAGGCACTGGACGATATCCTGGAATCACTGGTAGAAAGAGAAATGTCGGTGTCCGACATCGTTGATCGTGGCCATGAACGCGCCACGGTGGAGCGTATCGAACATTTGCTCTACATAGCTGAATACAAACGCCGCCAGGCCGCCCCTGGTATCAAACTCACCGCCAAAAACTTTGGCCGTGACCGGCGTTACCCAATTACAAATCGGTTCAGGGATCGCTCCTAACCGATTCAAATGATTCAAAATTTGGCGAACTCATAGCCTTGAGTTCGGTGTCCAAACCTGTTGGAAGGTAAAGTGCATGCTTGCATTTATGCGGCAAAATGCGACCTGGCTTTCTGCCGGTATGCTGATGACGTTTTCGTCGACCTTTGGCCAGACGTCTTTCATCGCGCTGTTTGGCGGCCATATCCGTGCCGAGTTCGATCTGACCAACGGCCAGTTTGGCGGTCTCTATCTGGTGGGTACACTCGCCAGCGCCGTGCTGATGGCCGTTATCGGCAAGGTGGTGGATTATCACAGCCCGCGCAAAATTGGCGTAGCGTCGCTTGTCGGCGTGACAATTGCGTGTATCGCCATCTCCATTTCATGGTCGTTGCCATCGCTTGTTCTGGCCATCTTTTTGCTACGGTTTTTCGGGCAGGGCATGATGACCCACGTGGCAATGACGGCCATGGGTCGCTGGTTTGAGCGCCAGCGCGGCCGCGCCGTTAGCATCACCTCCATTGGGCAACAAATCGGTGAAGCCATTTTGCCGATTACAGTGGTCACCATGTTTGGCTATATGCATTGGCGCACGACATGGCAGATTTTCGCYGTTTTGCTGGTTATCATCGCCATTCCCAGCCTGTTCATTCTGCTTAGTTCCAACCGGCAACCGCAGGGTCAAATTATAGAGCGCGATGGCCCACAGCCCNGCCAATGGAACCGTTCGGAAGTATTGCGCGACAAATTGTTCTGGCTAACATCGATGGGTTTTCTGGCCCCGCCCTTCATGGGCACCTCGGTGTTCTTTCATCAGGTTTATCTGGTGGAGACCAAGGGCTGGCAATTGGCCTGGTTCGCCAGTGGGGCATCGCTTTTTGCCGTCACCACCATCATTTTCTCGCTCATTATGGGCTCGTTGGTCGATCGCTATAGTGCAAAATTGATTTTACCGTTTTTTCTGATACCTACGTCAATCGCGCTTACCATTCTTGCCCAGTTTGACAGCCCCTATATCATTCCCGTGGTGATGATTTTGTTYGGCATTAGYGGYGGYGGTTTCAACACCCTGTTTGGCGCCTTGTGGCCAGAGCTCTATGGCGTCAAGCATTTGGGCGCTATTCGCTCGCTGATTGTTGCGTTGATGGTGCTGTTCAGCGCGCTTGGCCCTGGTGTTGTCGGCGGGCTGATAGATGTTGGCATAACGCTGGAAACCCAGTTTCAAACCATGGCGCTCTATTGCATTACGGTCACAGTAATGCTTTTTGGCGTCTCAAAAGCTTTTAGTAAAAGACAGGAATTCGCGCCCTCATGAGTGCTCCAATCGTACGTTTCGCCCCGTCACCCACCGGGCGTATTCACATCGGCAATGCGCGCACAGCGCTGTATAACTGGCTGTTCGCAAAGCATAATGGCGGCCAGTTTGTGCTGCGCTTTGATGACACCGACAAGGCGCGCTCCAAGGAAGAATATGCTGTTGGCATTTCCGAAGACTTGGCATGGCTTGGCATTGAGCCAGACCGGGTGGAAAAACAATCTGCCCGCTTTGCTGATTATCAAAAAGTCACCGATGAGCTGAAAGCCAAGGGGCTGCTATACCCTTGCTTTGAAACCGCAGATGAGCTGGAACGCCGCCGCTCGCGCCAGCGCTCCCGTGGCTTGCCGCCGATCTATGATCGCTCTGCCTTGAAAGAAAGCGATGAAGAGCGCAGCGAGCTGGAAGCGCAGGGCAGAAAGCCGCATTGGCGTTTTTTGCTGCCGAACTATTCCGGCGATGTGTCAAATATTGAGCGCACCGAAGTGCATTGGGATGATGTGTTTCGCGGTGAGCAAACTGTTGATTTAGGCTCGATGTCCGATCCTGTTCTGATCCGCGAAGATGGCAGCTGGCTTTATACGTTGCCCTCCATCATTGATGATGAGGCTTTTGGCATTACCCATGTCATTCGCGGCGCAGATCACATCACCAACACTGGTGCACAGATCGCGATTTTCAACGCGCTTGGCTACACGCCGCCAGCCTTTGGCCATCACAATTTGCTGACCGGATCAGAAGGTGAAGGGCTGTCAAAACGCCTTGGCTCGCTCAGCCTGCAAAGCCTGCGCGAAGATGGTTTTGAAGCCATGGCTGTCTCATCTCTCGCCAGCCTGATCGGTACGTCCGATCCAGTGGAAGCCATTGCTGATATCGCAGATCTGGCCAGCCGATTTGACCCGCTCAAGGTCTCCAAATCTCCAGCGCGCTTTGATGTGGCGGAGCTGGAAGGCCTCAATTCAAAACTCATTCACGACATGCCTTATGAGGTCATCGCGGACCGTGTGAGCATTCCTGAGGGCGTCGATGGTGAGCAATTCTGGAACGCCACAAAGGGCAATCTGTCCAAGGTAACTGAGCTTGGCCAGTGGAATGATGTGGTGGCTGGCGAGATTACACCGCTGATCGATGCCGAAGACCGCGACATGATTACTGCCGCTGCAAATTCTCTGCCAGCAGAGCCATGGGATGAAACCAGCTGGAAGGCTTGGACAACTGCGGTTAAGGCCGATACCGGGCGTAAAGGCAAAAGCCTGTTTATGCCGCTGCGAAAGGCAATTACTGGATCCGCGTCTGGCCCAGACTTGTCAAAACTGTTGCCTTTGATTGGCCGAAAAACTGTTCTGGCCCGACTAGCTTGACGCGCTGACCATCCTTGATCAAAGGGTTGCTGACCAAAACTGTCGGGATGGGCAGGGCTTTGGGCTGAAAATTGCCAACAAGGTTCATGCTGGTTTCGGGATCAAGCCCCAATACGGGGCGGCGTACCGGAACGGGCCCGTTGAGGCCAAAGCTCATCTTGATGATTTTAGGTTGCGCCGAGCGTTCCACAAATAGAATTTTGCCGGTTAAAGCTGCCGAGTTCACAACGCGCCCACCGCGCCCATGGTCAAATTTACAAGTTGGATGGTAGGCCTCAAGGTATTTGAAGGCGTAGGGCATCGATGCATAGGCCTCGCCGGATACTGATATCGCCGTTTCCATCGCATTGGTGATGCCTTGGCGGTGGTAAAACAGTTCTACATCATTGTTGGGGAACTTAGCCTTGCAAATCGCCTCATCTTGCTGGAACAGGCTTCGCGATGTGGTGAAGCTGATGGGAAAGAAGTAACCATCGCAACTGCGCACGCAAACCGTGTGATAGCTGCCATAGCCACTTTGATCAAAGGTATCAAACAAATCCTTGCGGCCACCGCCAAACAGGAAACTGCGGCGGTTATCAAACTGGGTCGAAACGCGCTCATACTCAAGGCCGCAACGGTTACGGCCAAGAGCCAGGATCAAATCCTCTCTCTTGCGCCTTGTATTACGGGGTCGCACAGTTGTGCGCCTGCCAGCGCTTTTCAATTTGCGTAAATTGCGCTCCATTTGCCGAACAGTTTTGCTGAAACGTTTGCAGGAGCGTTTTTGGAACAGCCGAATGCCGCCAGTTTTACAGCCCGCACGCCGGGCCTTCTTTTTGGCCGACGCAAGCTGAGAGCGTTGTTTTTGAATGGCTTTAGCACTGCGGTTAGACGTACGATTATTGGAAACACCGCCGCCATTGGTTAGTGCATTTAACCGGGATTCMAGATCGTAGCAAAGSGCGGATTGGGCATAGGCGTTTTCAGCAAAACTGCCAGCCAGCGTCATTGAGAACACAACAAGGCCCAGGCGYTTTGCTAAACGCATAGGCTGTTTTAAGTGTTTGTGTTCAAAAACCATGGAGATCGACGCCGTCTATCCGCAATTAATTCAGAAAATTGTTTACCTTGCGTTACGCAAAACCTCAACAGTCAGTTCGCCGTGAGATTGTAAATTCTGTGTAATATTTCATCGTATATTGTTACAATCGCAAATATTCCGCGCGGATGTCCGGTAAAATTGGATGTTTTACGGTTAAAACTATCTTTTACCGCAGAAATTRCGGGTTTTCATGCAGGCATCAAGATCGCTGCTTGCGTATATTATTTCYGAAAAATTTGCAGGCCCATCGAGTTGCGCCATGACAAATGCGCTGCTCAACAAGATCATGCAACAAGATATAGCAAATACAAAGCGTGACATTTCAAACCCCTTTTCTCAACTGTGCGCCAACAATAGRCCTTGGYAATTGAACCAATGCTGAYAGCGCTGTTCAGATTCAGTTCAGATTCAAAACAACCAATTGAGACTTGACGCTTTGCGGTAAAGCGCCTTAGGTAAAGCCATGAGCACGATTAAAAACACCATGGCTTCACGGCCTGTTTGTATTTGCGGAATTATTATTAGCGGCTAACGCCCGCTGGTCCGCACGTGCCTTCTTCCAACATATTGAAGCAGCATCGCGAGACCGGCGACGCACCGTTTTGTCATGTAGGAAGACGACCAATGAGCATTCAGCCAGAAATCAGGCTTTATAACACGCTGACACGCACCAAAGAGCCGTTCGCGCCCATCGATGCGAACAATGTGCGCATGTATGTGTGTGGCCCCACGGTGTATGATTATGCCCATATCGGCAACGCGCGGCCGATCATCGTGTTCGATGTGTTGTTCCGGCTGCTGCGCCATGTTTACGGCGAAGATCACGTCAAATATGTGCGCAACATCACCGATGTTGATGACAAGATTAATGCCCGCGCCGCAAAGGAGGGCGTCTCAATTGGCGAGGTGACCCAGCGCACCACAAAACAGTTCCACAAGGATATCGCCGCTCTGGGCGTGTTGCTGCCAAGTGTAGAGCCGCGCGCGACCGATCATATCGTTGAAATGCGCAATATGATCGACAAGCTCATTGCCAATAAACATGCCTACGTCAAAGCGGATCATGTACTGTTTAATGTGGCGTCGATGCCCGATTACGGAAAATTCTCCAATCGGTCGCTGGAAGATATGATTGCCGGAGCAAGGGTGGATTATGCGCCCTACAAGGACAACCAAATGGATTTTGTGTTGTGGAAGCCTTCCAAAGAAGGCGAGCCTTCCTGGGATTCGCCTGCGGGCATTACTGTGCCTGGCCGTCCTGGCTGGCATATTGAATGTTCGGCCATGGCGGAGAAGCATCTGGGCAAGACCTTTGACATTCATGGCGGCGGTATTGATTTAACGTTCCCACACCACGAAAATGAAATTGCCCAATCGCGCTGCACGCATGGCACTGATGTGATGGCCAATGTGTGGATGCATAACGGATTTGTGCAGGTTGAGGGCGAAAAAATGTCGAAATCCGTCGGCAATTTCATTACCATTCATGATTTGTTGGAAACCAATGTCTTTGGTGGGCGTCGCTGGCCTGGTGAAGTACTGCGCCTGGCGATGTTGATGACGGGATACCGGAAGCCAATCAATTGGACCACCACAAGGCTTCACGAAGCGGAAGTTATTCATACAAAATGGAGACGGTTGCTAGGAGATTTTCATCATATTGATCTTGTCCCGAAACCAGATAATCAATTTATAGAATTACTTTCAAATGATCTGGAAACAGATCATTGTGTTCGTTTAATGATGAGGTACTACGACGAAGCTCGGGCGTGCCAACATAGTGATGAAGCTGGGTCTATTATCGCTTGCGAAAAACTGTTGGGCGCTGCCAATCTGCTTGGGATACATATTCCAAAAGCGTACGTGCTTGAAGTTGAGACAGGGCATCTTCAAATATCTGGCGCAGATGCGGATTTAAATATTTCAGCAAATGCAAGATACGCGAATAACACTGTAACCATTGAAGAAATTCAAGCGGCCCCTATAGACTTATTCAAGAGAATTGAACGGCGATTGACGCAAATAGAGACCAAAGACTGGGCTAGTGCCGATGAAATCAGAGCTAATTTGTTGGAAGAAGGGATAAAGCTGCTAGATATGCCAGATCCTGAGAGTAAGGGCCGAACTACCAAATGGGAACCTAAAAAATGAGTGATCCCATTTCCGGCGGATGCCAATGCGGCGCTGTGCGCTTTCGTGTTGCTGAGCTGGGCAATCCATCGATTTGCCATTGCCGCATGTGCCAAAAGGCGTTTGGCGGGTTTTATGGCCCGTTGGTAACAGCTACAGGGCTGGAATGGACACGCGGAGCGCCCAAGATTTTTAACAGCTCCAACAAGGTAAAACGTGGTTTTTGCGGTGATTGCGGAACCCCGCTTACCTATGATTGGGGCGGCGACAAGGAAGTTGCTATTGGCGCGCTGGATGATCCTACAATTGCCACGCCAACTGTGCAGGTAAACCGAAACGACAAGCTGGCATTTGTCGATACGCTTCACGCTCTGCCTTTTCGAGAACATGAAGAGCACAGCACTGAAGACGCATTTATGAAAACCATTATCAGCTATCAACACCCCGACCACGACACGACTGACTGGAAGCCGAAGGTAAACCGCGATGAGTAAAGAACGCCTCTATCTGTTTGACACAACACTGCGCGATGGCCAGCAGACCCCTGGTATTGATTTTTCCCTGGAAGACAAAATCCAGATTGCATCCATGCTGGATGAGCTGGGCATTGATTTTGTGGAAGGTGGCTACCCCGGCGCCAACCCGACTGACACCGAGTTCTTCAACAAAAAACGCACCAAAAAAGCGATTTTTACAGCATTTGGCATGACACGCCGTGCTGGGCGCTCAGTGGAAAATGACCCCGGCGTGCAAGCGCTGATCAACTCTGAATCCGATGCCGTTTGTTTTGTTGCCAAAGCCTGGGATTATCATGTGCGTGTTGCGCTGGGCTGTACCAATGAGGAAAATCTGGACGGGGTCGATGCCTCGATCAAGGCCACTGTCAAAGCCGGCAAAATGGCTTTGCTGGACTGCGAGCACTTCTTCGATGGCTACAAAGCCAACCCCGAATATGCGCTGGCGACGGTCAAAACGGCCTATGCTGCTGGTGCGCGCTGGGTGGTGCTGTGCGACACCAATGGCGGCACGCTGCCTTCTGAAATTCGTAAAATCGTTCTGGATGTTCAAAACCACGTGCCCGGCGATCATTTGGGCATTCACACCCATGA